>JAHFDK010000046.1:4605-30229 GCA_023249095.1 Candidatus Rokuibacteriota bacterium | reverse complement strand
CGGGGACAACCTGTGCGCGCAGACCACCATCGACGCGGGCGGCGAGGCGATGAACGGTGCGCGCTGTCACGTGCCGATGACGGCGCTCTCGCCGGTGCCCAGCATGCTGGACATGGGCCGGCGGTTTCAGGAACGATTCGGGAGGGTGCCCGATCACAACGGATTCAAGGGGTACATCGGCGCCCACCTCATGAAGGCCGCGGTCGACAGGGTGGGCGCGTTCGACCAGGCCAAGGTCCGCGACTGCCTGCACAACAACCTGTTCACGGCGGCCGACGAGCCCGGGCTCCTCATGGACACGTACGTAGACGAGAAGGGGGACGCCGACCGGGGCAGCTTCATCGTGGAGGTGAAGGGCAAGAAGTCCGAGGTGGTGAAGGTCCTGCCCCTCCTGGGAGGCCCGTACACCAAGCGGGCCTGCCGCTAGGTCACGGTCGTCGCCGGCGCGTATGTCGCGATCTCGATCGAGTTGTCGTCGGGGTCCCGGAGGTAGATCGAGTCGATCGGCCCTTCGGCGCCGCTGCGTTTCACCGGGCCCTCGATCAGCGGGACGCCACATGCCGCGAGGTGCGCGATCCACTCGGCGAGCGGGGCGCTCGTGACGAAGCAGAAATGACCTGCGCCGGGTATCGGCTGGTCCGACGCGAGCCCCCGGGCGTGCTCCAGGTTGATCTTCTGCCGGCCGACGCGGAGCGCGGTCCGGCCCCGGCCGAACGTCTCCACCTCGATGCCTAGAACTCGGCGATAGAACGCGCAGGTCGCGTCCATGTCGCGCACGACGAGTACCACGTGCTCTAGTCGATCGACGGAGAGTGTTGGCATGGTGCGGATTCTATACTCGTCGTGCCCGGCGTGTCACCCGATGTCCCGCCTCTCGCCAGCCTTGACACCCGAGGCGAGGCGGCGCACTGTCTTCATCACCCTGAGAAGGAGGCACCCATGGCCATAACCCTCTCGCATGGTGGGCCCACGATCTATCGTTCTGCCGAACCCTCCAGGCAGGTGCTGGTCGGCACCATCGAAGGGGTGGTGTGCCTGGAGCGTGATTCCGGTGGCGGGGGGTGGCACGTCGCCCATCGGACGCTGACCGACAAGCACGTCCACGCCCTCATGATCGAGCCGGAAAGCGGCACGATCTTCGCGGGGATGAAGCACGGTTCGATGTTCGCCAGCGGGGATGGCGGACGCACCTGGGAACGTCGAGACAAAGGACTCACCGAGCAGAACGTGTACAGCCTCGCGTGTGCCCGCCTCGCGGACGGCGTACGCGTTTTCGCCGGGACGGAGCCCGCCCACCTGTTCTACAGCGATGACCTCGGACGCGGCTGGACCGAGCTTCCGGCCCTACGGTCGGTGGACACGTCGCGCTGGAGCTTCCCCGCCCCGCCCGGCGTCGCCCACACCAAGCACATCAACTTTCATCCGCGGGACGCTCGGACCCTGTTCATCGGGGTGGAGCAGGGCGGTCTGCTGAAGAGCACCGATGCCGGAAAGACGTTTCAGGTGATCCAGGGGATGGACGACGACGTCCACCGCACGGTGATCAATCCCCTGAATCCCGACCGCATCTACATCACCACGGGCATCGGGATGTATGTCAGCGGCGATGGCGGCAAAACGTGGGAGCAATGGACCGACCTGCACCACGAGATCGGCGGCTATCCCGACCTCCTGGTGCTGCATCCCAGACAACCGGAGCTCATGTTCGTGGCGTCGGCCGAGAAGGGCCCCGGGTCCTGGCGCAAGAGTCATTTCGCCGGCTCCCGCGTCTCCAAGAGCACCGATGGGGGGAAGACCTGGCAGGTGCTCCGTCAGGGGTTGCCCGACCGGCTCCGGCCCGCGTTCGAGGCGATGTGTCTCGAGGACTGGGGAGATTCCTTCTCCCTCTTCGCCGCGACGGCCACTGGTGAGGTGTGGTGCAGCGACGATGGTGGCGAGCACTGGAGTGAAGTCGTCACGGGCCTGGCGCCCATCTCCAAGGGCGATCACTACGCCGCATTCGTCACGGCCTGAACGACCCCCGGCCACAGTGTTGTCCTGCCGCCCCGACCACCCGTCGGGGCGGCTCGCGTTTGGCTCCCGGGCGCTTCGCGAACCGGCGCTGTCCTCAGAGCGCAATCACCGGCGATCCATTATTGCGAAATGGTCTCGTTGGCGCGGATCAGCACGGCCTGGGGGATCGACAATCCGAGGGCCTTGGCGGTTTTTAGATTTATCACCATCTCGAACTTCGTGGGTTGCTCGACTGGGAGGTCGCCAGGCTTGGCGCCTTTGAGGATCTTGTCGACAACCATGGCAGCGCGCCGGTTCACGTCGACGGGGCTCGCCCCGTAGAACATGAGGCCACCGGCCTCCGCATGCTCCCTTATCCCGTAGACTGCCGGCAGGCGGGCCCTTTCCGCCAGGCGAGCGATCTGTGCCCGGTTATCGATGAACACCCCTTCCACCAGAACGACGACCGCGCCCGCCCGCTCTCTGGTCATCGCCACGAAGGCGCTGTCGAGGTCCTTGGGACCACGCGCTTGCAGGGGTTGAAGTCGCACTCTCAACGTCCGGGCTGCCGCCTCCGCTTCTCGCAACTGAGGTTCGTTGCTTGGATTGCCCGGATTCCAGAGGACGGCCACGCGGGAGACCTTGGAAACCAGCTCCGTAAGGAGCTGCATCTGTTTCCCGATGAGCTCGGGGGCCATCAAGGACAGCCCGGTGACATTTCCCCCTGGCCGGCCGAGGCTGGCGACAAGTCCGGTCGCCACAGGATCAACAACGGCCGACATGACGATGGGAATCGTCCTCGTCGCATCTCGCGCGGCCTTCGTCGCCGGCGTGGAGTACGCCACGATGATGTCGACCCTCAGACGGACCAGCTCGGCTGCGAGGTCGGGGAGCCGATCATAGCTTCCCTCAGCGAATCTGGCCTCGATCCCGATGCTCCTGTTCTCGATGTAGCCAAGGCCGCGCAGCCCTTCCCGAAAGGCGTCAGAAAGCGCTATGCGTCTCGGATCGGAGGCCGAGCCTATCGACAGATAACCGACTTTGGGCACTTTCGGCGGCGCCTGGGCCACGGCTGCGAGCGGCACGCCGAACACACTCAGAGCAAGGCCGCCCAGGAATGCGCGTCGGTCGACGGTTGGGAGCTGGGGACTGCTCATCTGCCAGGAAGCTAGGGCAGGCACGGGTCCTGGTCAAGTCGTGAAGGCTCGCCGCCGGATCACTGGATGATCTCGTCCGCTCGCACCAACAGCGACTGGGGAATCGTCAGGCCCAGGGTCTTGGCGGATTTTAGATTTATCACCAGCTCGAACTTCGTGGGTTGCTCAATGGGAAGGTCGGCAGGCTTGGCGCCCTTGAGGATCTTGTCGATCTGAGCGGCCAGACGTGGGACGTTTTGCAACGGCGTCGGCCCGTAGGAGAGCAACCCGCCCGACTCGGCGAATCGCCGGTCGTAGCTGATTGCTGGCAGGCGGCTCTTCGCCGCAGCGGCCCCGATACGTTCCAGATGAGGGCGAAACCACGCGACGTTTGGCACCAGCACGGCGCCGCCGCCCAGGCGCTTGGCGGCCACGAAAACCCTGTCGAAGTCTCTCGGCTCATGCACCGCAATGCCCTTGATCTCGACGCCCAGTACCCGGGCCGTGGCGTTCAAACTTGCTCGGGAAGTCCCCGGAGCGATTGGCGCGGGAGCCGGGTAGACCACGCGCGAGACCCCGGGGAGCGCTTCCTTGAGGACTTCCAAAAACTTCGCATCGTAGAGGCCCACAGCAAACCCTGTCAGGTTCCCACCTGGCCGTGCAAAGCTGGCCACGAGCCCGGTTTCGACCGGATCGGCGGCGAGGGTGAACACGATGGGGATGGTCTTCGTCGCCTCTTTGGCCGCGCGGGTTGCTGGCGTTCCAATCGTCAGGATGATGTCAACCTTGAGCCGCACTAGTTCAGCCGCGAGTGTCCGGAGTTGATCTCGTCTGTCTGCCGTGCGTCTCTCGATCTTGAAATTCTGGTCCTCCACCCATCCGAGCTCTCGCATTGCGTTCAGGAAGGGCTCGGAAAGAGGAGCCGCATCCTCTCGAAGGTCACCGATCCGGTAGACCTTCCCCGCCTGCCCCTCGACGGTGAGCGGCGCAACGCCGATCATGACCGCGAACAGGAGGATGACCGCGGGTCGCGTCACGCCGGGCTCCGGCCGAGCCGTCACGGACTCGTTTGGCGGGTTCGAATGTACGAGTTCCCCGCGTGCCGGGCCTGGAAATCTGTCCAGGCGTCGATGTCGCGCTCCCTGAACTCGCGCAGAAATTCCCAGCTCGTCGCTTTCAGGACCTGGTCGGGCAGGAACGTGTACCAGGCGATGCGCAGCCCGAGGGCGAAGTGCTCGGACAGGGTCAACGGCTTCGGCAGCTTGCCCTGCATGACGGAGAGCGTGCCGGACACCGCGGCGCGCGCCTGCCGGACTTCCTCAACCGAATGCGGCGATTCGAACTGCACCCAATCGACGCGGCCGCGCGTCAGGTACGTATTCAATCTCTCCAGGAGCTCGCCCATGCCGCCGTTCACGGCGTCGCGGGCATAGCACTGGGCCATGATCACAAAGTTCGGATCGAGCTCATCGCGCGCGCGCACGGCTGCCCGATAGCGCTCCTCGGCCGCGTCACGCGAGATCACCTCGATACCGGCCGTTTGTGTGCCGCGCTTGCCCTCGACCGGCTGGTCGTCGATGCGGATGCCGGCCAAGCCAGCGCGGATGCTCTCGTGGACGAGCCGGCGCACCGCGGGTGGGCCACCGTGGCCGGTGTCGCCGTCGAGGATCACGGGAAAGGAGACCGCGCGGGCGATGTAGCCGCCAAACTGGACGCACTCGGTGGCGGAGAGGACGCCGGTGTCGGGCAGTGCCGTGTAGTTGCCGCCGGTGATGCCGGTGCCCACGAACGCCGCTTCGCAGCCCGCGGCTTCCATGATCTGTGCGTGGAAGGCATTGGGCGTGCCCAGCACGGCCAGCACCCGATCGTCGCGAGCCAGGAGCGACCGAAGTCTGGAGGAAGGTCGCGGCGCGAGGTGATCAGGCACGGGTTGGGGCCGGAGCTACCGGCGCTGGTCTGAAGCGACGGTAGAACCGCAGCGCATTGTCCCAGAACAGCTTGCGCCTCGCCGGCTCCGGCAGATCCCAGGCCATCACCGTGTCCACCGATTTCGGAAACCAGCTTTCGCCGTGCGGGTAGTCCGACGCGTACATCAGGATGTCTTCGCCCAGGAGCTGGATGACGGCCTTCGTCAGCTCCACGCCTTCCGACATCTCGATGGTCTGGAAGAAGCGACCGGAGGTGACGTAATCGCTCGGCTTCAGCTTGAGCGCCGGCAGGGCCCGAGCGACAGACTGGGCATGCTCGTCCAGGCGCTTGGCCCAGAACGGCAACCATCCGTGGCCAGCCTCGAGCACTCCCAGCCGCAGATTCGGATAACGGTCGAGCACACCAGCGCCGATGAGGGCGGCCATGTTGCGCATGCCGCACCAGGGATGCGCGGCCGAGCGCTGCAGCCACAAGTTCTCCCACGTGTCGAGTCCGCCAGGCGCATAGGGCGGCATGACGGTGAACGTGTGGAGCACGACCGAGAGGTCGTGGTGCTGGGCCGCCGCCCAGTACGGTTCCAGGTCCGGATGATCGAGCGGCATGCCGTAGGGCGCGTAGCAGAAGAGCGACAACGCCCACGGCTCCTGGGCGCACCGCTCGACCTCCGCCAGACTGTCCCGCACGTTCCGGCCGGACACCAGGATGACGCCGCTCAGCCGGTTCGGATAGGCGGAGCAGTAGTCCGCCATCCAGCGATGGTAGGCGCGGTACAGCGCGAGCTCGATCGCGGTGTCCGCCGTCGTCCACGTCCCGAACCAACCCGACGGCAGCAGGAGGTTGACGTCGACGCCCTCCAGGTCCATGTCGGCGATCCGCGCAGCCGGGTCGTGGTCGACTCGAGGATCGGGATCCCGGCCCTTGTGCGCGCCACCGTAGGTGCTCATGTACGCGCGGGGATCCGCGGGCTGGGGCGACGGGTCGCCCAGGCGACGCTCGTACTTGCGCTCGCCCACGTGATACGTCACCTGGCCGGTGCGTTTGATTACGCGGCGCTTGTCGCTCAGCGGCTCGAGCGCCGCGCGCTCGGGCGCGGCCAGATAGCGCTCGAGGATGTCCATGGTCGGGCCCACGTGGGTGTCCGCGTCGAAGATTCGCAATCCGTCTCGCGCCACAGCGTTGGTCCTCCCATCAGCGGCTTTCGGGTTCGTTCTCTCACCTGGCGGCAAAGCTAGGCCAGGGCCCGGGCTGGGTCAATAGGGCGGCAGGGTGAAGCAGGAGGCTGCAGGGTGAAGGCCTTCCACCCACATGGGCGTTCGGCACGTATAACTAACGGAGGAACACCATGGGGTCATCGCGACCCTTCCGCTTCGGTGTGATCAATGAACGCATGCAGACGGCCAGCGCCTGGAATGCCGACGCGCGCCGGACCGAGCAGCTGGGGTACTCGACCTTTCTGATCCGGGACCACTTCGTCCCCGACCATTTCGGGGACCAGTTCGCGCCGTTCTCGGCGCTTATGGCCGCGGCCAGCGTGACGAAGACTATGCGCGTTGGGTCCCTCGTTATCGACAATGACTACCGTCATCCCGTAGTCCTGGCCAAGGAGGCGGCGACGCTCGACCTGCTCTCCGGTGGCCGCTTCGAGCTCGGCCTGGGCGCCGGGTTTCTGAAGACCGAGTACGATAAGGCCGGCGTAACGTTCGACAGTGCCGGCGTTCGCATCAGCCGACTGGCGGAGGCGCTCGAGGTGCTCAAGGGATTGTTCGCGGAGGGCCCCCTGACGTTCCAAGGGCAGCACTATCGAATCGACGGACTCCGTGGGTATCCCCAGCCGGTGCAGCGTCCACACCCGCCGATCCACATCGGCGCGGGAAGCAAGCGCATGCTCATGTTGGCGGGACGGGAAGCCAACACGGTCGGCCTGCTCAACTCCTCGACGAGAACCGGAACGCTCATCGATGATCCGGTCGAACGCCTTGCCGACACAGTCGCGCAGAAGCTCGCCTGGGTCCGGGAAGGTGCGGGCGAACGGTTCCGTGAGATCGAGCTCAGCATGACCATGGCGGTCGTGGTCACCGATGACCGACGGCAGGCTGCCGAGACGCTCATCCGCGCCCGCGACTGGAACACGATCACCCCGGCACAGATTTTCGACATGCCGAGTGTCTTTATCGGCTCCATCGACGAGATTTGCGAGGCGATGGAAGCCCGGCGGGAACGATTCGGTATCTCGTACTACATCGTTCCCGACCGCCTCCGCGACACCATGGCCCCCGTCGTCAAACGCTTGAGTGGGACGTAACGGGATCAGCGCACCGGGATCGTGAACGTGAACGTCGAGCAAAGCTGTTCCCGGACCACCGGTGAGGTTTCGTGGCCGTTGGGTGACGCGAACGCCGCGTAAGTGCGACGCGCTTCGGCGGACGGGATAGGGAGAGGCTATGCGGTGTCATCTCTGCGATCGGGTGCCAGGAAAGACACAGGGAACTTGATGCCCACGGACCCCTCGCGAAGATGACATCAACTTTGAGCCGGGCGAGGTCGGCTGCGAGTTCGGGGAAGAGCTCCGGCGTGCCATGCGTGTATCGGTGCTCGAAGGCGATGTTCTGGCCCTCGACATACCCCGACTCGCGTAGCCCTTGCACGAAGGCCTCCCAGTTGGCCGAGGCCGTGGAGCGGGGGTCCCCGGTCGTCAATATGCCGATCCGGGAGACTTTTGCCGGCTGGGCCTCGGCCGCGAGCGCGGACAGGGTCCCAAGCGTGAGCCCGCAGAGGAACGTGCGCCGGTTCATCACTGAATGATCTCGCCTGCCCGCACCAGCAGCGACTGCGGGATGGCGAGACCGAGCGTCTTGGCGGTCTTGAGGTTGATCACGACACGGTACACCTTCCTCGGCTGCTGCGCGGCGGCGAGCGGCGCGGCGAGGACACCAAGAGCAATCGTGCTAACGAATGCACGCCGATCGATCACGGGATGATCTCGTCGGCTCGGACCAAGAGCGATGGCGGGATCGTCAGGCCGAGGGTTCCTTTAGCCTTGATCGCATGGCTGGCAAGCTCGGGCAGGCCGCGACCCTGGTCAAGAACCTCGCCTCGTGAAGCAAGAGGCCGCAGTCCGCAGCCGGCTCGGTCCACACGTGATCTCATTGTTGATAGCCGAACAGGCGCCAGCGCCCGCCCTCCCGGCGGGCGACCTCCAGCTCGTGCTCCCAGGCGAGCACCGGAACGGAGCTCCCGGTCCAGCGGAGGCGGCCCGTCACTGTGCCGGTCGAGTAGATCCACGCGTGCTCGCCGACCAAGCGCACCTCGTCGATGCGTACGCGCGCCCTCACCTGGTCATGCAGCGCGAAGATCGCGCGCAGCTGCTCGGCGAGGAGAGGCTTCGTGAGGGGGCTGGTGCGGTACTGGTCTGACACGTGCGCGAGCACGCCGGCCGAGTCCATCGCGTCGAAGCGCCGCACGGCATCGTCGAGCGCGTGTTGGATCTCGGCGACGATGTGATCCGGTGCTGCGACGCCGGACGCTGTCGCGGGCGCGGGCGGCGCGCTTCTCGGCGCCGCGACAGTCGTTGCGACGGGCAGCCAGATGACGAGGGCGAGCGCGCGACAAAGTCGCATGCGTCTCATGTTAAGCCTCAGCGGGGCTCACGTCTTATGCCCGCTTCGTCAATTGGGTTATCGAAGGAATTCAGGCCAGCCTCCCCGGGCTAGACCCGACTGAACGGAACGTCTCGGTCCCCGATCGGGAGGAGACTCGGCTGGTGGAACTGAGAAGCGATCTTCCTTCGCGGCTGATTGCGCCGCACGCATTCGATAGTTACAACGCGCCCCCCCACGACTCTACCGGCTAAAGATCGACGCGGTGGTGGCGGCGCAGGCCTCGCGTCAACTACACTTGGGACATTAGTGATGCGACGAGCCAAGGAGGACCGCGCATGGAAATGATCAGGGAGTACGCGATCACGCTGGGTTGGATCGTCTGCTTTCTGCTGCTCGCGATCGTCGCCCGCTACCTGTTCGACTGGATCTCGCCGTTCAGCCTCCGCGAGGCCTCGGCCCAGAAGAACGCCGCGATTGGCCGCGTCCTCCGGGGGCTCTATCTCGGGCTTGCCATCCTGCTTATCGCCGCCATGTACTCGACCCACAGCATCCTGATCGCGCTCCGAGACGGCGCCGTCGGTATCGTTCTGATGCTCCTCATGTACAAGGTCTACGACCTCATCGACCGACGCGATTTCGCTCAGGAGCTGGCCGACGGCAACACGATGCTCGGGATGGAGCTGGAGGGCCTGTTCATCCTGCTCTCCGCGGTGATCGTGGGCGCGATGAACTACACGGCCGGGTGAGCGTCGAGAAGACCCCTCACCCGCTGGACCGTCACGGGCTGAAGGCGACGGCGAGGGATTCGAACCCCCAAGGGCCTTGCGGCCCGGTGGATTTCAAGTTCTCAATCCGGGGGGTTCTATCGGGCACGATCCGACGGTATTGGCAACGATCTCACGCTCTTGCCGAGGGGTTCGTTCAGGCGTTGTGCCCGTTCGTGACCGATGGTGGCCGATGGTTCTGACACCGACGCCCCGCTCGCCTCCAGAGCGTCGCGGAGGGCGAGCAGCTCGTCAAAATGCCTGGATGGGGAATCAAATACAATTCGGGGACAAAGTGTGAGCAGACTTACTTTAAAACGCTTGACAAAGGCGCGGCACAGGCTACACTTCCGCCTCACTTAGGAGCAGAGTCTCTCCACGCATCGACGGCTGATCGCTAGAGGTGTCCGATGCGATCAGGTGTTTGCTTTCGCAGACCTATCTTTCCCGTTCCGCTGAGCGGGGAGGTCCCTCCCGTGTGCTTCTGTAGCGGTGGACTGACCACAACTCCTTTTTAGGAGACTCGTAATCCCATAATTCTGTCGAGCGAGGGGAGTCCATGTACTCCCACGAAGAAAGGAGAACCTGCGATGCGAAGTTTCAAGGTAGCCGTGATTCTCCTGAGTGTCGTGATGCTCATGGGCCTTTGGGCCGCGCCGTTGGCCATGGCCCAGGAACAGCCTCGTCGCGGAGGGGTCTTGCGAGTGGCCCTGGCCGCCGACCCCCCCAGCCTGGACGCGCACCAGGAGCAAACCTTCGCGGTGACCCAACCGATGAGCGCTGTCTACAATGGCCTGCTCGTGTTAGACCCCCACAACTATCCCAAGATCATCGGGGATGTGGCCAAATCCTGGAAGGCCTTGGACGACAACCTCACCTATAGATTCACGCTGCACGACGGGATCAAGTTCCACGATGGCAGCGAGCTGACCGCGGCGGACGTCAAGGCCAGCTGGGACAAGATGGTCTTTCCCTCGGGGGGTGTGATCAGTCCACGGCGGGGGAACTATCAGATGATCAAGAGCATCGAGGCCCCCGACCGCCTCACCGTGGTCTTCCGCCTGCACCACCCCTCGCCGCCGTTCCTGACGAGTGTGGCCCACCCGGCCAACTTTATCTATCCGAAAAAATATCTCGACACGGATCCCAACTATTTCAAGACCCGCTCCGTCGGGAGCGGGCCCTTCAAGTTGAAGAACTACGTGCGGGGCTCCTACGTCGAGCTGGAGCGCAACCCCGATTATTGGAAAAAGGGGTTGCCCTACCTGGATGGGCTCACGTACTTCATCATCACCGACACCTCGGCCCGGACCACTGCCCTGCGATCGGGTCGCGTCGATACGGAATTGCGCTTTCTGCCCCCTGTGGATGTCAACGCCATCAAGCAACAGTTGGGCGACAAGATCGTGGCGACCAAGATTCAGAGCATCGGGAATTTTGGCGTCACGTTCAATGTGGGCAAGAAGCTTTTCGACGATGAGCGGGTACGCAAAGCCCTGACCCTGGCCATCGATCGCTACGATGCGGTCAAAACGCTTTCCTCGATCACCAACCTGGAATTGGTCGGAGGCATCATGCATCCGGGCAGCCAGTGGGCGTTGAGCCAGGAGGAATTGGAAAGGTTCCCAGGCTTCAGCCGAGACCACGCCGCCAATCTGCGCGAGGCCAAGCGATTGCTGGCGGAGGCCGGCTTCCCCAATGGCTTCAGGACGGTGCTGACCAACCGCAATATCAAAATGCCGTACATCGATTTGGCGGTCTACCTAATCTCGTCGTGGAAGAAGATCGGGGTGGAGGCCGAGCACAAGGTGGAGGAGACGGCCACCTGGAGTCAGAGTCGGCTGAACAGAGATTTCGAGCTCCTCGTGGACCCCTACGGTTCCACGACGGTGGGAGACCCCGAGGAGATGCTGGACAAATTTGTCACCGGGCAGCCGGAGAACTGGGGCCGCATGAGCGATCCCGTGGTCGATCGGCTCTTCGCGCAGCAGTCGAAGGAGATGAACGAAGAAAAACGCATCGAGCTGGTGAAGGAGATGTCCAGACGCATCCTGGCGAAGGCCTGGCGGATCGAGGGACTGTGGACGACTCGTCTCGAGGTGCGCACCGCCCGCCTGCGCAACTACGAGCCAATGCCCAGCCACTGGAACAATCGACGCTTCGAGGATGCGTGGCTCTCGGCCAAGTGAGCAGGAGCGGGAGAGGCAATCGTCATGTGGCGATACATCCTCAAACGTGTCCTCCTGATGATTCCCACCCTGCTCGGCGTAGCCCTGGTGGTCTTCCTGCTTATGCACGTCGTCCCCGGGGATATCGCCCTGTTGATCCTGGGCGCGGGTGAGCAAGGCGGCGATGTCAACCTGTTCGAGCTCGAGCGCGTGCGACACAAATTGGGGCTCGACCGCCCGCTGTATGAACAGTTCTTCTCCTGGGTCTGGGGCATCGTCCGCCTGGACTTCGGCAACTCCCTGTGGACCGGGGCGCCGGTGATCGACGAACTGCGTATTCGTTTGCCCTTGACCCTTGAGGTCGCCCTCTTCGCGACGCTGATCTCCACCCTGATCGCCATCCCGTTGGGCACGCTGGCGGCCATCCGTCAGGATACCTGGGTGGACTATGGCGTGCGCGTCGTCAGCATCGGGGGCCTGGCGATCCCGAACTTCTGGACCGGCATCCTGCTCATCCTCTTCCTCGTCATCTACTTCCAGTGGAGCCCGCCGTTGGTGTTCGTCCCACTCTGGGAGGACCCGTGGGAGAATTTCAAGCAACTGATCTGGCCCATTGTCACCGTGGGGTACCGCAATGCCGCGGTGAGCACGCGCCTGACACGCTCGGCGGTGCTGGAGGTCATGCGGGAGGACTACATTCGCACGGCCTGGGCGAAGGGCCTGCGCGAGTTCATCGTGGTGGTCAGACATACCCTGAAGAATGCCATGTTGCCGGTGATCACCATCATTGGAGCGGAGTTGGCCTTCCTGATGGGCGGTCTGGTGGTCACGGAGACCGTCTTCACCTTGAACGGACTGGGCCGCTTCATAGTCGACGCCATCTTGCGTCGAGATATCCCGGTGGTGCAGACGATGGTGTTGCTGACCGCTTTCATCATCGTCTTCGTCAATCTGATCGTCGATCTACTCTATGCCTGGCTGGACCCCAGAATCAGCTACAGCGCCCCCAGGGCCAGTCAGCGCTGAGGAGTTAGAGATGGCCGTAACGCATAAGGGGCCGATACCCCTCACAACCCCACAACTGAAGGCCGTTACAGTGGGTAAGAGCTGGGCCGGCACGCACGCCTGGCCCGCGATCCGCAAGTTTATCGTCACGAAGCCCCTGGGGGCAGCCGGCGGCGCCATCATTCTGTTGATGGTGTTCACCGCCATCTTTGCCGATGTCCTCGCCCGCTATGATCCCTATACAGTCAATCAGCGTGTACAGTTCACCGCCCCGAGCATGAACCACTGGTTCGGCACCGACGAGTTCGGCCGGGACTTGTTTACCCGCATCGTCTACGGCGCGCGTGTCGCGCTGTTCATCGGCCTGATCGCCGCCTTTGTCGGCGCGACCGGCGGGGCCATTCTAGGCGTGGTCAGCGCGTATCTCGGTGGCCGAGTGGACCTGTACCTGCAGCGCCTCATCGACGTGATGCTCGCGTTCCCGTTGCTGATCCTCGCGCTGGCGATCGTCACCGTCCTGGGCCGTTCGATTCCCAATGTGGTGCTCGCCATCGCCATCCCCATCATTCCTCGCACCGCTCGCATCGTCCGTTCCAACGCCCTGAGCATCAAAGAGAATATGTATGTCGAAGCGGCCCGCGCCGTGGGTAGCTCGCACTCGTGGGTGATTCTGCGCCATATCATCCCCAACGTCATGGCGCCGTATTTGATCATGCTGACGGCCCAGTTCGGGAACGCCATCCTCGTGGAAGCCTCGTTGAGCTTCCTGGGGCTGGGCACCGCCGAGCCCACGCCGTCCTGGGGGTTGATGCTCTCCGGTAGCGCGCTTTCGTATGCCGAGAGGGCGGCGTGGCTGGCTATCTTCCCCGGCCTCGCCATCAGCCTGGCGGTGTTCGGCTTCAACCTCTTCGGCGATTCGCTTCGGGATGCCCTGGACCCCAAGCTACGCCACCGCACCTGAGCGTATGCGCAAGTCGGTGACGCTGATAGCAGAGGGCGAGGAGATTCGAACGCCGACGGGCCTTGCGGCGCAAGGCCGGCGGCGAACGCGGCCGCGTACGGAGCGCGAAGGAGCCGGTCGTCAGATCGCCTTGTCGGCCTTGAGACGCTCCAGGTCCGCGGGCCCGAGCGAGAGCCACTCACCGTAGACCTCGGCGTTGTGCTGGCCCAGCAGCGGTGCAGGCCGCACCTGAGTGGGCGACTTCGAAAGCTGCACCGGGTTCGCCGGCATGGTGAACGAGCCCCAGCCCGGATGCTCGATGGTGGTGACCATACCGCGCGCGATCAGGTGCGGGTCGGTCAGGATCTCCTGCGGCACCAGCACGGCGCCCGTGGGCACTCCGGCCTTGCCGAGCTCGGCCATGACCTCGTGCTTCGTGCGAGTCATCGTCCAGGCCTCGACGAGGGCGTTGACCTGGTCCTTGTGGGCGCTGCGCCACTTCGGATCCGACCACTCCGGGTGGCCGATCAGGTCCGCGCGTCCGATCGTCTTGAGCAAGGCGTCCCACATGTGCGGTCGCACGGGCTGGCAGTAGATGTAGGCGTAGTCGTCGCGGCCGCCCGGCTTGCAGCGATAGATGCCCGAGGGCGACGTGTTCGCGATCTCGTTGCCGCGTCGCGGCTCGAAGTCGCCGCCCGCGTACGCGAGCCGCATGGCGATGCGGGAGAGGTTGACGACGGCGTCCTGCATGGAGAGCTCGACGCGCTGGCCCTGACCCGTCGCTTGCCGCTGCCACAGAGCGGCCATCACGCCGAGTGCCGCGTGCATGCCCGTGCCCGAGTCGCCGATGGTCGGGCCGGGCTTGAGCGGCGGCGAGCCCGGGAAGCCGGTCAGCGCCATCGCGCCGCCCGTGGCCTGCGCGATCATGTCGAAGCTCTTGTATTCGCTGTAGGGACCGTAGTTGCCGAAGCCCTTCACGGAGAGATAGACCAGGCGCGGGTTCAGGACGGCGAGCGTGTCGTAGCTGAGGCCCATCTTCTCCATCCCGCCGGGCGCCTGGTTCTCGGCCACCACGTCGGCCTTTTTTACCATGTCGAGGAACATGGCCTTGCCCTGCGGGTGCTTGAGGTTGAGGGTGACGCTCTTTTTGTTGGAGTTGAGCAGGAGGAAGTAGCTCGAGTCAACACCGGGCTTCTCGGCCCGACCGTAGCGCCCTGGCTCCCCTTTGCCAGGCTCCTCGACCTTGATGACCTCGGCGCCGAGCCACGCCAGCATCTGGGTGCACGACGTGCCGGCCTCGAACTGGGTGAGGTCCAGGATGCGGATGCCGTTCAGCGCTGTGCTCATGGTCTTCCTCCCGTACCGGATCATACCGCGGACACGTGCCGTCGAGCGCTTCGTAGACTCTACCGCCGTCAATCCTCGGTGCTGGGATGTTGACTAGGCCCGCCGCCCATAGACCGTGAACTCGCCGGCGACGGCGAAACACACCGTTCACCAGCTCGCGCATGTACTTCTCGTGGATGTACGCCTGATCCTCGGGCGCGCGCACGCACAGTGCGCTCCCACGCCCCGAGAACACGTCGGGATAGAACCGCCCTTGCATCGTAAACCGCGTCCCGATCAGTCCGACTTTCTTCAGTCCCAATGCCTGCGCCGCATCGCACGCCGCCTCCACGATGCTGATCAGCGGAATGGGCGACCGTCGCGCCAAGTCGTCGAACACGATGCGCGGCGTGTTCGATGCGAGCCGCCCGAACTCGGCTCCCGCGCGAGCGAGTTTCCTGAGCTCATCGAGCAGAAAATGGGTCGCGTCCCCGAGTCGATCGGCGCCGATCAGATCGAGCAATTTTTTCAGGTCGATACTGTCGATGAGGAGCGACGGATAGCTCCCGTCGCGCACCCGACTACGATATGACGCGACGATCAGACGATAGTACTCGATGGTCGAGTCCGGCGCAGTGCCGCCAACGATTCCAAGCGTCTTCATTGCCGCCTAGAGCTGCCGGCAGCGGTTGACGATCGGGAGTCGCCAGTCACCGCTGAACGCCCGCGGCATAATCTTGACAAGCAAGGGGGCTGTCAGATGAAGCACGGGAAAGCAGGCTGAAGGATTTGACCCGGCCTGGCTCTCCCCTACCCCACCCCGGCACCGCGCGGTCCGTCCGAAACAGCAGCGATTGGGGAATCGCAGTAGCGCGTGCGGACCCGCGCGGCTCGGACTGTAAAAGCCGCCGAAGCGTTCTTCCGTTAGCGGTGGCAGCTCAGGCGCTTGGCAGCAGTTCGGCGCGGTAGTTGCGTCGCAACGTGTTGAGCTTCAGCGGCACCGGCGAGCCAAGCCACATCGCGTAGACGCTGTGGTCGTCGACCGAGTTGTCGGTCAGCGGGTGGATCAGCACGTCAAGGCCGTCGCGGTGCAGCATCAGCCACTCGACGACGGGCTGAAACTGCTCGGGCTTGAAGATGACCTGGACGTTGGCGACCGGATGCGGCCCGATCGGCTCGTCGCGGAAGCCGCCGAACTCGACCTGGAACTTCTCCCCAATGACGGCGCACAGCTGCTCGGCGGTCGGACGCGTCTTTTCCGGATCGTAGTAGATATGCGCGTGATAGCCCCGGTTCGGGATGGCATTGGCGGCGTCGGTCATCGTGCTCTCCTTGCTGGGACGTTCCCTTAGTTTGCATCATGAGACATGTCCACGAGATAGATCCGTACGTGCCGATATGCAAGCGGAAATCGGCCGCGCGTCCGAAGGGGGCGCCGCCCGACGTGCTGGCGGCCGTCACTAAGCGCCGGAGTCAGGTCGAGGCTGATGAAGGCGAAACTGGCCGCGCCAGTCGACCTACACCTTGACCGCGAGGCCTTACAGGTCGGGCTCGCCCGAGTGCCGTGCAAGGGCTTGAGAAGTGGCGGAGGGCGAGGGATTCGAACCCCCATGGGCCTTGCGGCCCGGTGGATTTCAAGTTCTCAATCCGACCCGGACTATGGGGGCGCTATCGGACACCATTGGCGACAATCTCAGGCTCTTGCTAGCTCCGGCTCCATTGCATTGTGCCCGTTGATGACCGATGGTGGCCGATAGTACTGGCACAATTCTGACACAGTGAATTGATCATTCGCCGTGGTGCACCGGGATCGTGAACGTGAACGTCGAGCCCACGCCCACCTCGCTGTGCACTCGGATTCTGCCGCCGTGCAACTCGACGAACTTGCGGCAGAGGGCCAACCCGAGCCCCGTCCCCTCCTGCTTCGCCGCGCTCGTCCCGACTTGGCGGAACTCTTCGAAGACCGCCTCCTGGTCCTCTGCGGCGATACCGACCCCGGTGTCGCTTACGGACACCTCGACGGACCCATCCACCGGCACCGCCCGAACTTCGATCCGTCCACCCTCCGGCGTGAACTTGATCGCGTTCGACAATAGGTTCAAGACGACCTGCCGAATCTTCCGCTCGTCCGCTCGAACCTCGCCAAGCCGTTCAGCGATGCTCGTCTGCAGCGCGATGTTCCGTCGCCCGGCCCGCTCGCGCACCAAGATCAGGGCATTGTCGAGCGTCTGAGGAAGGTCGAAGTCCGTGAGTTCGAGTCCCATCCGCCCAGCCTCGATCTTGGATAGGTCGAGGATGTCGTTGATCAAGGATAGCAGATGCGTGCCCGACGCGTGAATGTCCTTCAGATACTCTTCCTGCTTCTCGTTCAGCTCGCCGAACATGCGGTCCGTCAGCACCTCGGAGAAGCCGATGATCGCGTTGAGCGGCGTCCGCAACTCGTGGGACATGTTGGCCAGGAACTCGGACTTGTGCTGGCTGGCGACCTCAAGCTCACGGTTCGCCGCCTCCAGCTCCTTGAACAACCGGACGTTCTCGATGGCGATCACGGCCTGGTCGGCGAAGGTCGCCACTAACTCGATCTGGCGCTCTGTGAAAGGCTCTACTTCGCTTCGCCACATCGAGATTGTCCCGATTGATATACCCTCTCGGAGCATCGGCACGGCGAGGACTGTGCGTCCACGCAAAGGAAGAGCCGGTCCACGATAACCGGGATCAGCAAGGATGTCGGGGATATGGACCGGGCGTCGTGTGAGGAAGGCTCGGCCGACGGCGCTCTCTTGTGTCGGTCTCACCGGAATCGTTTTGATCGTCCGAATAAAGTCATCGCTCTCATTGAACTGCACAACCATTTGGAGAAACTCCCCGTCGTGCTGGCGGATATGCCCCTGTTCCCCTCCAGCCAGGCGCACCGCGTTGGCGATCACACTCTTGAGCACAGACCCTAAGTCGGCTGGCGAGCTCGCAATAACGCGGAGCACCTCCCCGGTCGCCGTCTGCTGCTCCAGATTCTCCGCCAGGCGCTTCTCAAGGTCGCGGATCCGAGAGTCTCCGTTCTTCCGCGACTTGCGGGAGACCCTAGCCTTCGTGGGCTTTGCACCCCGACGCATAGGCCTTTCCTTACCTCCTATAGCGTTACCCCCGGCGATCGACGATAGGCTAAGCGAAGGCGCCTCTCACCTGGCGGCAAAGCTAGGCCAGGGCCGGGGCCTCGTCAAGCGCGCGCTGCCAGGTGAAGCAGGGGGAAGTAGGCTGAAGGAAGTAAGGCTCGATCCACGGGCGACGAAGAACGGTGAGGCACGCACGTTCCCGTTCAGCGCGTATCCGCCCCTCGGCGAGCTACTGAAGTGGCAGCGGGAGCGTCTTGTGGGCGTCGAGAAGAAGATCGACAAGATCGTCGGCCGGCATTTCACAGGGTTTCGCGGTCGCCTTGTGCACGACTTTCGGTGTACCGCCGTTCGCGACCTCGAACGCGCCGGGGTTTTCCCGCTCGGTGGCGATAAAGCGGACGGGCCACCTGACCGAATCGATCTATCGGCGGTACGCGATCGGCAGCCCGGCCGAGCTGAAGGCGGGAGGGGCGCTTCGTAAGTACCTGAGGAGTGGCGGAGGGCGAGGGATTCGAACCCCGAAGGGCCTCGCGGCCCGGTGGATTTCAAGTTCTCGCGACGGCGGGCACTATGGGGCACCAGCGGACACAATTGGCAACAATCTCAGGCTTTTGCCCAGGCATCTTTCGGTGATTGCGCCCGTTCGTGCCCGATGGTGCCCGATAGTTTTGGCACAATTCTGACACAGCACCCGAGGCGTGAGACCATCACACCCCGAGGATCAGCTTCGGATGATCGCAGCCGAGATTCGCGGTCTGAGCCATGTTGAAGTGCGGTGATAACTTCACGTAGGAGAACGCGAGACAAGCACAGTCCTCTTGGGGACGTAGGACCCATCGTTCACTTGGGCTGTATGTGAGTCGGACGCGGGTCGTTCCAGCTAAAGCCGCCCTCGACACTGAGCGGGGGGAGATCGGGAAGGTGAAGCTCGCCCTTCTCAATCAGCCTCTCCAACAACTCAAAAATTGTGCCAGCGACATCACAATTCGTCACCAGCATGACATCCTCGCATTCCCAGCGGGGCTCCTGGGGGTTCCTCGGCTCCATCAGAGAGCACGTCAAGCCGCCGAAGATAGAATGCTGAGTTCCCCAGTGGCCGGCGGGAGTCATCAAGTTCGCAAGAATCGCGCCCTTGACGCCCGGTGCCTGCTTCTGTTAATGAGTGGGCAAGTTAGCTCACCCGGGACGATGCTATGGAGGAATCGCAATGGAAAAACGGGTAGATCACGTTGTCACACGGCCGGGTAGACGGCACGGCGACCCTGACGTGCAGATCCCGGTGGCAGAGGATCTCACCACCGTCCCGGGTATTCCCCTGCGGGAGACCGACCTGAGCTTCTACAGCCGCACGTATCCCCAGGAGACCCAGAACATCGAAAAAGCCGCCGATCGGCAGTGGGTCTGGACCGTCTACAGCCCGGAGATGAGCGAATACCGCAAGGATCACAACGACATCAGCGAGCCACTCATCGACGCCGCGGCGGTCTCGGGGGACCTCGAGCCCACCGGCACCCCGACTGGCGAGGACGCGACCGAGGCCATTCGCCGCAAGGCGCGTGAGCTGGGCTTTGGCGAAGTTGGTTTCACCAAGTATGACCGGCGCTACACGTACACCAGCAAAAGGCACTGGACGAAATACGAGCACGCCATCTGCCTGGCACTGGAACAGAACTACGTGCAGACGCAGTCCCTTCCTGGCATGGACGCCGAGCGCGCGCACTTCGGGACCTACGAGATCGAAGGCGCCCTGTTACTCGACCTCGCCGACCATATCCGGGAGCTCGGGTATCGCGCCCAGGTGCATAGCCCCAATGACAACAGCGCCCCGTACATTCCCATGTTCGTGGCTGCTGGTCTGGGGCAATTGGGCGCCAACGGACAGCTGCTCTCGCCGCATTTTGGCTCCAGAGCCAGACTGGCGATCATCACCACTGACGCGCCGGTGACCTACGACCAACCCGTCGACTACGGCATTCACCAGTTCTGCCAGGTCTGCCAGGTCTGTGTGAACCGCTGCCCGGGTCGTGCCCTCGTCAAGGAGAAGGTGTGGTGGCGTGGCGTCGAAAAGAACAAG
The DNA here is from genome assembly GCA_023249095.1 of Candidatus Rokuibacteriota bacterium. GTDB lineage: Bacteria > Methylomirabilota > Methylomirabilia > Rokubacteriales > CSP1-6 > AR31. The sequence continues at coordinate 10,186 of JAHFDK010000046.1, read as the reverse complement.
CTCATCTACGAGCGCTGCCGCCCGGTCATGGCGCGCTACGATGGGTGCGCCGTCTGTATGAAGACCTGCCCGATCCAACGCTTTGGGATGCCGGCGGTCATGGAGCACTACGTCGCCACGGGCCAGGTGCTCGGCAAAGGCACACACCTCCTGGAAGGCTACACCTTCATGGAGAAAGGCTACTTCGGGCCTGGCGAACTGCCGCTGTTCGACCGGAACTTCTTCGAGATTCCGCACGGCCGCAACGAGGAATGGCTCTTCCAGCAGTTCAAGGAAAAACTGGTGAAGGAAGGCATCCCCTCCCAGGAAGAGCTGGTAGGCTTCGCTCGAGACGTGAAGAAGATCATCGACAAGGGGAACTCGACCCTCGGAGACGAGTAGGCTCCGGTCTCGGACACGCACGTAGTCGATGGCAGAAAAGGCGGGGCCAGCCAGCAGCAGGTTGGCCCCGCCGTGCGTTGTGCTCACGGAGCAGAGGTCAAGAGATGTTTGAGAAGGCCCATATCGACGCGCTGTTTGGTGAGCTGGAGCGGCAGTGGCGGGGGAGTCCTGAATTCGACCGGCTCGCTCGGGACGCACACCTGGGGATCGCCCTGTGCGACGCCGGACGCCCGTTGAAGGATCGGATCGATCCCAAAATCGTGGCGCTCATCGAGAAGCACAGGCCCAAGGCATAGCGCCCCGGCTGTCTCGGTCTGCGCGCCCCCAACGCTGGCCAGTGTACGTTGTGTATCGCTCCTGGGAGGGGGATTCCTGTCATGGCAGCGAGTCAACAGATCGAAGCCCTCATTCGAGCGCTGGAGCAGAGCGTCGAGGCCGGATTGACCTACTTCCAGGGGCCAGGAGGCCAGGCCCGGATCAAGGTTGGGATATGGGGACCGCGCGAGGTCCTGTGCCACCTGGTGTGGTGGCATCAGGCGACAGTCGAAGGCATGGAGTCTGTCCTGTCCGGGGGCAAGCCGTATCGCTTCTACGCCTCGGTCGATGAGATGAACGCCAGGGCCGTCGGTCGCCTGGCCGGCCGAGACACCGCCCAGCTCGCAGAGCTCCTGCGCCAGTTGCAGGCGCGGCTCGTAAAGGCGGCGCGTGCCCTCCCCGACCCGAACGCCACGGTCCTGGTCACTGGCGATGGCAGTGGGCGCTCCGTCCTGCAGCGCCTGGAGACGATCGCGCGTCATTGGAGCGAGCACGTCCATTCGCTCCAGGCGCCGAGCGCAGCCTGAGCGAAAGAGCGCGCAGGGGTAAGGGAGGTAGGGACATGGAAGAGAAAACGATCCTCACGGAGTTGGGAGTAGCCATCGACACGCTCAAGACACTCGCCCTGGTGACCGTGGACAAAGAGGACCCGCATCCCCTGGCATTGCCGGAGCCGCCGGCGCCGGACAAGGTCGCCGCCTATGAACAGCACATGAACGCCCTCAGCCAGCAGGTGGCCCCGCGGCTCCGGCCTTTGCCGGCTGCCTCGCTGCGCGACTATCGGGCGGGTTTTCCCGACCGAGCAGGGAGCTACCTGCTTGAGCTGGTGAACCAGTTGCTGCGGGAGCCCGAGTATGCCACCGCCTTTTCCCCCGCGGCCCAGAAGCGCCTGCAGGGCTGTGTCATGGATTTACGAGAACTCTGAGGCTGTTGTTGGGCTCAGCACGTCATCGTCGTCGCCCAGTGGTTCCTTTGCCCAGCAGTCGATCGTAATGCCCTATGTGATTACCGACCCGTGTATTGACGTACGGGATCAGGCGTGCGTCACCGTCTGTCCTGTGGCGTGCATTCATTTCGACGCAGGGAAGGACCGGAAACTCTACATCGACCCGAATGAATGCATCGACTGTGGCGCTTGTGAGCCGATGTGTCCGGTTCGGGCTATTTATAGCGAATTCGATCTGCCCTACAAGTGGGAGAGGTTTACCAGAATCGATGCGCTCTGGTATCGCGATAAAGATGCTGCACGGGGCATGGTGGATGCTACTCCAAAAGGCAGCTAGCGCGTGCAAGAGAAGGAAGGTTGCAGCATGGCTACTCTAGACGAGCGGTTCCAGAAGGGCTTGGAGATGCGGGGGCGCCTGGCTGGGGGCCAGGGGAGGATATACAAGGGGGCCGTTCCCGCCGCCTATGATCTGGCTCCGGACATGTACAGGATCAGCACAGAGAGTCTGTACGGTTCCATCTGGAGTCGTCCGGGCCTGGAGCTCAGGTATCGTGCCATAGCGACGCTGACGGTCGCCGCCATCCAGCTCACCACGCAGGTCCGATCACATATACGCAACGCTCTGAATGTGGGTATCACGCCGGAGGAGATCATCGAGATACTCATGATGGTCGCCTTCTACGGTGGCATACCGGCTGCCTATAATGCCTTGGCTGTGACCAGGGAGGTCCTTGAAGAGCGGGGTATGCACGTTACCTTGCCAGAAACCTTCGATCCCTCGCTAGAGCCCAAGACCCTGTACGAGCGGGGAGTCGCGAAACACAAGGAGCTGATCTCCGACGTCTTCGGCTACCATCCGACGGAGCCAACGCCGGTGGAACGCGCGCTGGACGTTCTGATGCACGAGTACCTCTGGGGGGCGGTCTGGACACGGCCCGGGCTGGATATGAAGAGCCGGATCGTCTGCGCCCTAGCGGCCCTGGTCGTAAGGGGACAGTTCGACGTGTCCGTCCGTCGGATGATCGAAGGGGCACTGCGTTTCGGCCTCACCAGAACGGAAATCATGGAAATTGGCATGCAGCTGGCTTTCTACGTGGGCGTGCTGCCGGCGAGGGCCTTCATGCACATCGCCAATACGGTCTTCAGGTCGCCTGAATTTTCTCAAGCAGAATCCCGTGGGCTGTAAGGAAGTCCCGCGTTTTTGCACCCCGACGCATTGGCCTCCCCTCACCTTTCTCAGGTCGTCACGGCCGAGCAACCGCTGACCGACGACGGGCTAACAAAGCGCCGGGCGCCCAGTCAGGAGGCTAGGCCAGGGCCCAGGCTGGGTCAATAGGGCTGCCAGGTGAAGCACGGGGAAGCAGGCTGAAGAATCTGGCCGGGGCCTTGTCTCTCCCTATCCCGTCCACGGAACCCTTCATCGTGTAGGCACCCACGGTACTTTGGATCACTCCGGTGGATTTTCCATACACCGGGAGGGTCGAGGCCGCGTTATTTCAAGTTCTCGAAACAACGAGGACCACTGGGCTTGATCATGGTTTACAACCGGCCTTAAGCGTGTCGATGCTCATCACGTTATGCTCGCGATTCACAACCGATGCGCCGTGTTCGTGACGTGCGACCAACGCACGATCCTGAGATACCGGGCGGAGGTGGAAGCCGAGTTGCCGATTCAATTGATGAAGCCATCGGAGTTCATTCAGCGCTATCCCGTGCTTAGGTGAACAACGTCGACGCCCGCCTCTGGCATCCCTGGCTCCGCATCAACCGCGTCCTGCGCGCGATGCTGCACGAGCGCTGGAGCGCGGAGGCGTGGCGGCAGGTCAGGGTCGAGTTCAGGAACGCGTTTGCGCTGAGGAGTCTGCACCCCTCCCCTCGGGAGGGGCGTGCCTAGAACAGACAGGTTCATGTCCCTAAGATGATGCTGCGAACGCCACGTCCGTATCGGTACTTAACGCTTCCACAGCGGATCGCGATAACCCGCATCTGGTGCGAGAACTGGTGAAGTGCGGAAAGACGTCGTGTCGTTGTGCGCAGAATGTGAGACGCCGGCACGGCCCTTACGTGTACTTGCGGTACGAGGAATACGATCGCGCAACCGGAGAGATCCGCTACCGCCGTGAGTACGTTCCGGCGAGCGAGTTAGCTCGGGTGCGGCAGTGGATCAGACCGGGTAGCCACCGCCCGCGGTCATGATCAGCAAGTTCTCGAGCCTCTACACCGGCCACGTGGATCTGCCCGACATGGGGCAGATGGCCACGCCGGCCAGGGAGCGGCGCTACTCCAACGAGCACCTGGCCACCACTTCCACACGAGGGCTACGAGTGCCTGCCGAACCTCCTCATGTCGGCCGTGCACATCGCTCACATCACGCGCCGCCCAGCATGGGCACGCCGCAGGCGGTCATGCTCGAGCAGCTCCGCTGGTTCGCCAGGGAGGTCATGCCGAAGTTCGGCGCGCCCACACGGTGAGCGCGCCGGCCCGGCGCCGGGGCGTCATGTGAGGAGGTTCGCGGCCACCGGCGGCGGGAGGCAGGGCGCGTCATCCGCGCACCACACGCGAAGCACGGCGTCGTAGCCACCGCTGGCCACGACGCGGCCGTCGACCGCGGCGATGGAGCGGACGAATCCTCGATGGCGGACCTCCTGCACGCGGACGCCGTCGCTCATCCGGTAGACACGCGCGCAATCGTCCTCCCCGCCCGTCGCGAGCAAGCCCCCCGGCAGTGGCGCGACGGCGTAGATCTCTCCCTGGTGGGCGGGGAACGCGCGGACCGGTTCGAGACGCGCCCGACCCCGATCGACGACGTGGACGACGACGGTCCCGTCCGCGAAGCCCGCGACCACAGTCGCGTCGTCGAGCCGGGCGAGCGCGTGGGCCGGACCATGGCCCGGCGCGGACACGTCGAGACAGGATCGACGGTCGCTGTCCCATAGCCGGACGCTTCCGTCCTCCGACGCCGACACCATCAGCCCGGCGCCCAGGGAGCACAACGACCACACCCATCCCCGATGCCCTGTCAAGGTGCCGCGGGGCTCGCCCTCCCCGCCGAAGAGGCGGATCGTCGCGTCGCCCGATCCACCGGCGACGAGACCGTTCCCGAGCGTCGTCAGACAGAGGACGGCGCTCGCCTGTGCGTGGACGACCTGCGAGGTGGAGGCGGCGACATCCCAGACGCGGACCGTGTGATCGCGTGATCCACTGAACAGCACCACGGGCCGCGCCTCCACCACGGCATGCACTGAGCCCTCGTGTCCCCGAAGGACGCCGACGCCGTGCCACGAGCCGGTCCCGAGCCGCCACCGCCGAATCGTACGGTCGCGCGAGGCCGACACCACGCTCCCGTCGGCGAGCGTCACGACCGCCCAGATGTAGCCGAGATGTCCGCGAAGCTGCTGCTCCTGGCCGCCGCTGCGCGCGTCCTCGAGGCCTCCGGTCTCGGCGGTCCGGTCGCGCACGTAGACGACGTCCGTTCTCATCACGTGCTTGGTCCCGCCCGTCACCGGCTCGCCGTCGTGCCACAGGTCGTGGTCGAAGACGATGGCCGTCCCGCAGCGCGGCGCCACGGCGCCGATGAGCGGGCCGTGCCGCCCGGCGTAGAAGCGCGTGCGTCCGCCGGCGAACCGGCCGCCGTCGTCCAGATACACCTGGAGGGTGAGGAGCGACCGTTCCCGATCTCCGCCGGCGTGGGCCCCGTCGCGGTGAATTCTGAACTGCTGTCCGTTCGTATAACGGCAGAACCGGAAGCGCTCATTGAGTCCGCGCAGGCGATAGACGTCGCCGTGGCGGTCGACGAGGCGGTGGGGCAGCAGGCGGCGGAGCCGCCGGAACAGGCGCCGCGCCAGCGCCGCGTCGTCGCAGACCAGGCGGTCGTTGTCCCGGTACGACGAGGGATAGTCGGCGCCCGTGGCGAGGAAGCCGGCCGCGGTCGCCCGCTCG
>JAHFDK010000046.1:0-4505 GCA_023249095.1 Candidatus Rokuibacteriota bacterium | reverse complement strand
CGCGTGGTCGATGAGGAAACAGGTCGCACCCGGCAGGAACTCGACGGCCGCGCGCGCCGGTCTATTTATTGGTCTCACAACCAATAAAATATGCTACCCTGCGAGGTATGTCAAGCCGTGCCGTCGGCCGGCCCTCGAACACGGCGGAACGCCGGGAGGAGATCGTCGACGCGCTGCTCTCGGTCATGTCGCGCACGGGATACGAGCAGGCCACCATCGCGCTGATCGCCCGCGAGGCCGGCCTAGCGCCCGGCCTGCTCCACTATCACTTCCAGACCAAGCAGGAGATTCTCATCGCGTTGGTGGAGCGCATCGTCGCGCGACGGGATCGGCGGCTGGCCGCGCGACTGTCGGCCGCCGGCGGGGATCCCCGCGATCAGTTGCTCGCGTTCGTCGATGCGCACGTCGCGCTGGGCGACGACGCCGATCCCCGCACGGTGGCCGCGTGGGTCGTGGTGGGGGCCGAAGCCGTTCGACAGCCCGAGGTCCGCGCCCTCTATACGGAGGCCATCGCGTCGTCGCTGGCTCGAGCGCGCGCGCTCGTCGCCGCGTGCTTGCGGCAGGAAGGACGGAGTACGCGGAACGCCGGCCGCATCGCGGCCGCGATCGTCTCCGCGATCGAAGGGGCGTTCCTGGTCCACGCCTCTGCGCCCGGCACGCTCCCGGACGGCTATGCCGCGCCGACGCTCCGGCGCATGGTCGCGGGCCTCCTGGAGCGGGAGGTCGAGACGTGACCGGCGCGCTGAGGTCCCGTCGCGGTGGGCGAGCTCCATCTGCCTCCGGCGCTCCTGGAGGAGATCGACCGCGCCTATCGAGGACTGGGACGCGTGTATCACGGCATCGCCCACCTGGAGGACATGGCCTGGCTGTTCCGGCTGGTCCAGGCCGAATCGGGGTGGCTCGCCCCCGTGGAGACCTTCCTCGCGGTGCTCTACCACGACGCCGTCTACGTTCCCGGCGCGGCGGACAACGAGACCCGGAGCGCTGAGCTGGCGAGCGCTGCCATCTGTGGCGCAGACCGGGCAGACCACGTCTTTCGCCCCAGGGGACGACGGGGATATACAGGCGGGCGTGCCGTTCCCCACACCGCGCTTCAGAGACAATCAAGATGGCACAGTTACGGACAATCTGACTGGATTGATCTGGCTGCGGGAGGCCAATTGCAGCACTATCAGCTATGTGGATTGGCCTACAGCCGTGTCCACCGTCGATCGATACATCGAAGCCAAGCTGGCGGAGGACTACACGCCGGCATCGGTGAACCGTCAGACCGGCCTGCTCGCCCAGGCGCTCCGTCTCGCCTATCGGCGCGGCACGCTCACGAGTGTCATCGCCGTGCGGCGCCTGCCGGAGCGGAACGCGCGCCAAGGCTTCCTCGAGCGCGCTGACCTGGATCAAGTCGTGGCCGCGCTCCCCGACTATGTGCAGGACCTCGTGCGCTTCGCGTACCTCACGGCCTGGCGCCGGGGTGAACTCGTGTCGCTGCGCTGGTCGGACGTCGACCGCACCGGTGGCGTGGTTCGGCTGCGGCCCGAGCACTCGAAGAACGGCCGCGGCCGCACGGTCGCGATCGAGGGCGATCTCTGCGAGATCATCGAGCGCCGCTGGCAGGCGCGGCAGCTCAAAGGTCCGGAGGGCCGGGTGCGCGTCGCCGAGCTCGTGTTCCACCGCGACGGCCGCCCGATCGGCGCCTTCCGAAAGGCGTGGGCGGCAGCGTGCATCACGGCCGGGCTGTGTCGCGTCGCCAGCGTCAATGCGGACGGCACCGAGCGGACGATCCCAACCCCCCTGTTCCATGACCTTCGCCGCAGGGGCGTCCGCAACATGATCCGCGCCGGCGTCCCCGAGCGGGTGGCCATGGAGATCTCCGGGCATCGGACGCGCACGATCTTCGATCGCTACAACATCGTGAGCGAGGCGGATCTCCGAACCGCGATGCAGCGGACGAGCGAGTACGTGAGCGCTCAGCCGGTCGACCGCACCGTCACGCGGCTGCGGCCAGCGGCGGTGTCATCGCGATGATCAATTCGGAGAGTCGGGACCATCTCATCGGAGAGCGACCGCTCCGACCGTCGCGTAAGTTGGCGGAGGGCGAGGGATTCGAACCCCCAAGGGCCCTGAGGCCCGGTGGATTTCAAGCTCGCCTGACCCCCCGGCCGCATTCTCGCTCATCGAACGGCATCGTTGTTTATCGCGCGTTTAGAACGATTGCAGTAGGGACCGGAGCCCCCATGCCGCGCGATGGGGCGGGATAGTTTGGGGTAAGTTCGGGGTAAGTGATTCCGGTGGATCGAGGATAGCAGCGGATGGTTAACGTCAGGTTGGTCTACGAGCAATTGGAGGCCGCGAAGGACCATCTTCGACGTGGCTCCGTGCTGGACCACAGACTCGCGCTCATCCTGTCGGACAACGTTGCTGAGTTGCTGATGTATCGAGAGCTTGATTACCTCTTTCGTTATGACGATTCTCGGATGCCCAAATGGGAACCTGCTCGTACCGAGCGCATTCAGGCCGGTCTCGGCCCCAAGTACACCATTGAGGAAAGGCAAGGTGCGGAGCGGGAGTTCGAACCGAAGCTTCGCCTCCTAGTTCGCCTGAACCGCATCTCAACCGAGGACCGTCTCATCTTAGGAATCTGTCACCGATTCCGTGGTGCGGCGTTCCATCGCGGAGAACTGCGGCACGACATAGCGGAACACGTCTCGAAGCTCCTTTACGTCACGGCGGTACGTCTGACCCTCAAGTTGCCGCCGCAGTCGTTGACGTTGCCCGGAAATCCGCCTGCTTCAGAAGACGCGGACTTCCTCAAGCGGTTTGGTCTCGCAAATGCCTTCGCGCTCCTAGACGAGGCCGGTCAGAAGCACATCGTCGACATGCTGCTCGTCGGCATCGAACCCGATATCGACCTGCTCAAGGAATTGTTGTCGAGAGACTTACTAGAACGTATCGAGGCAACGATTGCTGGTCTTGAAGAGGTTGGGGGGACGAAGGACCGACTCAAGGTTGATCGGAATCTTCAGTACACTCAGTTCTGGCGCGAAGTTGGTGGTGCGCTACTAGAGAGCGGCGTTTACGAGCCTGACCTCGAAGCGGCCTATCAAAAGTGGCTGTCGGAAGGGCGCGCGCGTTATACCTTGCGCAAGATCGATCGTTGGCGGAGTCAAGCTGAATCCATCTCTCGGTCCCCTACCGCTGGGTACGCGTTAAGTGGCTACTGGGCCATCGAGACGAGATTTACCCCGCTCGAAGCCGACGTGGCTCAAGCGGTCTTCCGCTACGAGGAAGAAATCGACGCTGAGATCAAGCGGCGGCGGTAAACGGCTGGTCGTTAGGCCCTTCAGCGTTCTATCCCCAGTTATTCACAGAGGTACAAGGTCCAATTGCCGTGGCTTTCAGTGCGTTACTCCGCGCTTTCGGTGACCGGTGGATGCGCTGTGGGCTCGAATTTGATTGACGAACGCTATTTCCAGCGTGGTAGCGTGCAGGGGAAATGGCGGTGACTCGGAGAAGTATCACGAATCGTCGGCCCGAAATTCTCGCCGACTTCGAGTGGCTAGTAGAGCGCGAAGACGAAGAAGGGTTCCTACTCTGGCTTAAATGCCACGGGCTCGTCGAGGGCTCTGAGCCTTACGAACGGGCTTGCGAGGCTTGGCAGGGGGAAGGTCGCCCAGCGCCCCCACATCCCGAGCATTCATGTCAATAACTCCCGGACGGGGTTCTTTGAGGAGCCCGAGTTTCGAGCCGTGCTCGAGCATCTCCCTGAGTACCTGAAGCCGCCGATGATCTTCGCGTACTTGACAGGGTGGCGGTCGTCTGAGGTGCTCTCCCTGACATGGCGCAACATCGACTTCCCTGCGCAGGAGATCCGACTCGAGCCCGGCACGACGAAAAACGACGAGGGCCGGACTTTCCCCTTCTCCGTCCTGCCGCCGCTCGCGGATCTGATCTACACCCAGCGCCAGCGCACGCCAAAGGACATCACGTGGGTGTTCAACAACAACGGCAAGCCGATCAAGGATTACTACGACGCGTGGCGGAAGGCGTGCAAGGCCGCCAAACTACCCGGCAAGCTTGTGCATGACTTCAGGCGCACCGCCGTTAGGAATCTGGAGCGGGCTGGAGTGCCTCGCAGCGTGGCGATGAAGCTTACTGGACACAAGACCGAAGCCGTCTACAGACGCTACGCGATCGTCTCCCCTGCGGATCTCAATGCTGGAGTCGCCAAGCTTGCTGCCCTTCACGAGCTCCTCGCGGTGAAGCCTGAGGTACGGGGTAAGTCTGGGGTAAGTGGCGGGGTTCCGAGTGAAACTCATTGACGAACGGCTCCGCGTAACTTCCTGAAAGAATGGCGGAGGGCGAGGGATTCGAACCCCCAAGGGCCGTGAGGCCCGGTGGATTTCAAGTCCACTGCCTTACCAGTTGAGGCTAGCCCTCCGTGCCTTCAGGATCGCACACTTGGCTTTGTCGCAGTAGGCGCGGCAGCCCCGACGTGCCCCGAACCGTGC
>JAHFDK010000269.1 GCA_023249095.1 Candidatus Rokuibacteriota bacterium | reverse complement strand
AGGCCCTCGAGAACACGAACCCGGAGCGGCTCGACCGGACGGCCCTGCTTGCGCTGGCGCAGAAGTACGGGTCGGCCACGGTGGTGGACGCGGTGCGCCGCGGCGAGGGTTTGGACGACAACGGCGATGGCACCGGCGGCGTCGAGGACCTCGACGATTACTCCCGCTGCAAGATCGCGCGGAAGGAAGATTTCCGCGATCTCTACGTCTCGCGTTTCTACTTCGGCTGTGAAGCCGACGATCCGATCAACGCGTGGGCCTTCAATCGCAAGGCCAACCCGATGAACGCGCGACTCAACGCCTTCTTCAGCTCGGACATCGGCCACTTCGACGTCCCCGACATGACCGACGTCGTCCCCGAGGCCTACGAGCTGGTCGAGCACGGGCTGCTCACCGACAACGACTTCCGCGACTTCATGTTCACCAACGCCGTGCGCTTCTGGGGCGAGGTGAACCCGGACTTCTTCAAGGGCACGGTGGTCGAGAAGCAGGCCGCGGAGGTGCTCGCCCAGAGCACATGACGACTGCGGAAGCTGCCTTCACGGAAGATCTTGTGGAGGTCGCGGGCGTTCGCATCCAGCTCCGCCGCGGCGGCACGGGAGTGCCGTTGCTGATTCTGCACAGCGAGCTCGGCGTCCCCGGCTGGCTCCGCGCGTACGAGCACCTCGCCCGGCACTTCACGGTGTACGTGCCGTCGCTGCCGGGCTTCGGCCAGTCCGCGCGCCCGGACTGGATCGTCAGCGTACGCGATCTCGCCGCCTGGGTGACGTGGTGTGTCCGCGATCTGAAGCTGTCCCAGCCACTGCCTGTTATCGGGTCGTCTCTCGGCGGCTGGGTCGCGGCGGAGATCGCCACCATGAACGCCCAGGTCTTCACGAAGATGGTGCTGGTGGGCGCAGCGGGCCTGCAGCCGGACGAAGGCCACGTCTGGGACTACTTCATGCACTCCAACCAGGAGGCGTTGGCGCAGGCGTTCTACGACCCGGCGAAGTCGCCGGAGTATGCCCAGTACTTCGGCACAGCATGGAGGCCCGAGGACGAGAGGCAGGCGGAGCTGAACCGGGAGATGGCGGCCCGCCTCCTCTGGAAGCCGTACATGCGGAGCCACACGCTGCCCGCGTTGTTGCGGGGGATCTCAACGCCCACCCTGGTGATCTGGGGACGCGAGGACGCGATCATTCCCCTCAACGTGTGCCAGCGCTACGTGCGGGCGATCCCGGGGGCGATGGCAACCGTGCTGGACCGATGTGGCCACCTGCCCGAAATGGAGCAGCCCGAAGCGTTCGTGCAGGCAGTGCTAGACTTCCTCGCGCCGCGCGCCTGACGCGAGGTCCAGAGCAGGAGGTCTCCTATGGTCAAGGAAGTCTACTTCTTCACCGAGATGGGCTACACAGCGTATCCCCAGGAAGACGCGCGCCGGCGGGGCTACAACAACTTGATGTTTCCCAACGCGCACTTCAACCCGGAACGGGCGCAACAGCTCTACGGCATGTACTTCGAGGAGCTGCAGTACTGCACGGAGTCCGGCTTCGACGGCGTCATGATCAACGAGCACCATAACAACCCGCTCAGCATGATGCCGTCGGTCAACGTGATCGGCGCGGTCCTGGCCCGGACGACCAGGAAGGGCCGGATCGTCTTTCTGGGCAACGTGCTCCCCATCCATGACAACCCGCTGCGGGTGGCCGAAGAAGTCGCGATGATCGACATTCTCTCCGGAGGCCGGGTGGTCTGCGGCTTCGTGCGCGGGCTGGGCCAGGAAAGCATCGCCACCAACGCCAATCCGATCTACAACCGGGAGCGGTTCGACGAAGCCCACGACGTGATCATCAAGGCATGGACCACGCCTGGACCCTTCCGATGGGAGGGCCGGCACTACGAGTACCGCGTGGTCAATCCGTGGGTCAGGCCGCTGCAAAAGCCTCATCCCCCGATCTGGATTCCCGGCGTGGTCAGCCCGGAGTCGGTCAGGTGGGCGGCCGAGCATCGCTACCCGTACGTGGCGCTCGCCCCGCCGCTCCACGTCACCGACGAGATTTACGATCTCTACGACGAGGTCGCGGCACAAACAGGATTCACCCCGACCTCCGAGCAGCGCGGATATGTCATTCGGGTGAGCGTCGCCGACACCGACGAAAAAGCCTACGAGGAGGGCCGGCACTTCTTCTGGCAGCTGGGGACATCGTTCGGGGTCGCGCCCCGCCACTGGCTGCAGCCCCCGGGGTACGTGAGCCGGGCGGCCACCCAGAGCCGGCGCGAGCAAGCGCGCGTGGGGTCTGCCAACGTCACGCCAGGCGGCCCCAGCCTCAGCTACGAAGAGGCCCATGCCACCTACCAGATCGTCTCCGGGAACCCCGACACCGTGATCAAGAAGCTGCAGCGGATCATCGACGTCGTCGACCCGGGGTTCATGATCTTCTGGGGCCGCGAGGGTCTGATGTCCCACGAGGTCGCTGTGCACGGCATCGATTTGATGACCCGCGAGGTCATCCCCGCCATCAAGGCGTATCAGCCAGATCGAGAGAAGGGACGGCAGCGCAGGGCCGTCGAGGCCGCGGCAACGCGATGAACACGCCATCGAAGCGACGGGTGGCGCTCATCGGCACCGGCGGGACGATCTCCTCGATCGGCCGGGGGAGCCTCGATCTCTGGGAGTACATGGACGCAGGCCGCAAAGCGGAGCCCGACGAGCTCCTGGTGCGATTCCCGGAGGTCACCGAGGCCGCGGAGATCGTCTCCGTCCGCTTCCGCTCGATGTCGAGCGCGGCTGTCGGGCCGCCCGACTGGCTCGCGCTCGACGCCGCCGTGCACGACGCCGTCTCGCGCGAGGCGCCGCTCGACGGGGTTGTGATCACGCACGGCACGGCGACGCTCGAGGAGACGGCGTACTTCCTGAACCTCACGCTCAAGGTCGACGCCACCGTTGTGCTGGTCGGATCGCAACGGCCGGCCACGGGCCTCAGCTCGGACGCCGGGCTGAATCTCGTCAACGCGGTGCGCGTCGCGGGAGCGCCCGAGGCGCGCGGGCTTGGCGTGCTCGTGCTCCTCAACGACGAGGTCCAGGCCGCGCGCGAGGTCACGAAGACGTCGACGCTGCGGCTCGAGACCTTCCGGAGCCCGGACCTGGGCATGCTCGGCTACGCAGACCCCGACGGTCGCGTCGCCATCTACCGTCGCCCGACACGGCGCCACGCCCCGGAGGCGGAGTTCGACGTGCGCGGCCGCACCGACCTCCCGCGCGTGGACATCGCCGCGTCGTACGCCGGCGCCGACGGCGCGGCCATCCAGGCCTTCGTCGCCGCCGGCGCCCGCGCGATCGTTTCTGCGTCACTCCCGCCCGGCGTGACCACGCCGGCCGAGACCGACGCGCTCCTGGAGGCGCGCCGGCGCGGCGTTCTGATCGTGCTGTCGAGCCGGGCGGGGAGTGGTCGCGTCCTGCCCCGCACCGTCCTGCGCGAGCGGAGCTTCGTCGTCGCCGACAACCTCAATCCGCAGAAGGCGCGCGTGCTCGCCATGCTGGCCCTTTCTCGCACAGACGACGTGGCCGAGGTCCAGCGCATGTTCGACGAGTACTGAGGCCGGGACGCACGCCGTGAACAACGCCGAGCTCATCGTGAAGACATTGCGGGCGGCGGGCGTGAGCCACGGCTTTGGAATTCCCAGCGGGAACGTGCTTCCCCTGCTCGAAGCCATGCGGGTCGGCCGGTTGCCCTACGTGCTCACGGCCCACGAGGGCTCGGCGGCGTTCGCGGCCGACGTCATGGGGCGAGTGACGGGCGCGCCGGGACTCTGCATCGCGACACTGGGACCCGGCGCCACCAACCTGACGACCGGTGTGGGCAATGCCTACCTCGATCGTTCGCCGCTCCTGGCGATCACGGGCAATCTGCCCACGTCGCAGCTCGGGCGGCGCATCCAGATGGCCATCGACCATCACACGCTCTTCCGGCCGATCACGAAGGCGACCCTTGCCCTCCGAGAGGGCGAGGTGGCCTCGGTGCTGGCCGAGGCGCTCGAGATCGCCCTGAGCGAGCCCCTGGGGCCCGTTCACCTGGACCTCCCTGAGGACGTTGCGCTGGCTTCGGCCACCGAGGACGTGCCTCCGAGTCCAACGGGGCGACGGCTCCGCACGGCATCGGAGGCCTCCATGCGTCGCGCGGCCGAGATCCTGGGTGCCGCTCGCCGGCCGGTGGCAGTCCTGGGCTCGTCGGCCATGCGCCTGCGGAATCCGCACCTGCTGCAGTCGGTGATCGATCGCCACCGGCTCCCCTTTGCGTCGACCACCATGGCCAAGGGCATGATCTCCGAGGACCACCCGCTCTCACTCGGCTGCATCGAGCGGGCCCGGCGCCAGGTGCAGCGCCAGCTCTTGCGCAGCGCCGATCTCGTCGTGGGGCTCGGTTACGACGTCGTGGAGGTGGAGTACGAGGCGTGGATCGGCAAGGTCCCCCTGCTGTCGATCGACGTGGATCCTGTGGACGCGGACCCGAGCGTGACGATCGCCCACGAGGTGATCGGCGACCTCGACGCCTCGCTCGAGTGGCTGGCCGAGCTTCCGCCCGCGCGATCCGAGTGGCCAGCCGACCTGGCGGCGCAGCACCGCGACCGCTTTCACCTCTCGCTTCGTCCCCGGCTGCCGGGGTTCGTGCCCCATCACGCGATCGACGTGGTTCGAGAAGTGCTCCCCCGCGACGGCATCCTGGCCTTCGATGTGGGAGCCCACACCCATCAGATCGCGTCCCAGTGGACGGCTCACGCGCCGCGCACGTTTCTGATCACGAACGGCTGGTCCTCGATGGGGTTCGGGCTTCCAGCGGCCATCGCCGCGAAGCTCGCCCGCCCAGAGCGCCCCGTGGTCGCGCTCGTGGGTGACGGGTGCTTCCAGATGACCTGTGGTGAGGTGGCTGTCGCGCGGCGCCTCGGACTGTCCTTGCCCATCGTCGTCCTCGACGACGGCTGGCTCTCCCTGATCCAGGTCAAGCAGGTCCGGCGTCACTTCGGCCTGTACGGGACCGACCTCGGAGAACAGGAGCACGTGGCTCCCCCAGCTCACTACTTCGGTGTCCCGGTGGTCGGAGCACGCTCCGCCGCCGAGCTCACTCGCGCATTGAAGGATGCCCTCGCCGCCGACCACTCGACGATCATCGAGGCCAAGGTCGATCCCAGCCACTACCTCGACACCGTGTACGACTAGCGAGCACTGAAGGAGTCACGTATGGCCACGGACCGCTTCGGTAATCCGCACGCGCCGGCGCTCCCGTACGCGCGCGGGCGCATCCTCGCCAGCACCGAGGACGACTTCCGCAAGCTGCGCCGTGCCTGGAGCATCATCCGCAAGCACGGCCCCGAGTCGGTCTTCGTCTTCACGGGTCTCGAGCACGGCCTGGCGATGACGGCTGAGGAGATCCAGTGGGCGGACGACGAGCTGGCCCCGGCGATCTATCTCGATCGGCTCACGGCCCTCACCCTGCAGCACCTCGGGGGCTCGGAAGAGTTCCACGACGTCGCCGTCTTCAACCGGCTGACGGGCGCCACCCTCGCCACCCATCTCACGCTGGTCCGGCCTGGCGACGTGGTGGTCGGCGTCTCGGCGAGCCACAGCCACCCGACGGTGATCCGCGCGGCCTCACTGGCCGGCGCGCGGTTCATCGACACCGTGGGCGTCGACGAGTTCGCGCGGGCCCTCGAGCGCGATCCCAGAGTGGCGCTCGTGGTCCTCACGCGCCTCGCCGTCACCTACGAGCTGATGCTGGTCGAGGGCATCCGGACGGTGGTGAAGCTCGCCCACGACAAGGGCGCGCTCGTGTACGTCGACGACGCGGGCGGCGCGCGTGTGGCCCCCGCCGCCTTCGACCACCCCCGGATGCTCGAGCTGGGCGTGGACCTTGGGGCCACCGGCCTCGACAAGTACGGCACCATCGGCCCGCGCTTCGGCCTCATGGCCGGCGACAAGGCGCTGGTGGGGCGGATCCGCGCGAAGGGCTTCGAGTGCGGCCTCGAGGCGCGCCCGATGCTCTACGCGGCCGTCGTGCGCACGCTCGAGCAGTATCGTCCCGAGCGTGTCCGCGAGCTCATCGCCTCGACCCGGCGCGTCGCCGACGCGCTCCGACCGATCTTCGGCGCCCGGCTCCACGAGACGCCCACGACGGCCCAGCTCCTGGCGGACGACCTCCTCACGATCGCCATGGAGCGCGGTGGCGTGAAGGAGCCGCCGATCGTGCCGTACGAGGCGGCCGCCGCCTTCTGCATGATCCTCCTCGAGGACTACCGGATGCTCACCGTCCATTTCGTCGGCATGCCGCCGGGCACGGCGAACATCCTCTTCAAGTTCGTCCGACCGGAGACGCTCGAGAGGTTCGGCGGGCCGGACAAGTTCGCGCAGGCGGTCGACTCGGCCGTGACCCGTCTCGGGTTGCTGCTCCGCGAGCCCGAGCGCATCAAAGCCCTCCTGTTCGGTGACGCCTGAGGAGCTGGAGACAACCATGCTCGATCTCGTGATCCGCGGTGGACAGGTCGTGACTCCCCAGGGCGTGGGCGCCTGGGACGTCGGTATCGAGGGCGAGCGCATCGTCGCCGTCGCCGCGCCCGGCACCCTGCCCCGCGACGCCGGCCGCGTCGTGGACGCCACTGGCAAGCTCGTCATCCCCGGCGGTATCGACCCTCACGTGCACACCCACTGGCCGATCCCCGCGCTGGGGGGCGGTTTGATGACGAGCGCCCCGCCCGAGCAGGTCAGCCGCGCCGCGATCTGCGGCGGGACGACCACCCTCGTCGACTTCGCCGTCTGGGAGCCGGGCCTGACGATCGCTCGCGCGATCGACCAGAAAGAGGCGGTCTGGCGCCAGGGCTACACGGATTACGGCCTCCACGTGATGCTCCAGGGCGCGGTCCCTCCCGACGTCATCGATCAGCTCCCGGAAGCCATCCAGGCGGGCTTCACGAGCATCAAGATCTTCACGACCGACGTGCGGCCCATCGGCAAGGGCCGCATGATCCGCCTCGGTCACCTCTGGGCCATCATGGAGACGGCGGCCAAGCACGGCGGCATCCTCGCGATCCACGCCGAGGACGACGACCTCGTCATGTACATGTACGAGCGCCTCGAGCGCGAGGGCCGCACGGATATCCAGAACATGCCGCTCGTGCACAGTGCGATGTCCGAGGACATCTCGTTCCGCCGCGTGCTGCGTCTGGCGCGCTACGTCGAGGGCGCCGCTGTGTACTTCGTGCACGTGAGCGCCGGCGCGGGCGTGGAGGCCATCGCCGAGGCGCGCGGCGAGGGGCGCGCGGTCTACGGCGAGACGCTGCACCACTACGCGACCTTCACCGCCGACGCGTACCTGCGGCCCGACGGCGTTCTCTACCACACCTATCCCTCGCTCAAGCACGAGGAGGACTGCGAGCGCCTCTGGAGCGGGCTTACGAGCGGAACGCTGAGCACCGTCGCCACCGACGAGCTGTGCACGCCGCGCGCGGTCAAAGTCCGGAGCCGCCACGTCGCCGACGCCACCGGCGGCCACGTCGGCGTGGAGACGCGCGTGCCCATCATCTACACCGAGGGTGTGTCCAAGCGCGGGATGTCGCTCGAGCGCTTCGTCGCCGTCACCTCGACGAACGCCGCGAAGGTGCTCGGCCTCTACCCGCGCAAAGGCATGCTCGCCCCGGGCAGCGACGCCGATGTGGTCGTGTTCGATCCCGCCGTCCGGCGCACGTTGCGCGCCGCGGACCTCCACGGCTCCGACTACAGCGCCTGGGACGGATGGGAGGTGCACGGCTGGCCCGCCGTGGTGATCCTGCGCGGCAAGGTGGCCGTCGAGAACGGAAAGCTCACCGGTCAGCCGGGCGACGGCCGTCGCGTTCCCGGCAAGCTCGCCGCCGCCATCCAGGACGGCCCGGCCGTTTGAATGGGAGGCCCTGACATGGCCCCGCTGTTTGAATGGGGGGCCCCGACATGGCCCCCCATACCCCCCCAAGCGCTCGGAGCACCCCGGCAAAGCCATGGCGCTCCTCGAAGTTCGTGGCTCAGTCGGTAGCGACGGGCTCCGTCACGCTGCCATAGCGGTGGAGGACACGGGAGACCGTCTGCTCCCGGAGATACCAGCGGAGCTCCAGGCGGCCGTTGGCGAGGACGGGCACGTCGATGATGGTGATGCCCGCGCCGTTGGCGGCGGCGCGGACCGCGGTCGAGACCGGCTCGCACGCCCTCACGCGCTCGGCATCGTCCGGATGAGCCAGG
>JAHFDK010000045.1 GCA_023249095.1 Candidatus Rokuibacteriota bacterium | reverse complement strand
ACCGCGCTCACCCGATGCTCCTTCGCCGCAATCCACGCGGCGTCCGCCGCCTCGACCCCCTTGAGCCCGAGCAGGACGCCGGAGATCGCCATGCACGCCATGAGCGCTACCGCCACGAGCTTTCGGGACTCGAGGAGCCGGCCGGCCTCGGCGAAGAGCACCACGGCGGCGAACGCGGCGAGCGGGTAGAGGTGGTATTCCCAGCCCTTGGCCTGGCCGAAGAACTGGGCGATCCCGTAGCCGAGGCCGAGCGTCACCACCGCGTGTCGCGCGGTGAAGCGGTGGCGCGCGAGCGCGGAGCCGACCGAGAGCGCCACGCCGGCGGCGATCGGGATCCACACCGGCCACCAATGGACCGTCCACCGGTCGGGTCGGCCCAGCCGCGAGTAGAGCGGCAGGAGATAGTCGAAGACAATCTCGCGCCACGCCGCGAGCGCGCCCTTGGCGGTGAGCCAAGCCGCGGCCGCCAGCGGCGCCACCGCGATTGTGGCCGCGAGGATCCCCAGCGGGACCGCGGGCGAGCGGTCGTCACGCCGTGCGACGACGGCGACGAGCACGATCAGCGCCGCGGCGAACAAGCTCGCGTGGGGTTTGACAGTGATCCCGGCGCCGAGCGCCAGACCACCCCATGCGAGACTCGACCTTTCCCGGGACCGTTCGGCCCACCGGGCGACGCCGAGCGCGCCCAGCAACATGAACGGGCAGAGGAGGAAATCACGCTGCCCCGCCTGCCAGGCACCGCCCGCCAGATGGTAGACGGCGAAGAACAGTCCCGCGCCGACCGCCGCGAGCCGCCCCCAGGGCTCGGCCAGCGCCGCAGCGGCCAGTGACGTTCCGGCGAGCCAGGTGAGGTCGAAAGCGCGCCACCCCCCGTCGCCGGCGCCGAAGAGCCCGAGCGCGACCATGTGGAGGAGGTAGACGCCCGGAAAGTTCATGTCGAAGAGGTCGCGGTACGGCACCGCGCCCTCGCCGATGCGCCAGGCGATGTAGTGCATCAGGGGCGCGTCGTGGACCAGCGGCCAGCCGCGCGACCGCCACGCGAGCGCGCCCGCGAGGACGGCCAGCGGAAGGATGACGAGCGCGCCGGCGATCGAAGAGCGCTTCAATGGCGCGCGGTCGGTGACACTAGTCACGAAACTCCTGATCGAGGATCTCCCGGATGAAGCGGTCGATCGAGACGGGATAGAAGCGGACGTCGGGGGACACGATCACTCCGGTGTTGATCACCTCGCGCTGCGTCAACTCCTCCAGGATGCGCTCAAGATGGCCATGCGCGTCCCGCGCCTGCCGCCGGATGCGGAGCTCGTCGCTCTCGAGCGCGACCCGCGAAGCGTACCGGAAGCTGAAGAGACGGGCGACGAGGCGCTGGTCCATCAGCTCGGTCTCCTTGAACATCTCGCCATAGGTGGGACCGCCGTCCCCAGCGGCGATGACGAGCCGGGGCGACACCTTGATGCGTCCGCGGACCTCCACCGAATGGCCGGGCTGGTCGTGCTCGGGCCCGATGAGGATGTAGGGCAGCACGTGGTAGCCGGTGATGATGCCCGTCAGCGGCTTTCGAACCACCCGGGTTTCGTCGAAGACGTGGCGGAGGAACTCTAGATCTTGCCAGCCTTCAGCCATGCGGGGTAGTGTACCAGCGGTATGGAGGCGCGCCGCGGTCTGTCCTCGAGCCCCTCGCGTGCCGACGTTGCCTCTGCCACTGGCGTCCAATGGGTGCACTATTGCGAGCGCTGCGGCGAGCAGATGGAGGAACGGCAGTGCAAGATCCTCTGCAAGAATTGCGGAGCGTATCGAGATTGTAGCGACCCGTGACGACGGGGCGTCCCGATGCGTGATCGTCGGCCCTACGGTCGCCTGGCCGTGACCCGCGTCAGGTAAATCGAAGCGCCGCAAAACAGAGCCCACCGGCGGCGCAGACCAGCGGCGAGCTTCCGTGCGCGCCGCAGAACAATCCGCTGGCCATTCCACCGACGACGCACGTCACCCCGGCGACGCGCTACAAGTCGGGCGGGAGCACCGCCCGATCACTGCGATTGCCTCGACCTCGATCAGCCAATCCGGGTGCGCGAGCGGCACCGCGACGAGCGTCGAGGCGGGAATGTTGACCTTGACGATGCTCTCGACCGTTCCTCCCGCCGCCTTCACGTGGGCTAAGAGCGCGCGGAACGCGCCGATGACCTGGATCGCCGGGCTGTTCCTCTCACGCGTGGATCAACCACCGTCCGGGCCAGCCCTCGACCGCGCAGTCGGTGCGCATCGCGTTGGTCCGGCGGAGCGTCATCACCGCCCGCGCGACCTCGTCGGACGCGAGCCCGAACAGCCGAACCAGCGCGCGCTCGGTCGTGAACACGGCACCGCGCGTATACCGCTCGATCACGCGCGCGACGGCCGTCTCGCGCGACAGGCGCCGCCCCTGGGCGACCTCCTCGGGCAGCCACGCCTCGAGCAGGTCCCAGCGATACGAGAAGGTCGGCTCGTATCGCTCCTCGCTCTTGACTAGCCAAAGCCCTTGCTGGAGCTCGGCCATCGCGCGCTCGAACCCGCGCGTCTTCGCGGGCTCCAGCATGAACACGTTGGCCCGCAGTTCGCGCGTGTACTGGGGGTGCTCGCGGATCATCGCGTCCATGATCCGCCGGGCCGTGTGGGACAGCCGCCCTGCCTGGTACTCCACACGGTAGTCGCGCGCCCGCTGGCGGCCACGAATCAGCGCGTAGAACGCGGGGAAGAGGTCGAGCGCCACGAGGAGCGGGCGTCCCTTGAGGAGCTTGCCGTAGTACACGCGCTTGCGCGCCGGCAGGGTGTCCTTCAGCTCCCAGGTGAGGCCGATGCCGGCGTCGTGGTGCGAGTGCCGGGGCCAGCGCGGATTCGCGCGGCCGGCCACCGCTTCCCACAGGCACGCCACGCCCTCGGGGAACCGGTAGAAGGTCGAGCAGAAGCCCACCTCTCGGACGAACGTGAGGGCTCCTCGTTCGCCCTGCACGCGGTGCGCCGGCGACCGACGGAACCGCCGATCGCGCAAGCTCCGGAGCGACTGCGCCGTCATCCCATTGGAGTTCTCCACGGGTCGCCGCACCTCCGCGGCGCGCGGGCGCGACGAGCTTACCGCGGGCGCCTCGCCCAGCCCGCCATCGACTGAATCGGTCGATCCGGCCGCCTGCGGTTCGCGGCGATCACCGTGTCCATTGACCACATTTCCGCGACTGTTGTAAAGTGCGGCGCATGAAGAGGAAGAAGGCGAGGACGAAGTCGGCGGCGCGGAAGCCGACCACCAAGAAACCGGCGCCGCAAAAGCAGGCCGGGACCTACACGCCCAAGCCGCTCCAGGGGAACGGCTGGGCGCCCTTCCGATACCCGCCGCAGTAGCGGACGCATCTGGACAAGGTCCTGCCCCACGTGGGGCCCGGCGCTGTGCTGCTGCTGGGCGCCACGGTGATCTTGCAGTCCGCGTCGCTGCGTGAGACGGTCGCGGCCTTGCCGCCCGTCTATCCATGGGTCGTCTTCGGCGTGGGGCTCCTCCTCGGCTGGCGGTTCAAGCGGAGCCAGCTCGTTGTCGCCCTCGTCGTCCTCTTCGTGGCCGAGCGGGCGCTCGTGTTCTTCCCCGACGCTGGTCCATCGTCGACGGGCCGCATCGTGTCCGCCGCCATCGCGTTGGCGCTCCCCCTCGACCTGGCGGCGCTCGCCTGGCTGACCGAGCGCTCGATCTCCTCGTTGACCGGCCGGGTGGTCCTCGGCCTGATCCTGGTGGGGGAGCTGCTCGCAGTCGCGTTGCTACTGCGCCCCGAGGTGGCCCACGTGGCGCAGGCGCTCCAGCACGTTCCGGTCGGCTTGCCCTGGATGAAGATGCCGCAACCGGCCCTGGTGGCGTTCCTCGCCGCGATCGTGCTGGCCATGATGCGGTTCGTGCTCCGTCCGACGGTCATCCAGTCAAGCTTCGCCTGGACGCTGATCGCCGCGTTCCTCGCCCTCAACGGTGGCAACCCGGCGTCCACGGTGTACCTGGCGACGGGAGGTCTCGTGCTCGTCATCTCGCTGATCGAGACCTCGCACCGAATGGCGTTCAGCGACGAGCTGACCGGGCTGCCGTCGCGACGCGCGCTGACCGACGCGCTCATGCGACTCCCCGAGCTGTACACGGTCGCGATGATCGATATCGACCACTTCAAGAAGCTCAACGATCAGCACGGCCACGCGGCGGGCGACCAGGTGCTTCGCCTGATCGGCTCGACGCTCACGCGGACGGAAGGCGGCGGCCGGCCGTTCCGTTACGGCGGCGAGGAGTTCGCCGTCCTCTTCCCGGGCAAATCCACGGACGAGGCGTTGCCGTATCTCGAGGATCTGCGAGAGACGATCGAAGCCTCGAGCTTCGTCGTGCGCGGCGGGAACCGGCCCAAGGCGAGGCCCGAAAAACCGGTCCGGTCCTCCGGGGGGCTGCGGAGGGTGGCCATCACGGTCAGCATCGGCGTCGCGGAGCCCGAGCAGAGCGGCGTCGATCCCGAAGACGTCATCCGCGCCGCCGACCAGGCGCTCTACCGGGCCAAACAGGACGGCCGGAACCGCGTCTGCGTCGCGGAGTAGACCGTGCTCTACTGAGGCTCGCCCCCCTTCTCAGGCTCGCCTCGGGCGTCGACCGCCCTCGGCTTCGCACGACCACTCAGTCGATCCCCCAGGTGAAGATCCGCGTCGGCGTCACCTCGACGACGACGGAGTCCGACTCATCCAGCGCGGCCTCGTGCGGGTACTGCGGATACTTCCGATACAGGAGCGCGCGGATCTTCCTGAACCGCGGTCCCTTCGCGTAGAGCCGCGCCCGGCCCTGCACCATCACGCCCTTGATGAGCGTCCAGTCATCGGAGTAGAGATCGATCGTCACCGCCACGCGCGGATTCGCCGTGAGGTTCAACGCCTTCCGGCCGTCGTTGCCGGAGGCGAAATAGATCTTCCCGTCGGCCACCACCTGGCACACCGGGACGAGGTGCGGCATGCCGCGGAGGCCTGCAGTCGCCACGCGACAGACGCGCTCGCGCTCGAAGAGTCGCGCGACCGTCTTCTTGAGCCGCACGGACTTCAGGCCTTCCGCTCAGGCGCCCCGACGAATCTCAGGATGGCGTCGATCACGGCCGCCGGCTGCTCTTCGGGGATGAAGTGGCCTGAGCCGAGCACGGCGCTCCCCTCGACGTGCACGCACCGCTCTTTCCAGACGCCGAGCATGTCGGGCGCCTGCGGTCGGCGACCGCCCGCTTCGCCCCACAGCACCAGCGTCGGGACCGCGACCTTCGTGTCGCGGTCGGCGCCATCGTGCTCGAGGTCGATCGTCGCGCCGGCGCGATAGTCCTCGAAGCCCGCGCGCATCGCGCCGGGCTGGCGGAAGCAGCGGACGTACTCCTGGACCGCGTCCTCCTCGATGGCGGCGGGATTGTGGGCCGACGTCCTGTACATGAAGCGGAGGTAGATCTCCTCGCGACCGGCCGTGAGGGCCTCGGGAAGATCGGGGAGCTGATGGAAGAACCAGTGCCAGCGCGCCCGGGCGCTTACCTGATCGGTTCGCGCGAACACGTCGTACGTGGGCGCGATGTCGAGCAGCACCAGCCGCGTCAAGAGCGACGGGTGGTCGAGAGCGAAGCGGTGCGCGACGCGCGCGCCCCGGTCGTGACCGACAAGGACGACCGGCTGGATCCGGAGCGCCCGGATCACGTCGGCGACATCGGCCGCCATGGTGCGCTTGTCGTAGCCGGCGGCCGGGCGGTCGGAATCGCCGTAGCCGCGCAAATCCGGCGCGACGACGGTGAATCGCTCGGCGAGGGCCGGCATCACCTTGCGCCACATGTGGCCGGTCTGCGGATAGCCGTGGAGCAGGACCATCCCAGGCCCCTGCCCGAGCCGGCGATAGTGGATGCGGTTCCTGTCGCGCACGCTGACCACGTCGCGGATCATCGGCGATGGTCCTCCGCCCGGTCGCGCGGCTCGAAGCCGAGGACGGCGCGCGCGTGTTCGAGGTCCCGGTAGCCCCACCGGTTGTCCGAGACGGCGAAGAAGACGTCGAACCTGAGCGTCGATGGCGCCGCGATGCACAGCTCGAGCATGCGGACGATGTCGCGCTGGCTGCACCACACCGAGTAATCGCGCGCCGAGGTCGGCCGGTCTTCGGCTTTGACACGGCCGATGCGGACACAGATCGCGGACAACCCGTGCGCGTCGGCGTAGTGGCGCGCGATCGCCTCGCCCCACACCTTACTGGCCCCGTAGAGCCCGGCCGGACGCGTCGGCGTCTCGTGCGTCATCTTCGCAAATTTTCCGGCCTCGTCGTAGCGCCCGGCGACCAGGGCACTCCAGGGCGGCTCGTGCTCCCAGGCACTCACGGCCGCGCCGCTGGAGGCAGAGACGACGCGGCCGACCCCAGCGCGACGCGCGGCTTCGAAGACGTTGTAGGTGCCGACGACGTTCGCCCGGAGGATGTCGTCGAAGTTCGTGCTCGAGCCGGTGAGCGCCGCCAGGTGCACGACCGTGTCCACGCCGGCGAAAGCGGGGGCGATCGCGTCGAGGTCCGCGATATCGGCCTGATGGCATTTCACGCCGGGGACCGGCCGCCGGTTGAGCGCGGAGAGCTCGTACTTACCCTCCAGGTGCCGGCGGAGGGCGCCGCCGATGAGCCCGCTCATACCGGTCACGAGCACGGTGCGCGGCGCCATGGCCGGAGCGCGCTAGACGATCGCGGTGTGAACGAGGTTGCTGACGCGATCGAGTCGGGCCGAATGCCACGGATCGGGCACGCGGCTATTCGTCAGGTACGCGAACGAGACGCCCGAGTCGGGGTCGGCCCAGCAGTACGAGGAGCCGACACCGCCGTGACCGAAAGTCCGGGGAGAGGCGAGCGACCCGAGGCCCCGGATCGTCTCCGTCGTCCCGCGCAGATGGGGACCGATCCCTCGATGCATCGCCATGCCCATGTTACCGTCGACGCGGTCGCCCGTGAAGTTGCGCGTGACGTATGCGATGGTCCGGGGCGAGAGCACGCGCGCGCCGCCGAGCTGGCCCCCCTGGAGCAGCATCTGATAGAACGCCGCCATGGCGCGCGCCGTCCCGTAGCCTCCACCGCCCGGCGTGCCCGCACGCCTCGCCTCCGCCGTGGTCTCGTCCCGCCGCCTCACGTGGCGTGTGCCGTCCGGGGCGGGCTCGTGCGTGTCGGCGGCACGGTCGTGCGCCGCGTCAGGCAGGCCGACGAACAGGTCACCGCCGAGGCCGAGCGGCTCCGTGACGTGCTCGCGGATGAACGCCCGATAGTCCGTCTTGGTCAGCGCCTCGATCAGGACCGCCGCGACCCAGTGGGCCGCGCCCCGGTGGTAGTGGACGCGCGAGCCCGGCGTCCACTCAAGCGTGAACGAAGAGACCGCGCGTCGCAGAAGTTCGTGGTCTTCCCACGCCTCCTTCGGCACCTCGGCGTTCGGAAAGCCGCCCTGGTGCGTGAGGAGCTGGATGACGGAGATGTCGCCCTTGCCGTGGGCCTCGAACCCGGGCACATGATCGGCGACCCGGTCGGTGAACGTGAGCGCGCCGTGCTCGACGAGAATCCAGACGGCGCACGCGGTGATGACTTTGGTGTTCGAGTAGAGGAGCCAGAGCGTGTCGTCCCGCGCGGGAACGCGCTGCGGATCGAGCCGGGCGTCGCCGAGCGTCCACAGGACCCCGAGCTTGCCGTGGCGCGCGATGGCGATCTGCCCCGCGGGGTACCGTCCCTCGGCGATGTGAGCCGTGATCAGCTCGCGGAGGCGACTCAGCGGTTTCGCGTCGAAACCGAGCGCTTCAACGCTGGATGTTTCGAGTGGGAATCTCATGGGCGCAACTCTAGCACGATCGGGAAGTCGGCGCGGCCGTGCGAGGCCGCAGGTCGTTCCACGATCGAGGCGAGCCTGAGTCAATCAGCGCGCGGCGGTGTGAACGTGATGCCCGCTGAGCCACGCCTCGGCGCTCGTCCTCAACGCCGCGCGCTCGGGCGCGTCGAGGCCCGCGGGATCGAAGCGATAGCGATAGTGGAGCGCCACGATGGGGCGCAGCTCTGTCGCGTGGATGCGCTCGATCCACGTCGACGCGGGCTCCGACGGACGCCGCCCGCGGCCCGCAGCGTCGAGGCGCCGCTCGATCAGGTAGAACTCGGAGTCGTGGCCCGGGCGGGGCGCGAGCGTGAGGCTCTCCGGGGTCCCCCGGGCGCCTCGGCCCACGCGCCGCGAGTAGAGGCGCCAGACGAGCAGAAGCACCAGCGGGATCAGGAGCCAGGCGGCGTACTCGCCGACCCCGCTTTGTCCCTCGCTCCAGCGCCAGCGGGAGAAGAGGAACCCGCCCCAGGACCAGAGGTCGCGTAAGGGTTCCAGGATGGACGCCTCGTCCCGCTCCGCGTCGGCCCAGATCGATGGTGTCGTGTCCACGTCGCGCCAGGCGCCGTCCACGTAGGCGAGCGCCCACGAGTGGGCGTGGCGGGCCCGGACGATCCACCGCTGCTCGAGGCGGCTCCACTCCTGCACCGAGAAGCCGACCGCGTAGCGCGCGGGCACGCCCGCTGCGCGCAGCAGCAAAGCGGTGGCGGTGGCGAAGTACTCGCAATGCCCTGAGCGCGATTGCAGAAAAAACTCCTCGAGGGCCGTCTGCCGCCGAGCGCGCTCGCCCTTCCAGACCGAATAGCGGAAGTTCTGCCGGAAGTACGCCTCGACGATCTTCAGCTTCTCCGAAGGCGACAGGGCGCCGAGATTCAGCTCCGAGGCGATCCGGGAGATGACCGGGGCTTCCTGCGGCGGTACGCGTAGGTCGGCGTCGATCGCAGGGCCGTCGAGCGGTCCGTCGGGGGCGAAGAGTGCGGTGTAGGTGACGAGCCCGAGGCCTTCCTCGACCGTCACCGCTCCGAGGCGGTTGCGGCGGACGCTGACAACCGCCAGGCGGTCGATCTCGAACGCGCCGCCCGGAAGTGCCAGGACGCCCCTTCCGCGATTGAGGTAGGCGGAGACCGTAACTCGCTCGCCGGGGCTCTGCCGGCTGGCGAACTTCCACGTCTCGCCATCGGCCTCGGGCTGGAGGGCGGTGAAGGTCGCGTCCGAGGCGACCCACGCGGGCGAGTTGTAGACGTCGTAGCTCGCCTCGCGCAAGAGGAACGGCACACGCAGGCCGTCGCGCGGCTCGACTCGAAGGACCGTGCGATCGGAGAACTTGAGGCTCCCCAGATGGCCGAGGGCGGTCGCGGCTCGGAACGGGTCCGCGTCGCGGTGGATGAGGCTGAAGATGTACTCGAACGCCGTCTGCTCGACCGCCTGCTGGAGCCTGTGGAGCACGATGTGGCCGCCATACCCCACGATGGCCGCGACGGCGAGCAGGGGCGCCCACCAGAGCGGCGAGAATCGCCGGGAGCGACAGGACCAGAGCGCCCAGCCCGCGAGGGCGCAGAGCCCCGCGTAGAAGTCGAGCGTGCGTCGGTTGGCGGCGCTGGCGGAGAGGATGCAGAGGGCGAAGTAGAGGTAGCCGAGATCCACCGGGCCGGGCTGTGCGGCGGGATCGCGCGCGGCCTGGCGCCTGAGCCCCCAGAAGAACGCCGTCAGCGGGACTCTTCCCACGGTGCTGTAGACCTGGCTGGCGATCAGCGGAAAGAGCAGCAGGGGGAGCCACTGGAACAGGAGCGTCATCGCCCGCGGCCCGCCGGCGCTGCGCGCCGTTCCGGTGGTCGAGAAGAGGTACACACCGCTCACGACGATCAGGAGCGTGCTCAGGTCCGTCACGCGGTGGAAGTCGGTGCCGGACAGCTCGAGTCGCCACGTGAGGGCGCGCGCCGCCTCGATCAGCACGGCGAGCGGCAGGGCGATGAGCAGGAAGCCGATCTGCCATCCCCAGAAGAGCAGCGCGGCCCCGAGCAGCAGGGGCGGTGGGGTCACAGGCGCGCCAGCCCTTCGCCGATGCGGCCGACTTCGAGGGGGTGGACGTCGCCGGGGAGCGCATCGAGTGCGCCGCGCTCCCCCACGACGAACACCCGGGTCGGCGTGCCGAGCGCCTCGAGATGCCGGACGAACTCCCGCCGGGCCTCGTCCCACGCGAGCAGCACGCACACACAGCCACTGAGCGAGGCGTGGCGCTCCATCACCGCGCGGTGCAGCGCGCGAAACGGCTTGTCGCGACAGGGGCCGACGCACGCGAGCACCTCGAGCAGCTGATCCGTGTGGCCGACTCCCCGGCCGGCGGTGAAGCAATAGGCCTCGGGGCCGACGAACATGAGATCGAGGAGCGACTCCTGCGTTTCCACCGAGACCGCGATCGACGCCGCGACGGAGACCGCGTCCTCGAAAACGAGGCTGCTCTCCCGCTCGGTAAACGTATCCAGCACCAGCGCGTGGCGCACGAAGAACTCGTCCTGGTACTCCCTGACGACGGGCCGGCCCACGCGGGCCCAGCTCTTCCAGTGGATGCGGCGCATCGGATCGCCGGCCCGATAGTCGCGAAGCGCCACGAATTCCTCGGAGTCGCCGACCGAAGACGCGAGAGCGACGCCGCCCGGTTGATACTTTCGTCGTCCCCCGAGCCGGATCTCCGGCATCGGATAGCGCTTCGGAAGGACGAGGAGCGACTGCGGGAGCCGGATCGTCTTCAGCGCGTGGACCAGGCCCAGGGGGTCCGGCCGCGCGATCGTGAGCCCTATGAAGCGCACGTGGCCGCGGCGCAGTGGTGTGATTTCGACCCCGACCTCAATCTCGCCCCCGGGGGCGAGCGGGGGCAGGGGCCGCGGCGTGACGACGGCACCGCGCTTCTGCGAGACGAGCCAGGCCCACCGCGGATAGCCGACCTGTCGGTCGAACCAGTTCCGGCGCTCCTCGCCCGGCTCGCGCGCGGCGGCGAACTCCTCGAACGACGGGCGCGGATCGGCGAGCTCCTCGAGCAGCACCAGGCCTTCCTGGCGTCGGTCCGTCTGATTCGCGATCGCCACGCGGTAACCGAGCGGCACGCCGACGGAGGCAAAGCGCGGCAGGACGCGGCGGGCCGTAAAGCGACCCCGGAAGACGAGGCTCGAGACCGCGGAGATCAGCAGCAGGGCGAGCACGAGCGTGAGGACCTGGTAGCCCACCGTGCGGTTCGTGTCGAGTCCGATCACGGCCGCGGCGCCGAGCACACCCAGGGCGAGCGCGCCGGCGCGCGTGAACCGCCGGTCGAGCCGGTACTGAAAGGCCGAGAAGGAACTGAACCAGCGGTAGAGCAGGTGTTTCACAGCGCCGCGGGCGCTAGGACGGCAGCGGGACTTTCGTGAGGATCTCCTCGACGATGCCCGCCGTCGTCACCCCGGCAAACCGCGCCTGGGGCTCGGCAACCATGCGGTGGGCGATGACCGGGACGGCCATCTCGCGGATGTCCTCGGGAATGACGAACTCGCGTCCCTCGCTGAGCGCGAGCGCCTGCGCCGCCTTCATGAGCGCGAGCGACGCGCGCGGGCTCGCGCCGAGTTGGACCCCGTTCGCGGCGCGCGTCTCCCGCACGACGTCCACGACATAGCGCTTCAGCTCGTCGCTCATCCGGACACCGGAGGCCCGCCGGCGGACGCCCAGCACGTCATCGACCGACACACACGCGGCCAGCGTGTCGATCGGGTGGCGCTGCTCCTGCGCCGAGAGGATGGCGACCTCTTCCTCTGGCGCTACATAGCCCAGGCTCAGCTGCACCGCGAACCGGTCCATCTGCGCCTCGGGCAGCGGATAGGTGCCGCGGAATTCGACCGGATTCTGCGTGGCGATCACGAAGAAGAGCTCGGCGAGGCGATACGAGGTGCCCTCGACCGAGACCTGACCCTCCGCCATCGCCTCGAGGAGCGCTGACTGTGTCCGCGGCGAGGCGCGGTTGATTTCGTCGGCCAGCAGGACGTTGGTGAAAATCGGCCCCTCGTGGAAGTGGAACGCGTGATCGCGCTGGTCGAATACGGACACGCCCAGGATGTCCGAGGGCAAGAGGTCGGGCGTGAACTGGACGCGCTTGAAGCGCGCGCCGATGGACCGGGCGAGCGCCTTCGCGAGGGTCGTCTTGCCGGTGCCGGGATAATCCTCGAGCAGGACATGGCCGCCGCTCACGAAGGCGCCGAGCAGCTTGCGGATCGTTACGGACTGGCCGCGCATGACCGTCTCGAGGTTCTGCGTGAGCTTCCGGAAGACCTCCTGCGGCTGGAGGCTCATGCCTCCAATTTAGCGCTTTCGCCGGAGCCCGTCGATCACGTCGAGCACGCGGAGGACCTCGCGCCCATCGCGGACCATCTCGCGATCCCCGGCCTGGCCCCAGCGGAGCACGCCGGCCCGGTCTACGACGAAGGTGGAGCGGTAGGCGACGTTGCGGTCGATGTCGAGCACACCGTAGGCGCGGATCACCGTACGGTGCACGTCGCTCAGGAGTGGAAAGGGCAAGCTCCGCGCCTTCGCGAACGCGGTGTGGCAGAAGGGGCTGTCACCGCTGATGGCGAGCACGGCAGCACCCCGCCCAGCGATCTCATCCGCGACCCGGCCCAGGTCGCCCAGCTCGGGCGTTCAGATGGAGCCCCAGTCGTAGCAGTAGAAGACGAGCACGACGTCCGACTTCCCCTTGAAGTCGGACAACGCCGTCTGGCCGCCGGCGCTCGACGGTAGCGAAAACCCGGGAGCCTCCTGGCCGAAACGAAGATCGGTCACGCGCACCACCCCTCCGCGCTCTCCGGTATACCACGTTTGGCTCCGACCCCCGCAAAGGCGTGACGACCGTAGAATCGGTCCGTGAGCCCAACCCCGCCCCTCGGCGCCTGCTGCGACGCGTGTGGCAGCACCGATGCCCGAGCGAGCTTTCTCTTCCAGACGCGCCGCGGCGCGGTCATCAAGTGCTGGCGGTGCGCGCTGCGGCACCGCCCGATGTTGAGGCGGTCGGTCATGATCGCGGGCGTCGTGGGCACGCTCCTGCTCGCCATCAACCAGGGTGACGTGCTGCTCGGTGCCGAATGGCCCGGCGCCCTCGTGTGGAAGGCCCCGCTCACCTACCTCGTGCCCTTCATCGTCGCGACGTGGGGCGCGCTCGTGAACAGCCGCGTCCGGCGTTAAGGTACTGCTGAACGCGGGTCTCTCGTCTTCTGCTCACCTCGGTCGGCCGCCCAGGCTGTGCTCGACGCCGTTCTCGCGTCGTCGATGCACCGGGCCGGGATCGACGTCGGCGCGTGACAAGCCACCAGATCCGGTAGCTCTCGTCGTCGGCAGCGCCAACCTCTCGCGTGTCCGATTTC
The DNA here is from genome assembly GCA_023249095.1 of Candidatus Rokuibacteriota bacterium. Taxonomy (GTDB): domain Bacteria; phylum Methylomirabilota; class Methylomirabilia; order Rokubacteriales; family CSP1-6; genus AR31. Next base: position 17,075 of record JAHFDK010000045.1, on the reverse strand, counting down.
CTTCGCGGGCCGGGTCGAGTGGTTGCTAGCGTGTCTCCCGGAACATCTTGCTCTGGGGGAGAACGATGGACGACCCCGCCGAAAAATGGATCGAGTTCACGACGCATGATGGCCGCTCGAGCCGTCTGCGGGTCGATCAAATCGGCATGGTGACGCGGGCGAGCGGCGGTGACGCGGGCGTGATTCACACGAGCCTCGGCGAGCTGATCCGGGTGCTCAACGTCACCCACGTCCTGCGGCAGTGGCGGCACCGGCTCCTCTTCGTCGTCTCCCGCCGCGCGGCGAACTACCACAGCTACCTCACGCGAGCGTTTGCCGACGTCGACTGGGCCGAGGTGATATTCGACCGCCGGACGAGCGAGCGGCGGCGGCAGCAGTCCCCGGGGATGGTCGACCGGCGCACCAGCGGCCGGCGCACCCGACCCGACATCGACGAGCGCGTGCGGACGTTCGGTTGGGCGATCGTGCGCGTCACCCGAGCCTAGACGCGCGCCTCTCCGCTCACGCGGTCGCCGGCACGTCGCCCCACCTCAGCGCCCGGCGAGGCTGGACCAGAGCGACGTGAGACGATCGAGCGCCGCTCGGGGGAGCGGTCCCCGATTCACCGCCGCCGCGGCGGCCTCGAGATGCTCCAGGCTCGAGTACCCGACCAGGATCGTCGAGACCGCATCCGATCCGACCGCGAGGCGTAGCGACGCTTCGATCAGGCTCGCCGCGTGTCCCTCTCGCACGAGCGCGCCGAGCAGCTGCGCCCGCGATACGTCGGTGCGGTAGTCCGGGGCCGTTGCGATCGGGTCCACCGAGGGAACTGCGATGGGGTGACGTGTCTCGACACCGCTCAAGGCTCCAGCCGCCAGCGCGCGGATGACGATGACGCCTACCCGGCCCTGGCGCGCGCGCCCCAGGAGCCCGTCGAAGTCCTGGGCCGGAAAGCCCGGTGGGACGGCGACGCCCGCGCTGGGGTTGAGCAGGTTGTAGCAGACCTGCGCCGTGTCGAGCGCGCCGGCGTCGATCGCCCGGTGCAGCGCGGTCGTCTCGCCGAGGGCGGTGATCCCGCAGAACCCCACCTTCCCCTGCTGGCGGAGCTTCTGCACGGTGGGCACGACCTCGCCCAGCACGTCGCCGAGGCTCAAGGCGCCGGCACCGCGCGCCGGCTCGATCCGATTGTGGAGCTGAAACAGATCGACGCGCTCCATGCCGAGCCGGCGCAGGCTCTCGTCGAGCGAGCGGGCGATGGCGCCGGGAATGTCCGCCAGATCGCGCGGATCGAGACGGAACTTGGTGCCGACGTGCACCTGCGCTCTCAGCGCCTTCAGCACCTGCCCGAGGTTCCGTTCGGACTCGCCATCACCGTACGACGGCGCCGTGTCGAAGTAGTTGACGCCGAGCTCCATGGCCCTGGCGACACCGCGCTCTCGCTCCGCGGGCGTCCCCCGGATGATCAGCCCGCCGACGTTGCCGCACCCGAACCCGAGGGTGGACACCGTGAGACCTGTCTTGCCCAGACTTCGAGATTCCATGCAAGCTCCTTGCTACGGGAAATTGAGCCACTCTTCGACGACGCTAGAACCGGACGGAGATGCCGTAGAGAACGTCGTGACCGATCAGGTCCGTCTCCGGCAACGACCGCTCGCCGTGCGAGAAGGCGCTCTCCCGGCCGTACTGCATGAACCGGTACCCGCCGAACAGCTCCGCGTTACGGGTGAACCGCCATGAGAGCCCGGCGCCCCAGCTGAGACCGAGCGACATCGCGCCGTCGGACCTCGACCCGGGCTGACCCAGGCGCAGCGCGTTGTCGGAGCCAGCAACGAAGAGCGTCGGCCCGAATGAAAGATATGGCTCCACCGCCCCGAGGCCCGAGGTCCCCGTGGCCGACAACAGCGGCCACCGCAGCTTGAGGTCGAACGAGATGACCGTGCCGTACAGATCCGAGTCGATGAGCCGGTACGGAGTGCCGCCGTACGACGGATCCTCGATCGCGATCACCGGCTTCGTACCAGGGGTAGAGACGCGAAAGCGGGACGTCCCCAGCCCGAGCGTGACGGGCTGGGAGCCATCGAGCCAGCGCTCCACCTCCGGCCACTGGGCTGAGCCGGGAGCGGCGTCGAACACCAGGAAAACCAGCGCCACGAAGCACGGCAGCAGCCGGCGCGGAATCCTCCTGCTGCGAACATCGCCCATCGCCTTCGCCGCGATCCGGCTCACCACGACGTCATCGTACCAGTGCGAGCGGGACAGCGCGAGTCCTCGGGGCAGGACCACGAACTAGCCGAGCGCTTCCTTCTTGAATCGCTCGAGCATCTCTACGTGCGCAGAGAGCACGTCCACCGTCGCCGCCTGCTTGGCCACGAGCGCCGTCTGGCGTTGCGGAAGAATCAGGATGCCGCACGTGGTCGAACACGAGCACGTGCGTATAGCCCATCGACTCGACCGCCTGCGCATAATCCCGGATCGCGCTCGGGTCCTGCCCGATCTCGACCTGGGGAAATACCGCCCCGATCCTCATCGCCACCTCCGCGCGCCCGAACGCCTCATCCGATCCTCCCGGGGAGTGTACCGCACGTGGAGTGCATCGAGGCCGCCAAGTCCCGGTGCACGCCCCAGAGGGATGCGCCCCGGAGGACACGTGCGGCCCGCGATGGCGAAGAGCGCGGACATCACCGCGCCGGCGCGACGTGCCCCGTCGAGGCCGTCAGGCTCGCGCCAGGGCCGCTCTGACCCGCTCGGGTGTGATCGGCACGCGCCGGAGACGTACTCCGGTCGCGTCGAAGATCGCGTTGGCGATCGCCGCCGGGACCGTGCGCGTCGACGGCTCGCCCGCGCCGGAGGGCGCGACGTCGGGCCGGTTGATCAACACGATGTCGATCCGCTCGGGCGCGTCCTGGATTTCCAGGATGGGATAGCTGGCCCAGTCGACGCTCAGCACCCGATTGCGGTCGAACGCGACCTCCTCGAACAAGGTCCGCGACACCGCCTGCACCACGTTGCCCTCGATGGTGAGCTCGAGTCCTTTCGGGTTGATGATGAGCCCGCAGTCGTGCGCCACGGTGAACCGCTTCGCCCACACCCGTCCGCTGCGACGATCCACTTCCACTTCCGCAACCACCGCGACGATGGTGCCGTTGCGCTCGGTGTAGGAGACGCCGCGGCCGGTCATCACGTTGCCCTTGCCCCGGCGCGGGTTTGGATAGGGACGCGCGGTCCAGCCCGCCTTTTCGGCGGCCGCCGTGATGACGGCGACGTGGCGCGGGTCGCTCACGTACTTCAGGCGGAATGCGACCGGATCGACGCCGGCGGTATACGCCACCTCGTCGATGAACGACTCGCTCGCGAAGTGCGTCTCGGGGCCCAGCGGATCGCGCAGGTGCCCGGTCCGCAGCGGCGAGCCGCGATCGAGCAGGGGCGCGATGCACTCCCAGCCACAGCGCTTGTTCGCGAAATCGTACGCCTCGGCTGGCACCTGGAAGATCACCGTCGGCTTCGGCGCGTAGCCGGTCAGTTGTCCGGCGAGCGTGTCCTTGGGGTCGCTCTCGGTCGTCGCCACGTCCTGGCGGCTGAACCCCTTGCCCAAGAAGTCGTACGCGACGACGGTGCCCTGCGCGTCGAGCCCGGCGCGAGCGCGGTAGACGGCCGCTGGCCCTTTCGGATCCCAGCCGGTGCCCTCGTGGCGCATGTACTGGACGCGCACCGGCCGGCCGGCGAGCTTCGACAGGAGCGCCGCATCCAGCGCGGCGTCGCCAGCATCGTTGCGGCCGTACGATCCCGGGCCCGGGACCCAAACAGCGCGAACCTTCTCCGGCGGCAGACCGACCAGCTTCGCGACGCCGTTCCGGCCGTAGTGCGGCTTCTGCGAGCCCGTCCACAGCGTCGCCTGATCCGCGCGCACGTCGGCCACCGCGCACGCCGGGCCCATGCTCGCGTGCGACTGCAGCGGCCATTCGTACTCCGCCTCGATCACGCGATGCGCGGTCTTGAGCGTGGCGTCCACGTCGCCCTTGTTGACGGGGAGTCCACCGCCGATCGGCTTCGCCTGGCGGATGTGATCGTACAGCGTCTCCATCGGTGGGAACGGCGTGCAGGGCTGTGCCCAGGTCACCTTGAGCGTGGCCGCCGCGCGCACCGCGTCCCACTCGCGCTCGGCGACCACGGCCACCAGCTCTTTCTCGCGGATGACCCGAGCCCCGGGAATGCCGCCGATCGACGACTCGTCGACCGTGACCGGGGCGCAGCCGGCCGTCGGCGGCCGGACAACGCGCGCATGGAGCATGCCGTCGACCTTGACGTCCGTGACGTACGGGAGCGCGCCGAATACCTTATCGGCGACGATCCGCTGCGGTATCGATGTCCCGACGATCCTGTACTCGGACGCCGTCTTGGGTATCGCCAGTCCCTTCGCCAGCAGTGGGTTACCGTACTGCTTGTTCCACTCGAGCTTGTGATGGAAGTGCTGGCCGTTGATCAACTCGCCATAACTCGCGCGACGCCGCGGATCGCCGGCGACCGAGACGACGCCGTCTCGCACGGTGAGCTGCGCCATCTCCACCGAGAGCCTCTCGGCCGCTCGCTCGAGCAGGATGCGGCGCGCCTCGGCCGCCGCGTAGCGGAGGGTGGCGCCGCCGCGCTGCACGCCGGTGCTGCCGGACGCGCCGCCCTGGTTGCAGGTGACCGCGCTGTCGCCCATGACGACGACGACTCGATCGAACGCCACGTCCAGCTCGTCGGCGACGATCTGGGCGATCGCCACGTCGACACCCTGGCCCATGTCCATCTTGCCGAAGAACGCGGTGACGCGACCGTCGGGGAGCACGGCAATCCACGAATCGAGCTCGTCGGGCGTGAGGGGCGGCTTGCCGGCCGTCGTGGCGCTCGCTCGCCCCAGCGTTCCGCCGACCGTTCCGGGCATCATGAAGCTGATGACGAGCGCTCCGGCCTTGAGGAACTCGCGTCGGGAGAGCGGCGCCGGTGTCATGGCCGCCTCCTATGCGTTCGCGCCGGCCGCGCGCTTGACCGCGCGCAGGATGGCCATGTGCGTCCCGCAGCGGCATTTCAGTCCGGCCAGGGCCTGCCGGATTTGCTTGTCGCTCGGCTTCGGGGTGTCGCGGAGCAGGGCCGCGGCGGTCATCACCCAGCCCGACAGGCAGTAACCGCACTGCGGGACCTGCTCACCGATGTAGGCGGTCTGCAGCGGATGTGGCCGCTCCGGTGTGCCGAGGCCGGCGAGCGTCGTGATCTTCTTGCCCTTCACGGCGCCGACCGGTGTGACGCAGGAGCGCGTCGGCCGGCCGTCGACGTGCACGGTGCAGGCGCCGCACTGGGCGAGGCCGCAACCGAACTTCGGGTTGTTGAGTGCCAGGTCGGCGCGCAACGCGTAGAGCAACGGCATGGCCGGCTCGGCAGTGAGCTCGCACGGTTTGCCGTCGACGACAAGGCGAATTCGCTCGCTCATGGATCCCTCCTCAGCGCCCGACGCGGAGCGTGAAGCGTCGCCCCTGGTCGCTGAGCTCGACGCCGTCTTCCTGGATCTCCTCGACGCGGAGCCGACCGTCGATCACATCGCCTTCGGCGTAGCGGCGCCCATTGATGAAGACCCTGCGTTGCACCGGCAGATCCGAGTAGATCAACGCCTCGAGCTTGAGCCCGGCTCGCTCGGCGGGAGCCGCCGGTCCTGCCCTTGCGGCGGGCGGCGTCGCGGCCGGAGCCGACGCCGACGAGCGGGGAGCCGGCGGCGGTGCTTTCGGACTTGCGGTATTCGGTGGCGCGTCATCGATCGCCTGGCGCCCTCTTGGTGTCGGCTGCTCGGCCTGGATGTCGGGCCTCGGCGGCGGCTCGAGCCTGACGGTCCGCGAGGACTCCGCCGCAGGCGGGCTCGGCGCAGGTACCGAAATCACGGGCGTCGGGTCCGGGGGCGCCGCGATGGGGACGGGACGCAGCCACCAGACGAGCAACACCGCCACGAGGCCCGCATTCAACACCAGCGCCACCAGCAGGCGGCCGGGCCAGCGAGTCCAGGGCGATCTCGGCGTCGGTCCGGGAGACAGCAGCCGCTGCACGACCGGGATCTGGCGGTCTCGCTGTTGAGCAGCCTTCGTGAGCGCGTCGAGGATATAGGACATGACTACCGCCGCACCGGCGTGAGCGACGGGCCGTTCCCGCCCGGCGTCGCCGCGGCGAGGCGAACGAGCGTCTCCTCGCCGGCGATTCCATCGGGCGTCAGCGACTCGATCTGCTGGAAGGCCGCGACGCGTCGCTTCAACTCCTCGTCGTAGGGCTCGCCCGCGCTCGCCGGCGCCGCGCGGCCGTCGACCGCGCCGAGCTGCCGGCGGAGCCAGACGACGTCGCGCCCGCGCATGCCCGGCTGGAGCGGCAGCGGGCCGTCGACGGGAGACTTCCAGACCATCACGAACGGACCGTCCCAGAAGCGCTCGATCTCGACGGTCGGCAGCGTGATCCGCTGCTCGCCGATCTGGAGCGTCGCCCGCTCGCCGTCGAGGCCGGCCAGGACGACGTGGTGCTTCTTGCCGTCGGGCGTCGCGAGCTCGAGGATCGCCGGGAGATCGAAACGACGCAGCACCGTCCACGTTCCCGTTCGAGCGAGGCAGCGAAGGCCGGCCGCGCGGCCGGCCTCGCAGCCAGGCACGGCCGCCCCGGAACGGGCGTCCAGGTGCCAGAGCGCGTAGAGATTCACAAAGGCGCTCGTCCTGTCGGCCGTCACCGCCGGATCTCCCAGGATCGCCGCGAGCGTCGGTGCCGGGCTTGCCGGCTCGAGCGGCGTGGCCCCCACGGCTGGCGCAAGCGTCGACGAGGTCGTCTCGGCGCGCAGCGGCCAGGCTCCGAGGGAGGGGAGCCCTCGTGAAGCCAACAATGCGATCGTGCCTCCCGCAGCGAGGAGGAGAGCCGCGGTCGCCGTCGCCACCATCCACCGGCGCCTGCGTGCCCGCCGACCGAGCACTTCCCTCGCGGCTCGGCGGACGATCCTCTCCTTGACCCGCGTCTGCCCGGTCGCATAGGCGCCGAGCAGGGCGCGATCGCAGATGGTGTTGAGCAGGCGCGGGACCCCGCGCGACAGGCGGTGGGCCGCGTGCACGGCGAGCCGGGTGAAGATTGGCTGCCGCTGGCCCGCGATCTCCATCCGATGCTGCACGTACCTCCGCGTCTCCTCCTCGGTGAACGACCTGAGGTGATAGCGCGCGGTCACGCGCTGGGCGAGTTGCCGAAGGTTGCGCCGGGCCAGGAGCTCAGCCAGCTCGGGCTGACCGATCAGAATGACCTGAAGGAGCTTTTCCTTCGTCGTCTCCAGATTCGTCAGGAGCCGAATCTCCTCCAGCACGCGGGCGCTCAGATTCTGAGCCTCGTCGATGATCAGCACGGTCCGCCGGCCGCGCGCGTGAGCGTCGAGTAGAGCCTGGGACAGCGCGTCGACCAGGACCTTGAGGCTCGTGGTCCCCGACGGGTACGGGACCCGCAGCTCGTCGCACACCGCGGCGAGCAGCTCGACCGAGGTGAGCCGGGGATTGAAGATCATCGCGACGTCGACATCCGGGGGCAGCTGTTCCAGCAGGGCGCGGCAGACCGTGGTTTTGCCCGTGCCCACCTCGCCCGTGAGCTGCACGAAGCTGCCGCCCTCGCCGAGCCCGTAGAGCAGGTGGGCGAGGGCCTCGCGGTGAACGTCGCTCAGATAGAGGTAGCGCGGATCAGGCGCCAGGGAAAACGGCCGCTCGGTGAGCCCGAAGTATGCCGCGTACATAAGTATCGCCAGTGACGAAGCTAGAGAAAGACTGAGCCCCCGTCAAGCTCTCGGGTTCAGCGCCGAGCCCGAAGTCCGCCCGCTTCGTTATTGGCTCTTCAGGCGCACCTCCTCGTAGGCCGGGAACGGTATCAGGTGCTGCGCGTCGAGCATGTGCTCGGCCACCCGCGGCCCGACTCCTCTCAGCGTACGGTAGTCCATGATCGGCGCGAACATGACCCGGTCGATCGTGAGCTGCTGGATGCGGTGGAGCAGCGCCTCGCGCTTGGCGTAATCACGCTCCCGCCCCTGCTGGTGGAACAGGTCGTCGAGGTCGGGATAGCCCCCGTAGGCGTTGCTCCCTTTGGAGTACATGAAGGCCTCCACGCGGCTCGCCGCGTTGCCCGAGTTCCCCGCGGCCACCATGAACAAGCCGCGCAGCTTCTTCTCCCGCCAGGCCGCGTAGAAGGCCGCGCGCTCCATGGGCCGGATCTTCACCCGGATGCCCGCCGCGCCCAGGTAGTTCACCGCAGCCTCGGCCGTCGTGAAGAACGGAGGAATGGGCACGAAGTCCCCGGCGTCGATCCCGTTGGGATAGCCGGCCTCGGCAAGCAGCTGCTTGGCCTTCTGCGGATCATAGGGCGGCACCGGGGCCTGCAGCGCAAATTCCATGACCCGGGGCACGATGACGCCGGCCGGGGGGCAGAAGCCGAGACACGAGGCCTCGTTGATCGACTGGCGATTCAGCGCGTAGTTGACCGCCAGCCGCATCCGCTTGTCGTGCCACGGCGACTTGGGATCCCACTGCTCGGCGAACTCGATCCAGTAGATGGACGCATGCTTGGACGGCACCAGCTGCAGTCGCGGGTCCCGTCTCACGTTCAGGGCGTCCTCGCCATCGAGCGCGTAGGCGATGTCCGCCTCGACGTTCTTCAGCATCGCCACCCGCGTGGTTCCTTCGGGGACGCTCTTCATGACGAACCGCTTGACGGACGGCACGCGGCGCCAGTACCCGGTGTAGGCTTCGACCACCACCTCTATGCCGGGCTTGTGGCTCACAAAGCGGTAGGGGCCGGCGCCGATCGGGTGCTTTCTGAAGCCTTCGTCCCCGACCTGGGTCACGTATTTCTTGGGGACGACGATCCCTGCGGCCGTGGCCGTGGTCCCGTAGAAGGTCATGAAGTCCGGCCAGGGTTCCTTCAGATGAAAGCGAACCGTCAAAGGATCGACGATGTCCACCCGCTCGACGCGCGTCTGGATCTCCTTGGCTCCCGCCCCCCGATAGCGCTCGAAGCTGAACTTCACGTCCTCGGTGGTCACGGGGTCACCGTTGTGGAACTTGAGGTCGCGGCGCAGCTTGAACTCGTACACCAGCCCGTCAGGGCTCTCCGACCACGACTCGGCGAGGCTCGGGGACATCTTGCCCTTCCCCGGCAGGGGCCGCACCAGCGCATCGTGCAAGGCGTAGAGCATCCCGAACGGAGTGATCTGGGGCGGGGCGGTCGACGGGTCGAACCAGGTCGGGGCGATGGTGACGTGCCACGCGATGATGACCTCTCCGGCCGGAGTCGCCTGGCCGGCAACCTCCGGGGCCACGCCGAGAGTCAAGAGGGCGGCCACGACCAGCACGACGATGGGCAGGTATGACGGCGGCGTCGCGGAATCCTTATCCTTATATGGACGCATTTGCGTTTCTCCCAGGGCTAGGCGGGTCGCTCGATGCGCCAGAGCATCCGCTCGAAGACGATGCGCGTCAAGTGTGAGTATATTCGACAGCGATGAAGCCGCGGTGGAACGGTCTCGTCGTCGCTCTGACGGCGCTGCTGGGCGCTTGCGCGACCGCGATCCCGCTCACGATGCCGGCGGGGCCGGCGCCAGATCTCAGGGGGACGTGGACGGGAACGTGGGGCGGGCGTGTCCGGCGTCCTGACCTTCACCGTCCGGGGTGAGGCAATCTCCCTCAACGTTCAAGGGCGTCTCGGGGACTCGAACAGGAGGTTCACCCTCGTTCTCGAGCCCGTGACGGTCAACGGTGGGCAGATCACGCTGACACGTCTCGGCGAGCACCGGCTGGCCGGCGTGCGTTCCGCCTCTGACGGGCTCAGTCCCGGGCCATCAGTGTTTGTCGCCGACGCCCTGGGCCCAGGTGTAGTCCCAGACGCTGACTCGGTACGAATTGGCCGGCGGCAGATTCGGAACCTCGAAGTAGGCGCGCCCGGAGCCGCCCACGCCTCCAAGCACCCACGCGATGCGCTGACCGATCACAGCGCCCGAAGGATCCAGGGCCTGTGCGAGCAGGCGGAGGTCCAGGGCGTACTCGCCGTGCCGGTTGTAGACATAGCCACTGACGCGGCGGGCGCCGTTCTGCCCCTGATCAGCCGCCCACTCGAGCGTGAAGTGTTGCTCCCAGCCGGCCATCAAGGTCGTGGCCGTCATGGTCAGCGGTGGGTGTGCACCCGTGCTCGCGCAGGCTGCGCTCACCGTCGCGATCAGGCTCACCAGAAGCGCGACCCGAAGAGTTGCCACCGATGTCCCTCCCGCGGTTATGGAGCCGCAGCCTTGACCGCCGCCAGCACTTCAGCGGGCTCGAGGAGATTCAGCGGGCTGTCCATGACCTTGATGAATTTGACAGTTCCGCTCTTGTCGATGATGAAGTACGCCCGCTTCGCGTAGCGATAGACCGGGCTCGCCTGGTCCGTCTGCATCGCGTCATAGGCGGGGAGCATCTGCCGGCGAAAATCAGAGAGGAGGAGCTGCTTGGATTTTTGATCCTTCTGCCACGCGGCCAGAGCCAGGTGGTGATCGGTGCTGACGCCCACGACCTGGGCGCCGACGGCTTCGAACTGCGGCAGGGCCGCCTCGAAACCGTTTAGTTCACGGGTTCAGGTCGGGGTGAACGCCGCGATGAACGTATAGATGACGACGGGGCCCTTGGCCGTCAGGTCGGAAAGCTTGACCGGCTTGCCGTCGGTTCCGTTCAGCGAGAAGTCAGGGGCTTTCTGCCCAACTTCGAGGGCGACAGCAGCGCTGGCCAGGACTAGGACGGCCAGGGCGGTCAGGACGAAACTCCGGATCACGGCGCGTTTGGTGAGCATGGCTCCTCCTTAGGATTTGCCGGGGTAAACTGCCAAGACGCACGCTGGGTTCCTCCTGGCGGTGCTCGCGTTCATCGGCCCGTCGACATTTTCTCACGGGTGCCGATCCGCCTCACCTCCCGCCTCACCGGCGCGCGGCGCTTCACCCGCCTCGCTCGACTTCCAGATGTCGAGCATCTCCGGGAGCGCGGGCGACGCCAGCGGGACCATCTCCACCCGACTGATTCGGGTCATACGGTCCACGATGTCCCGGATGCGTTTCGCGGCCTCGACCATCTTTCCAATGCGGAGGCTCGGCGGGGCGTTCCTGTCCAAGATGGCGAGATGCGCGAGGAGCACCGCCAGCGGATTGTTGATCTCGTGCGCGGCGGCCGTCGCCAGCTGCGCGATCGACTCCATGCGCAGCGCGTAGCGCAACCGATCCTCGAGCGCTCGCTGCTCCGTCACGTCGCGCGAGGTGACCACCAGGCTCACGGCACCCCCTTCAACCTGCGTGACCCGGCTCATGGCGGCCAGGACGCGCCAGGAGCCGTCACGCGCCCGCACCCGGAACTCGGTCGGCGGGTTGACGGGCGCCGGGTCCGCGATCCGGCGAGCGATGGCCGCACTGACGCGGGCCACGTCGTCGGGGTGGACGTAGTCCAGGACGTGCCTGCCCAGGAGCTCCTCGGGCCGCCATCCGAGCAGCCGCTCGACGGAGGGGCTCTCGTACTGAATGATCCCGTCCTGGCCGACTACGGAGACGACGTCGGAGACGTGCTCCAGCACCCAGGAGACACGCTGCTCCGCTTCCCCGAGCTCAGTCACGTCGAGGCGGGCTCCACAGTCCTCGCAGAACTGGGCGCTGGCGTCCTTTCGGCACCGCCGGCACTTCATGGAAGCCTCCCGGAGCTGGTTGGTGTACCGCACGGACAGGCGTGTCGAGATTATCTGCGCTCCGGTGTGGTGGTCAAGAACGGTCTGCGCCGCGCAGGACTTGAATACCGTCGCCGACCGCGCGAGACTCGACGGGCTCACGGCGGGCGTGGGAGCCCGCGAGCAAGCGGCACAGCGAACGGAACGAGGAAGGAGGCGACCATGAGGATCCGAGGAGGCATCGCGGCCGTCGTCATGATGGCGCTGGCGGCGACCGCCGGTACCACAACACCCGGCGCGGCCCAGGACAAGACGCTCACGATTGGAGTGCTGGGCCCGCTCTCGGGCGGCGCCGCCTCGTACGGCGTCGAGCTGGTGCGGGGCGCCGAGATGAGGGCCGAGGAGATCAACAAGGGCGGCGGGCTCAAGGTCGGCAGCGACGTCTACCGGATCAAGCTCGTGAGCTACGACCACAAGGCGCTCGCCGCGGATGCGGCGACTGCCGCCAACAAGCTCGTGTTCCAGGACAAGGTCAAGTACATCATCGGCAACGCCGTGGGCGCGACCTGTAACGCGGTCCAGACCGTGACGGAACCCGAGAAGGTCCTGTTCTCGTTCGTGTGCTGGGGCACCAGCAACCTGGGCCCGGACAAGCCGCACTCGTTCCGGGCCATGCTGAGCCAGTGGGAGGTGGCCGAGCCCTTCTACCGCTGGGTCAAGGAGAAGCATCCTCAAGTGAAGCGGGTGGCCGCGATCTCCCCGAACGACACGAGCGGCAAGGACACCAACACCGCGGTGGTCAAGGCCCTGAAGGGGCTCGGCTTCGAGGTCGCCGCCGACGAATACTACGAGCGCGGTACCAAGGACTTCTACCCTATCCTCACCAAGATTCTGGCGACCAAGCCTGACATGCTCGACGTGGCGGCCGCGCCGCCCGGCGAAGCCGGGCTGATCTTGAAGCAAGCCCGGGAGCTCGGCTTCAAAGGACCGAAGGGCTGGACCGCGGGCGTGAACCCGGTGACCCTCGTCAGCATCGCCGGCAAGGAGGCCGCCGAGGGCGTCTGGAGTCCCGCGAACATCAACGTGAAGAGCGACTTCGTCAGCGCGACCGTGCGGCGGTTCGGCGAGGAGTACGAGAAGCGCTACAAGGAGGTTCCCGGCGTCATCGCCGTCGCCAACTACGCGGCCTTCGACGTGTTCACCAAGGCCATGCAGGATGCGCGCTCGCTCGACACCGACAAGGTCCTGGCCGCGCTGACCCAGAAGCCCTTCGACACCGTGTGGGGCCGGCTGGTCCTCGGCGGCAAAGAGACGTACGGCATCGACCGGCAATTCCTCTACCCGGTCGTCATCAGCGAGATCCGCGACGGCAAGGTGGTCGATATCGCTCAGGTGCTGCCGGCCGCGCTGAAGAAGTAGGGAGTGTCGCGGGCGACCAGTGTCGATTGACCTCCTCGTCCAGGCGCTTCTCAACGGCTTCGGCCTGGCGATGGTCTACGTGCTGGTCGCCCTCGGGCTCACCCTCATCTTCTCCATCCTCGAGATCATCAACTTCGCCCACGGCGAGTTCTACATGCTCGGAGGCTACGTCACCTATTACGCCTACGCGCTCTTCGGCCTGAACTACTTCGCCACCCTCGGCCTGGCGATCCTGACGGTCGGGCTCGCGGGCGTGGTGGCCGAGCGGCTGATCTTCCACGACCTGCGTGGCAAGGCCCTCAACGCTTTCATCGTGTCCCTGGGACTCCTCTGGGTCATGCAGGCCGGGGCGCAGCTCGCCTTCGGTGTGCTCGACAAACCGGTGCCGTCCGCCTTCTCCGGGATCGTCCGCGTGCTCGGACTGGTCATCTCGGTCGAGCGGCTGGTGGTGACCCTCTCGGCCATCGTCCTCATCGTCGCCCTCTATCTCTTCCTGCGCCTGAGCCGGCCGGGCCGCGCCATGCGGGCGGTGGCCCAGGATGCCGATGCCGCCGCGCTCCAGGGCGTGAACATCGAGGCGGTCGCCGCCCTCGGCTTCGGTGTCGGCTGCGCGCTCGCCGGGGGCGCGGGCGGCCTCCTGGCTCCGGTCTTCGCGGTGAGCCCGGCCATGGGCGCGCTGCCCGTGGTGAAGGCCTTCATCATCATCATCGTTGGTGGGATGGGAAGCCTCCCTGGCGCCGTTCTCGGCGGTCTACTCCTCGGCGGGGTCGAGGGGCTCGGCGCGCTCTTCATGGGAAGCGCCGCCGTCAACATCCTCGGCTTCCTCATGGTGATCGCGGTGTTGCTCGTCCGGCCGCGGGGGCTCGTCGGTGGAGCTTAGCCGCAGCGCCGGCGTCCCCTCCGCCGGCGTCGCCCTCATCGCCCTCGCCGCCGCCGCCCTGCCCCTCGTGACTCGCGACTCCTACTACCTCGACGTCGCCACCACCATCCTCATGAACCTCACGCTGACCATGAGCTTTCGCCTTCAGGTGAGCACGGGACAGATCAACATGGCTCACATCTCCTTCATGGGGATCGGGGCCTACGCCTCGGCCCTGCTGGTGACGCGGGTCGGGCTGTCCTTCTGGGCCACGCTCTGGATCGGTCCGCTCGTGGCCGCCGCGCTGGCCGTGCCCATCGGCAGCGTCGCCTTGCGTGTGAGCGGCCCCTACTACTTCCTCATCACGTTCGCCTTCTCGGAGGTGGTCCGCCTCTTCTTCAACAATTTCTTCGAGGGGCTGTTCGGGGGCCCCTCGGGGCTGGTGGGAATCCCCAAGCCCGACCGGCTGCTCGGGCTCGCCTTCGACGGAAAGCTCGAGCTGTACGGCCTGATGGCGGTGCTCTGCGTCGGGGTCGCGCTCGCCCTCGTCCGCCTCGACCATTCGCGCTTCGGCCTCACGGCTGGCGCCATCCGCCAGGCCGACCTCCTGGCCGAAACGCTGGGCGTGAACGTCTTTCGCTACAAGCTGACCACCTTCGTTCTCGGGAGCTTCATCGCCGGGCTCGCCGGCGTCTTCTTCGCCCATTTCCGCCGGGTCCTCCACTCCAGCGACTTCGGCCTTGAGCCGATGGTGCTGCTGGTCGTCTTCACCGTCATCGGCGGCACGGGGAGCGTCTGGGGGCCGGTGGTCGGGACCATCCTCATGACCATCGCGTCCGAGCTCCTGCGCGAGCTCCACCACTACGAGATCCTCGTTTTCGGCGCCGTCCTCATCCTCACCATGCTCTTCGCGCCCGAGGGACTGGTAGCCCTTCCGGGCACGGCCCGGCGCCTTCTCCGGAGACTGCGCGGAAGGGCGCCCGCCGCTGCGGGAGTCGGCCTTGCTCCTTGAGCTGCGCGGCGTCTCCCGGCGGTTCGGCGGCTTGCTGGCCGTCGCCGATCTCTCCATGACCGTCGCGGGGGGCGCGATCCACGGCCTGATCGGTCCCAACGGCGCGGGCAAGAGCACGGTCTTCAACCTGATCACCGGCGTGATTCCGCTGACCGCCGGCGAGGTCTTTTTCAAGGGCGAGCGGACGTCGGGGCTTCGCCCGTCGGAGATCTGCCGGCGCGGTATCGCGCGGACGTTCCAAGCCACGACGCTGTTCCGGGAGTACACCGTGCTCCAGAACGTGCTCGTCGCCGCTCATCTCGTGACGACGCCCGGTCTCGCGTCAGCCCTCTTCTGGTCCCGACCGTACCGGGAGCGCGAGCGACGGGCTCGCGACCGGGGCCGCACGCTCCTGGAGGCGCTCGGTCTGGGACCCGTCGCAAGCCAGGTCGCCGACACGCTCCCCCATCGGGACCAGAAGGCACTCGCCCTCACCATGGTGCTCGCCACCGGGGCGGAGCTGGTGATTTTGGACGAGCCGATGGCGGGGCTCGCCGCGCAGGAGAAGGCGGAGACGACGAGCGTCCTGCGGCGACTGCGCGAGCAAGGCGTCACGGTCCTTCTGGTGGAGCACGACATGAAGGCGGTCATGGGGGTGTGCGACACCGTCACGGTCCTCGATCACGGTGTCCGCATCGCGGAGGGGACGCCGCGTGAGATCCAGACGAACCCAGCGGTGATCGAGGCGTATCTGGGGGCAGACGAGCCGGGTGCTTGAGCTGACCGACCTGCGCGTCCACTACGGGAACGTTGCCGCCGTCGACGGCGTCTCGGTCACGGTCGAGGAGGGCGAGATCGTCGCGATCATCGGCCCCAACGGCGCGGGGAAGACCTCCACCCTGCGGGCGCTCTCCGGGCTCGTGCGCGCGAGCGGCGGGCGCGTCGTCTTCCGTGGGGTCGACATCTCGCGGTGGCGGCCGCATCGCATCGTGGCTCTCGGGCTCTCCCACGCGCCGGAGGGGCGCCGGCTTTTCCCGCAGATGACCGTGATCGAGAATCTCCGGATGGGCGCCTACCGGCGGCGCGACGGGCTCGCCATCGAGCGGTCGCTGGCCGAGGTCCTCGAGCGGTTCCCCCGGCTCGCCGAGCGGCGTCGGCAACTTGCCGGGACCCTCAGCGGCGGCGAGCAGCAGATGCTCACGATCGGGCGCGCGCTGATGTCCGACCCGACGATGCTCGTCCTCGACGAGCCGTCGTTCGGCCTCGCCCCCTTGATCGTCCGGGAGATCCGGACGATCGTCGAGTCGATCAACCGTGACCGGAAGGTCGCGGTGCTGCTCGTCGAGCAAAACGCGCGGATGGCGCTGGCCGTCGCCGCCCGCGCCTACGTCATGGAGACCGGCCGGATCGTGCTGAGCGGCCCCGCCGCGGCGCTCCGCGAGAGCCCGCACGTGAAGGCCGCCTACCTGGGGGGATGACCGGGCTGACTTGGAGGCATCGCCATGGGGTTTGAGACACGGCTCACCGGCGAGCTCATCGCGCGCTACCAGAAATCGGGGCACTGGGGCCCCGAGACCTTCGGCACGATCCTCGCCCGTCGGGCCTCAACCCATCCCGATCGGGTTGCGATCGTTGACCGCGGGCGCCGCGTCACCTACGGCGAGCTGAAGACCCGGGTCGACCGGGTGGCGGCCGGGCTCGGGGCGCTCGGCATCGAAGCGGGCGACGTGGTCACGATCCAGCTCCCGAACTGGGCGGAGTTCGCGTACGTCTTTTTCGCCCTGGAGCGGCTGGGCGCGGTGGCGAACCAGATCGGGCCGGACTTCCGGAGCCGCGAAGTGGACTACATCCTGCGCTTCTCGGAGAGCCGCGGCTTCGTGTGTCCCGCGAGCTTCAAGGGGTTCGACTACGTGAGGATGATCGGTGAGCTGCGGGCCGGCCTCACCGACCTCAAGACGGTCTGCGTTCTGGGCGCCGCTCCGGGGCTCTCAACGCGGGGTCTCGTGTCGCTCGACGCCCTCCTGGAGGACGCCGGCGCCGTTGTCCCACGCGTCGCCGGCCAGGGGGCGAACGACGTCATGCGGATGGCCTTCACCTCGGGCACGACCGGCAATCCCAAGGGCGTGATCCACA
>JAHFDK010000268.1 GCA_023249095.1 Candidatus Rokuibacteriota bacterium | reverse complement strand
GTGCTCAGACGGATGTGCATCTATATGAACATCAGCGTCAAGACACTTCGGTAGCCCCGAAACGAGCACACTGCCTGATCGAGTCTTGAGTCCGCAATCAGCCCCATGCTTCACGGGCCGCCTATTGCAGCCGCAGGCGTGGGGCCAGGAGTACAAAATCGGCTCCGGCGACGTGTTGACGATCACGGTGTGGGGGCATCCGGATCTTTCGAGGGACTACACCGTCGACCCAGACGGCTTCGCCCCGTTTCCGCTGATCAGCCGCGTGAAGGCCGGTGGATTGACGACCAGAGAGGTCGCGGCCGCCCTCGTTGACCTCCTGGGTAAGGATTACCTGGTCAACCCGCAGGTGATCGTGTCCGTCAAGGAGTATCTCTCCCAGAAGGTCACGATTCTCGGGGAGACGGCACGGCCCGGCGTCTTCTATCTGACCGGACCGACGAGCCTGGTCGACGTCCTCTCCAAGGCCGGGTGGCTGTCCAGGAGCGCAGGGAAACAAATCCTCCTCGTTCGGGACACCTCTCACGGAGCCTGGGGCGCGCGCCAGCAACACGACGATCGTGCGTCTCAGCGTCGACAAGATTCAGGCGGGGAACGCCGCCGAGAACGTCCCCGTTCAGGCGGGGGACACGGTGTTCGTCGTCTCGAGAGACGAGAATAGCTTCTTCGTGTTCGGCGAGGTCAAGAAACCCGGCGCGTATCCCCTCGAGAAGGAAACGAACATCCTCGAGGGGATCACGGTCGCGGGTGGGTTCACCGACAAGGCGTCGCCGTCCCGGACGCGGGTGATCCGTGTCGGCACAACCGGCCAGCAGGTACTCGAGATCGACATGAACGACATCATCAAGCGGGGGCAGAGGGACAAAGCCGTCCGGCTCCAGGCCAATGATGTCGTGGTGGTACCTGAAAGTTTTTTTTAGTGGTCGAACCCAAGCTGAATAACTTCATTCCCAGGTAGGGACATGACAGGGCCACGCGAGCTCGTATCCGAACGACACCTCGCCGACTACTTCCAGGTCTTACGGAAGCATCGGTGGCTGATTACCGGGATCTTCCTCGTGTCGGTGATCACCGTGAGCGTCTGGACGTTCCGCCAGATCCCGATCTACCAGGCCGCGGCGACCATCCTCATCGATCCGGAAGCGCCGAAGATTCTGAACATTCAGGAAGTGACTCCGATGGGTGCGTCTGCGCCGTGGGACCCGAATTATTACCCGACGCAACACGAGATCATCAAGAGCCGCGCCGTGCTCGACAAGACCATCCAGGCTCTGAATCTCAAGCAGCGGGCCCCGGAGCTCACCTCGGACCAGGTCCTACGGTCCTCGCTCATCGTGGAGCCCAGGCGCAACACGCGGCTCGTCCTGATCAAGGTCGAGCAGGCCGACCCGGCGCTCGCAGCCGAGATCGCAAACGCCGTGGCCACCGCCTACCTCCAGTACAACCTCGAGCTCAGGATGAAGGGTGCCAGCGAGGCGGTGTCCTGGCTCACGGATGAGGCGAGTCGGCTGAGGGCGAAGGTCCAGGAGTCTGCCGTGGCCCTCCAGAACTACCGCGTGAAGGCCGGGATTCTCGGGCTGGAAGAACAGCGGAAGATCACCGCTCAGAAGATCATGGATTTCAACAAGGGCTACCTCGAAGCGCAGGCCCAGCGCCTGTCGACGGAGGCCAAGCTCCAGCAGGTCACCCAGATCGCGAACGATAAGGCCGGGGCCCAGATGATGTTCACCGTGGCGAACAGCTCCCTTATCGAGAAGCTCAGGGGGGAAACCTCGGACCTCGAGGTCGAGCGGTCGAAGCTCCTCAGGGTCTACAAGGACAAGCACCCCGAGATTCTGAAGATCGACGCCCGGATCCAGCAGGTGCAGCAGCGGCTCGACGGCGAGATTCAGAACATGGTCCGCGCGGTCCAGGCGGAGTTCAAGGTGGCGAAGGCCCGGGAAGACACCCTGTTCCACAACGTCACTCAGATGCGACGCGATGGGCAGGATCTCAACGAGAAGGAGATCCAGTACCTCGCCCTCCAGCGCGAGAGCGAGACCAACCAGCAGCTCTACGACTCGATCGTCAAGCGCCTGAAGGAGACCGGGGTGACGGGAGGGCTCGAGACCAACAACGTCCGGGTCGTCGAAACCGCCACCGCGCCGACCGCTCCGGTGCGGCCCAGAAAGACTTGGAATCTAGGCCTCAGTATCGTGGTCGGGCTGGGCCTCGGCATCGCCGTCGCCGTCGCCCTCGAATACTTCGACACGACCGTGAGGACCCCTGACGACGTCGAACGTTATCTCGGCCTCCCGGTTATCGGGATCGTTCCTAAATTCGAGGCCAAGCGTTAGTGGCCCAGCACTCGCACAAGCGGACCGGGCGGCGTCCCCCGATTCTCATCACCCAGACCGAGCCGAGGTCGGCCGCGTCGGAGGCCTACCGGATGCTCCGGACGAACATCCAGTTCGCCGGCCTGGATCAGGCGCCCCGAAATATTGTCTTCACCTCCACAGGCCCTGGGGAGGGGAAAACCACCTCGGTGGCGAACTTCGGGGTGGTGGCCGCAGAGGCGGGCTCGCGGGTGTGCCTCATCGATTCGGACCTCCGGCGCCCGGCGCTCCACAGGCTCTTCGGTCTCCAGAACGGCCGCGGACTCAGCACCGCTCTGCTCCATGGCTTGCCTTTGGCCGAGCTCGCGCAGCCGACGGCCACGCCCAACCTGTCGGTCCTCACGAGTGGGCCGATGCCGCCCAACCCCGCCGAGCTGGTGGGTTCGAAGCGCATGCGCGAGCTTTTCGAGTCAGCGGCCACCGACTTCGACCTGGTGCTCTGCGACAGCCCGCCCGTGATCTCGGTCACTGACGGCATCGCGCTCTCGGCCCAGTGCGACGGGGTCGTCCTGGTCATTCGGGTCGGCGCGATCGCACACGAGGCGATCCGGCGGGCCGTCGAGCAGATCGAGGCCGTCAAGAGCCGGATTCTCGGGGTGCTCCTGAACAGCGTGGACCTTCGTCGGGACGGCTACTACTACAAGTACTATCGCTACTACCGCCACTATCAAGGCTACTACAGCGAGAACGGCAAGAAGTAGAGCCGGTCGATGATCGTTCACGCCGTCACCTTCGACTGTTGGGGCACGCTCCTGCTCGACAGTCCAGGCAGCGACGAGCGCTACGCGAGTCGGCGCCTGGCGGGATTCGAGAAGATTCTGATAGCCGCGGGTATCCCGGTCGATCGACGTGAGCTCGACCGAGCCTACGAAGCGTCGAGTCGCTGGTTAGCGCGCACCTGGCGGAGGCACCGGGACGTTCCCGTGAGCCAACACGTGCGCGCCATCCTTAAGGAGGTGGACCCGACGCTTCCCGAGCGCCTCGCCCCGCAACAGCTGGTCGCGCTGATCCAGGCCTACGCGAATCCGGCGCTGCTGGTGCCGCCATTGGTGGACGAGGGCGCCCGCAGCGCCCTGGAGACGCTGGCTGGCAGGGGACTGACACTTGGCGTGGTCTCCAACATCATGCGGACGCCCGGCGACGTCCTCAGACAGATCCTCGACCGCTCCGGGCTTCTGGCGCCGTTGAAGGTGCTGACGTTTTCGGACGAGTGCGGGATTCGAAAGCCGGATCCCGAGATCTTCCGCCTCACTCTGCGCCAGATCGGCGTGGCTCCAGAGGACGCCGTGCATGTCGGCGACGATCCGATCCTGGATGTCGAGGGCGCCCGAGACGCCGGGATGGCGGTCATTCAGGTGACACCCGACGGGCGGGCCACCGCTCCGGTCAAGCCGGACGCGGTCATCCGCGGACTCCGCGACCTACCCGCCGCGCTCGATCGGCTAGCTTCGACAAGGCCCGGATGAGACTGAAGATGTGGCGGGCGCTCGGGCGGGCCGTTCGGCCCACGATGAGCGGGCGCCGGCGGAGAGTAGACCGTCGGATTTATCTGATCGCGACGGGCGTCGTGGTCCTCGTATTCGCACTCTATCTCTGGGCGCCTTCTTTCCTGAAGACCGTCGAGAACAAGCTCTACGACTTGCATTTCGTCCTGCGCGGTCCTCACTACCCGGGCCATCAAGTCGTGATCGTGGCGATCGACGAGAAGAGCCTCGCCGCCTTGGGTCGCTGGCCGTGGCCCCGATCGCTGCTCGCCCGCGTGGTGCGGACCCTCGCCGATGACGGAGCGAAGGCGATCGCGCTGGATATCATCCTCAGCGAGCCGGAAGTGAGCGACGAGCTTCGCGTGGTAGCGCGAATGTCGGAGCGGCTCGGCGCGCTCGGAGTTTCGGCCTCGAGCCCGGCGGGCCTGGCGCTGCGCCAGGAGCTCGACGGTCTTGCGCAGGCCGCCGATTCCGACGGGCAGCTGGCACGCGCCCTTCGGGAGAGTGGACGGGCGGTGCTCGCGATCGTATTCGATCTCAAGCCGGGGTTTGCGAGCTCCGCGCCCGAACCCTCGGGTGTGCCCCTCAAGTCCGCGATCACTCGCTTCCGGCAGTACACCGAGCGCGGTCGCTACCCGCCGCCCCAGGCTGAGCGTGCAGGAACGCCGATCCGGCCGTTCGAGGACGCGGCGCAAGCCCTCGGGCACGTCACGATGGTCCCCGACGAGGACGGCACGACCCGCTGGGAAGCCCTGGTCTTCGAGTATCGCGGCTCGTACTATCCCTCGCTCGGCGTGCAGGCGGCACGGCTCGCACTGGGCGTGGAGCCTGCGGGACTTCAGCTGGACTTCGGCCGCGCGCTCGCCATCGGTCCGATCGAGACTCCCGTCGATCCTCGGAACCGGATGCTGATCAATTGGCTGGGGCCGCCGGGCACCTTTCTGACGGTCTCCGCCGCCGATCTCCTCGCCGGAAAGGTGCCTCAAGGGTCGATTCGTGACCGGATCGCGTTCGTCGGGGCCACCGCGGCCGGCATCTACGACCTTCGCGTCACGCCTGTGAGTCCGGTGCTGCCCGGGGTGGAAAAGCACGCGACCGTCGCCGCGAACATCCTGGCCGGTCGGTTCCTGCAGCGCCCGGATTGGGTCGAGCTGCTGGAAGCGGCTGGAATTCTCCTCTGGCCCTTGCTGCTGACCTGGATGCTCCCGCGATTCCGTCCCGTGTCGAGCCTTAGTCTTGTCGTGGTCCTGTGGGTCGCCTTCTACGGCGCCGTGCACCTGGCGTTCTTGCAAGGGCTCTGGCTTCCCCTGGTCTATCCGAGCCTCGCCATGGCTCTGGCCTTCGTGGGCATCACCGTGTATCGCGTCCTGACAGAGGAGCGCCAACGTCTGTGGACGAAGCGCGCGTTTCAGCGCTTCGTCAGCCCGGAGGTGGTCGAGCAGCTCGCCGACAACCCGGCGGCCTTGCAGTTTGGCGGCGAGGTCCGGAACCTGACGGTGCTCTTCGCGGACATCCGGGACTTCACGGGGTACTCCGAGCGGCATCCGCCTCAGGAAGTGGTCCACATGCTCCGCGAGTTCCTCACGCGCATGGCGGACCAGGTCCTGGCCCAGCGGGGGACCCTCGACAAATTCATCGGCGACGCGATCATGGCGATCTTTGGAGCGCCCGTGCCGCTGCCGGACCACGCCGAGCGTGCGTGTCGGGCCGCACTCGCGATGATGAAAGAGATGGAAGCGCTCCAGACCAAGTGGGCGGCCGAAGAACGTGAACCTTTCCGGATCGGAATCGGGATCAACACGGGTGAGATGGTCGTCGGGAACCTGGGCTCCGAGCAGCTCTTCGACTACACGGTGGTCGGCGACGGGGTCAACGTCGGGGTGCGGCTGGAAGCCTTGAACAAGGAGTACCAGACCACGAACCAGATCATCATCAGCGAGAGCACCTACTTGGCGGCGCAGGGCGCGCTGGACGGCCGTCGGCTTGGAGAAGTTACGGTCAAGGGCAGGACGCGCCCCGTCGTAGTGTATGAGCTGCTCGGGCTCCGGGCGAGCGTCGAGACCGAGCCCGCGCCGGTTCGCTTGACAAAGGTGGCGGCGCGGGCCTAATGATGCCCTGGAGCGGCGCCATGGGGGGATCAGCGATGCTCGGACCGCGAACGGGCTCCACACTTCGGTCGGTGGCGGCGATGGTTCTCGGTGCGCTCATCGTGCTCGCCCTGCCTCATCCGTCACGCGCCCAGCAGCCCGCGGTGAGCGCCGAATTGACGCGCGTCGTCGGTCGCGTCGAGATCCTGCGTAAAGGGCAGACGCAGTGGATCCCGGCTGTGATCGGGGCCCATCTCGTCGAGGGCGATGACATCAGGGCATTCTCCGGCGCCTGGGCAGAACTCGCCTTGCCCGACAAGAGCACGGTTGTGCTCGCAGAGAATAGCCGTCTGCTCCTGGCCAAGCTCGAGTTCGATCGACAGAACCAGACCCGGGTTGTCCTTCTGCATCTCGCGGTGGGTAAGCTGAGGGCCGCGATTGCGCAGGCCTCCATCGCGCTGGTCCGAGCCCGCCAGTCGAGCTTCGCGATCTCCACGCCGACCGCCGTGGCGGCGGCGCGGGGCACGATCGTGTTGGCCTGGACCGACGCCAACAACACCATTTTCGCGGTTGAATCCGAACTTAGCGGTTTGCTCCCGAGCCGGGTCGACTGTATACCGCTCCGCGGGGTCCCGGGTGGTGGTCCCCTGAAGGGTCAGACGATCTTCGCCGGGAGCCAGTCGATGCAGTGCGGCACACCCACGCCGATCAATCCTCAATTCCTTACGCTCAGCAACCCGGACACCGCACTCGCGCCGGCGATGGCCGGCGGGCCGATCGCCGTGCCCGCGGGAGTGCTCGAAGCTGTCACCGCCGACCTGACATCGGCGGTCTCTCCCACGGCGTTCTTCAGCCCGACCGGCGGACCGGGCCCCTTCGCCGCCCCGGTTTCCTTTGGGCAGGACGTCAAGTTCAATAAGGAGGAGAGCGAGAAAGACAAGGAGAAAGAGAAGTGCATTAGCAAGCCCGAAAAGCCCTGCACACCTGACGACTAAGCGCTGCCAGTTCAGCGGCTAGACCGTTTCAGTCGCTTCGCTCTTTACGCCTTTCTTTTCTGGGCCCCGCTCGCCTCCGGGGCCTACCGGGGATGGCCGCTCGCAGTCCTGCTGCTCCTTACTTTGCTCGGCCTCCTCCTCTGGGTGCTCCGGATGGTCGCCGAGGGGCGCCTGGAGTGGCGCCGCTCGGCCATCGACCTTCCACTCGCCCTGCTGATCGCGCTCGTGATCGTCCAGCTCGTCCTGGGCAACCGCCCGCTCGCGAGCTGGGCGCTTACCCCCGCCGCCAATCCCGCTGACCTTTCTCTGAGACTGCCCTCCACCTTCCTCACGCTGGGCACCGTGGCGCCGACGCACACCGTCCGCTCGCTGCTCGTGCTACTCGCTTACGCCGGCGCGTATCTCCTGGTCGTCAATGTGATTCGAACACGTCCGCAGCTCGACCGATTGGTTGGGACGCTCGTGTCCCTCGGCGGAGTCCTGGCGTTCTTCAGCCTGCTCGACTATCTGACCGGCGAGGGGTGGCTCCTGTGGTGGAGAGACAGTCCGCCCGGAGGGCGTCTTTCGGGAACCTTCTACAACGCGGACCACTTCGCGGCGTGGCTCGCGATGTTGATCTGCCTCGGGTTTGGCTATTTGCTGGCCCGCCGATCGGGAGAGGGGCAACTCTGGCCGCTGCTCCGTTCCCGCGAGACGCGCGAGGAAGTCATACGCCATTACCTCCCGTTCGTCGGGCTTGTCGTGATGGCGGTGGCCCTGGTGTTCACGTTGAGCCGCGGTGGGGTGCTGAGTCTCCTTCTGACGTTGCTCATCCTCCTTGCTCTCCTGGGCCAGCTCGGCCGGATTCGCTGGAGCCTCGCAGTCGCCGGCGCGCTTGTCGTGGTCGCCCTGGGCTATGCCGCGTGGATCGGGCTCGAGCCTTTCCTCGCACGAGTCAGACATGCGGATTACGCGAATCGGTGGATATTAGCGTTCACGACGCTCCCGATGCTGCGGTCGTTTCCATTCCTGGGCGTCGGGCTGGGCGCGTTCGGCGATATCTACGGCCATTACCAGCCAGCTGTGCTCGAGCCCGGCAAGCTCGAAGCTGGCTACGCCCACAACGACCTCCTCCAGCTCCTCGTGGAAATGGGAATCCTCGGCACCGTCCCTGTGCTCCTCATGGTCTGGCGTCTCAGCAAGGACCTCCTGGGCGCGCACCTGCTCGGCCGGACCAGCTGTCCGGTCGGGGGCGGAGAGCAGGAGGGCGCGCGTCGCCACGATCCCTTCAGTGTCGGGATCGCCATCGGGGCCGTGGGGGCCGTGCTCGCGCTCCTTGTGCACGGCGCCTTCGACTTCGGGGCGCACATTCCCGC
>JAHFDK010000044.1 GCA_023249095.1 Candidatus Rokuibacteriota bacterium | reverse complement strand
TCGCTCCACACGAGTCCCTGCGTCCGTGAAGTTGCCAGTTTCCGTGCGCTCTTTTCTGTCCCTCGGCCTGACGCTCAAGGACCTTTTCAACTTCCGCATGGCTCCGGGGGCCGCAGCGGACGATGCAGCGACGGCCGAGCTCCTGCAGCGCGCCCAGGATGCGCGCCGTCTGAGCCGCAACGACGAAGCCAGAACTCTGTACCGGCTCATCTTGCAGTCGCACCGCGGGCACCTCGGGGCGCTCCGGGGCCTCCGCGACCTTGCGGCCGAGGCGGGCCGGTGGCCCGAGGCTCTCGAGGCGCAGCAACGGGTGCTCGGGACCGTCGGCTCGACGGAACGGTCGCCGGAGACGGAGTGGCTGGCCGTCATCTACTACGAGCTCGGCCGCGCCGAGGTGGCGCGCGCCAACGCCAGTGGGGCCCTCGGGCACTTTAGGAGTGCCGCCCGGGCCGACCGTCTCTTCCTTCCGGCGGCGCTCGCGCTGGGCGACGCCTACGAGCTGACAGGAGACCACCGCGAAGCCGTGCGCGCTTGGGAGCGCGCCGCCGAGGTGTTCCCCGCACTGCCCCTCCTCGCCCGGCTCGAGCGGGCATATCGGCAAGAGGGCCGGCCGAGCCGGATGATCGCGCTCTACCAAGCGGCGGTCGAGCGGGCGCCAGACGATCTCGCCCTCGCCGTGGCGCTCGGCCGGGTCTTCTTCGAGCTGGAGATGCTCGACGAGGCCGCGGACCAGCTCGAGAAGGTCGAGGTGCGCGTACCCGGCTCGCCCGTCGTCCACGCGCTCCTCGGCGCCGTCTTCGAGCGACGCGGGCAGACCCGCGAGGCCTTTGAGGAGTATCGTCGCGCCCTGCAACTCGGGCACGCGTTCGACTGGCCGCATCGATGCGAGGCGTGCGGGGCCGGAAGACCGATGTGGCAGGACCGCTGCGCCCAGTGCCAGCGCTGGAACACGCTGCGCCCAGTTCGCGCGTAGTCTCGGCATCCATGCCCCTGGGCTTTACCCTGGCCGCGCTCGATCTCGTCTTTCCCGCTTTCTGCTCGATCTGCGAGGGTACCCTCGGCGCTGGCCGGCGCGATCCCCTCTGTGGGCGCTGCTGGGGCGCGATCACCCGTCTCGGACCTCCCGGATGCTACGCATGCGGCC
The DNA here is from genome assembly GCA_023249095.1 of Candidatus Rokuibacteriota bacterium. Taxonomy (GTDB): domain Bacteria; phylum Methylomirabilota; class Methylomirabilia; order Rokubacteriales; family CSP1-6; genus AR31. The sequence continues at coordinate 29,420 of JAHFDK010000044.1, read as the reverse complement.
TATCGTCGCCGGCGCGCGCGCCGTTCGATCGGTCGCCGGCTGCGGAGCACAGGTGGGTAGGGGCGGCAGGCACGAGCGAAGTGGGCCTGTGCGGGGCCTGCACGGTGCACCGGCCGGAGTACGACTACGCGCGGTCGGCGGCGGTCTACGAGGGAGCGCTTCGGGAAGCGCTCCACGCCTTCAAGTTCTCCGGCAAGCGCGCGTTGGCGCGGCCCCTCGGCGATCTCGTGGTAGAACAGTGCGTCGCATCGCTGCTGGAAGGCATCGAGGCAGTCATTGCAGTGCCCCTGGCGCGCGAGCGGGAGCGCGAGCGCGGCTTCAATCAGGCCGCGCTCCTCGCCCAGCGGATCGCGAAGCGCCTCGGTGTTCCGACCAGGCCCCGCTGGCTCGCGCGGGTGCGGGCCACCAGGCCGCAGAGCGACCTCCCTGCGGCGGAACGCCGAGTGAACGTGCGCGGCGCGTTCCGGGCGTCGCGCGCCGTCGCGGGCCGCCACGTCCTCGTCGTGGACGACGTTCTCACCACCGGCGCGACGCTCGGCGAGTGCGCTCGGGCGCTGCGCGCCGGCGGGGCCCGGTGTGTGGGGGTTCTAACAGTTGCTCGCGTCCTCCACGCGGCCGTATAATTCGTCGACATCGGACGTCCCACAATCCCCACAAGGAGCTCGTCCATGAGTGTTCGCGTAGGGGTCAACGGATTCGGTCGGATCGGACGGGTCTTTTTCCGTACGGCGCTCGAGACGAGGGACATCGAGGTGGTCGGGGTCAACGATCTGGCGGACGCGAAGACCCTGGCCCACCTTCTGAAGCACGATTCCGTACACGGCACGCTCCGCGCGGAGGTCACGGCCAAGGGCGAGGCGATCTTCGTGGACGGAAGAGAGATCCGCGTCTGCGCACTCAAGGACCCGGCAACGCTGCCGTGGCGCGACCTCGGCGTCGACGTCGTCGTCGAATCCACCGGCGTCTTCCGCGATACCGCCACGGCCTCCAAGCACCTGCAGGCCGGCGCCAAAAAGGTGATCATCACCGCGCCCGCGAAGGACCCCGACGCCACGATCGTGCTCGGCGTGAACGAGCAGACGTACGAGCCGACACGGCACCGGATCATCTCCAACGCGTCGTGTACCACCAACTGTCTCGCGACGACCGCCAAGGTGCTCGACGACCGGTTCGGGATCAAGCGCGGCTTCGCGTCGACGGTCCACTCCTACACGAACGACCAGAACGTCCACGACTTCCCGGACAGGGACCTCCGCCGGGCGCGCGCCGCCGCGGTCAGCATGATCCCGACGACGACCGGCGCGGCCACGGCGGTCGGGCTGGTGCTGCCGAAGCTCAAGGGAAAGCTCGACGGCATCGCGATCCGCGTGCCGACGATCAACGTATCGGTGGTGGACCTGGTCGCCGAGCTCGAGCGCCCGGCCTCGGTCGCCGAGGTGAACGACGCCTTCCGTGAGGCGGCGTCGGGGAGGCTCCGCGGCATTCTGGACGTGTGCGACGAGGAGCTCGTCTCGTCCGACTTCAACGGAAACCCGCACTCCTCCATCATCGACTTACCGTCGACGGCGGCGATCGAGGGGACCCTCGTCAAGGTGCTCGCCTGGTACGACAACGAGTGGGGCTACGCCTCCCGCGTGCGTGATCTGATCCGGTTCGTCGCCACGACGCTCTAATTGGCGAAGCTGACGATCGCGCACCTGGACCTGGCGCGGCGACGCGTGTTCGTGCGCGCCGATCTCAATGCGCCGCTCGATCGCGGCGCGGTCACCGACGACACGCGGCTCCGGGCGGTCGTCCCGACGCTCCAGTACGCGTTCAAGGCCGGCGCGGCCGTCGTTCTTGCGTCGCACCTCGGACGGCCCCGGGGTAACGTCGTGCCCGAGTATTCCCTCCGACCCGTCGCGGCGCGGCTCGAAGCGCTCCTCGGCCAGCGTGTCGAGCTGGCGCCGGATTGTGTGGGGTCCGAGACGCTCGAGCGGGCGCGCGCGCTGCAACCGGGTGAGGTGCTCCTCCTCGAGAACCTTCGATTCCACGCCGAGGAGGAGGCCAACGACGACGGGTTCGCCCGGTCCCTCGCCGCGCTCGCCGACTGCTACGTGAACGACGCCTTTGCGGCGGCGCACCGGGCGCACGCCTCGATCGCCGCGATCACGAAGCACCTGCAGCCGGCGGCCACCGGGCTCCTGATGCAGCAGGAGCTGGCGGCGCTGGGCCGCATCCTCGAGTCGCCGGAGCGGCCGCTTGTCGCAATCCTGGGCGGGGCCAAGGTCTCCGACAAGCTGACGCTGGTCGAGCATCTGCTCGCGCGGGTCGACGCCCTGCTCGTCGGGGGCGGCATGGCCTTCACGTTTCTCACGGCGCTCGGCCACACCGTCGGCCGCTCACTCGTCGAGCCCGGCCAGGTCGACACCGCGCGTCGGGCGCTGGAGGCCGCGCGGCGTCACGGCGTCGCGCTCGTGCTGCCCATCGACGCGATCGTGGCGGACGGCCTGGACAGCGGGCACGGGCGCGCCGTCGGGATCCGCGAGATCCCGACGGGGCAGATGGGCCTCGACATCGGGCCCCGGACCGTCGAGCGGTTTGTGGGAGCCCTCAAGACCGCGCGCACGATCGTGTGGAACGGCCCGATGGGCGTGTTCGAGCGGCCGGCGTTCGCGGCGGGGACCATCGCGCTTGCGCGCGCCGTCGCCGATGCCTCGGCGTTCTCGGTCATCGGCGGCGGCGACACGGTCGCTGCGGTCACGCGCGCGGGTGTCACCGAGCGCATCGGCTACATCTCCACGGCGGGCGGGGCGTTCCTGGAGTTCCTCGAGGGTCGCAAGCTGCCCGGTGTCGAGGCGCTGACGGACGGCGGCTGATGCGGACACCACTCGTCATCGGCAACTGGAAGATGCACGGCACCGTCGTCGAGGCCCGCGCGCTCACCACCGCCATCCGTGACGGGCTCAAGCGTCCGCGCGGCGTCCAGGTCGTCGTGTGCCCGCCGTTCACCGCGCTCGCTGCGGTGTCGGAGGTCCTCGGCGGCAGCCCGATCCAACTCGGCGCGCAGACGTGTCATCACGAGCCGGCAGGAGCCCACACGGGTGAGGTCTCGGTGCCGATGCTCGCCGAGCTCACCTGTCGCTGGACACTCGTGGGTCACTCCGAGCGACGGAAAGAGATCGGCGAGTCTGACGAGGTGATCAACCTGAAAGTCCGTGCGGTCCTGTCACACGGTCTCACGCCGGTCCTCTGCGTGGGCGAGACGGGCGACGAGCGGCGCCAAGGGTTGACCTTCAACACCGTCGAGGGCCAACTGCGCGCCGGCCTCGCCGGGCTCGCCGGCGAACAGATCGCGAAGACCGTGCTCGCCTACGAGCCGGTGTGGGCGATCGGGACGGGCGCCAACGCGACGCCGGCCCAGGCCGCCGAGGTGCAGGGGTATCTTCGCGGCCTCCTGTCCGAGCTCGCGTCGAAGGAGATCGCGCAGACCGTGCGCATCCTGTACGGTGGCAGCGTCAAGGCCGAGAACGCCGATGCGCTCCTGGCGGAGCCCGAGGTCGACGGGGCGCTCGTCGGCGGCGCAAGCCTCAACGCGCAGGCATTCATCGGGATCGTCCGGAAGGCGGCGCGCGTCGGCACCGCCGGCAAGGAGTGATCGGATGTCCATCGCCCTGACCATCGTCCACGTGCTCGCGTGCTTCGCCATCATCGGCATCGTGCTGTTGCAGTCCGGCAAGGGCGCCGACATCGGCTCGGCGTTCGGCGGCGCCGGGAGCCAGGCGGTGTTCGGCTCCATGGGGACGCCGACACTGCTTGGAAAGATCACTACCGGCATCGCCATCGTGTTCGCGGTCACGTCGTTCACGCTCGCCATTCTGGGCGGCGAGCGGGCGAGCTCTGTCGTGCGGGAGGCCGCCCCGCCGCCGTCGAGCGCGCCCGCGCCGGCGGGGGGCACGCCCGCCGCTCCGGCGGGGCCCGCGCCCACCGTCCCGGCGGCGCCGCCGGCGCCCGGGACGCCCGTATCCCCCGCCCCGTCGAGCCAGCCGCGCTGACCGCATGAGCCGGCTCGATCCGTTGCGCCTCTTCCGGCTGCTTGTCGTGCTCGCGCTAGCCGGATGCGGGGGCGAGGCGGACAGCGCGGTGGATCGCGTGACCGGTCAGTCGGCGGGCAAGCCGGTGCACGGGGACACCTTCATCGACGCGCTGACCGGTAACATCTCGGGCCTGATTCCGAACGTGTTGACCGACTCCGCGTCGTTCGAGGTCGGGTCACTGATCTACAGCGGTCTTGTCACCCGGGACAAGGATCTCAACATCATCGGTGAGCTGGCCGAGTCCTGGGATTTCAGCCCGGACTGTCTCGACCTCACCTTTCGGCTGCGCCGAAACGTTCGATGGCACGACGGGCGCGCCTTCACCGCCGATGACATCGTCTTCACGTACGAGACGATGATCAACCCCAAGACACCGACCGCCTACCGCGAGGACTTCCGCGCGATCGACTCGGTCGAGGCGGTGGACCCCTTCACGCTCCACGTGCGTTACAAGCAGCCGTACGCCAAGGCGCTCCAGAGCTGGGCCACGTGGATCCTGCCGCGCCACGTGCTGGAGAGCTACGTGCGGGCGGGGCGGTTGCGCGAGGCCCCACAGAACCGGGCGAACCCGGTCGGCACGGGCCCGTACCGCTTCAGCGAGTGGAAGCCGAGCGAGAAGGTGGTGCTCGTCGCGAACCCCGACTACTTCGAGGGGCGGCCCTACATCTCGCGCATCGTCTACCGCATCATCCCGAGCCAAGCGACCATCTTCCTCGAGCTGAAGGCCAAGGGCGTCGATTCGGCGGGCCCGGCCGGGCTCACCGCGCTCCAGTTCAAGCGCCAGGCCGAGTTTCCGGCGTTCCGCAAGGCCTACAACAAGTTCCAGTATCAGGACAACGTCTACACGTACCTCGGGTTCAACCTCAGTGATCCGCGGTTCGCCGACAAGCGGGTCCGCCAGGCGTTCGCTCACGCCATCGACAAGCGCGAGCTGATCGAGGGCGTGCGCCTCGGGCTCGGGCGCGAGGCGACGGGGCCGTTCAAGCCCGGCACGTGGGCCTACAACCCGAACGTGCGCACCTATCCGTACGACCTGGCGAAGGCGCGCGAGCTCCTCGCCGCCGCCGGGTGGCGCGAGCGCAACATCGACGGGATCCTCGTCAAGGACGGCCAGCCGTTCGAGTTCGTGCTGCGGACCAACCAGGGCAACGACGAGCGTCGCAAGGTGGCGGAGATCGTCCAGGCGTCGCTCAAAGACCTCGGCGTCCGCGTCGACATCCAGGTCATCGAGTGGGCGTCGTTTCTCAAGGAGTACATCAAGAAAAAACGATTCGAGGCGATCATCCTGGGCTGGGGCATCGGTCTCGACCCCGACCAGTACGAAGTCTGGCACTCGTCGAAGACGGGCCCGGACGATCTGAACCGCATCGGCTACGCGAACCCCGAGGCCGACGAGATGCTGGAGAAGGGACGGGCCTCGTGCGTCGAGGCGGTGCGAAAGAAGTACTACGACCGATTCCAGGAAATCCTGGCCGAAGACCAGCCGATCGTCTTCCTCTACTTCCGGGACGCGTTGCCGGTGATCTCCTCCCGGATCCGGGGCATCATCCCGTCGCCGAACGGCATCCGGCACAACTTCAACGAGTGGTACGTGCCGAAGCCGCTGCAGCGTTACACGGCGGGGTAGATGTAGATATCGTGCGGGTCGCGCTAGAATAGCGCGCCATGCTCGGGTACGCGCTGCGGCGGGTCGTCCTCGCCATTCCCCTCCTCCTCGGCATCACCCTCATCTCGTTCTTCGTGATCCATCTGGCCCCCGGCGAGCCGACGGAGATCGGGACCGGGGACACCCCGATCCAGTCGGACAAGGAGGTGCGGGAGCGGCTCCGCCAGGTGTACGGGCTCGACAAGCCCCTCCACGTCCAGTACTGGACCTGGTTGACGCGGCTCGTCCAGCTCGATTTCGGGCGATCGTTCTCGCCGGACGCGCGACCGGTGCTGCAAAAGATCGGCGAGCGGCTGCCGGTCACGCTGCTCCTCAATATCGTCGAGATGATGATCATCGTCGCCCTCGCGATCCCGATCGGCGTGTTCTCGGCGACGCGCCAGTATTCGAAGTTCGACAAGATCACCACGATCTTCGTGTTCTTGGGCTTCGCGACGCCGGACTTCTGGCTGGCGCTCATGCTCATGATCCTGTTCGGGGTCCAGCTCGGCTGGCTCCCGATCTCGGGCCTCCGGTCGCCCACGTGGGAATACCTCTCCTTCTGGCAGCAGCAGTGGGACTTCGTGGGCCACCTCATCCTGCCGATCCTGGTCGCGACCTTCGGCGGGCTCGCCGGGTTCTCCCGCTACATGCGGCAGTCGATGCTCGAGGTCGTGCGGCAGGACTACATCCAGTCCGCGCGGGCCAAGGGTCTCGCCGAGAGCGTGGTGATCGGCAAGCACGCGCTGCGCAACGCGCTGCTTCCGATCGTGACGGTCCTCGGGCTCTCCCTGCCCGGCCTGATCGGCGGCAGCGTGATCGTCGAGTCGATCTTCGCCATCCCCGGCATGGGACAGCTGATGGTGCAGGCGGTGTTCGAGCGCGACTATCCCGTGATCATGGGCAACCTCGTCATCGTGGCCACGCTCACCCTCGGCGCCAACCTGATCGCCGACCTCACCTACAGTGTGGTCGATCCGCGGATCCGAGTGGCCGCGCGCCGGGGGCGCCGGTGAGCGCGTGAGGGCCTTCTGGCGGGCGCTGCGCCGGAACCGGCTCGCGCTGGCCGGCGGGGTCGTTGTCGTCGCTCTCGCCTTGCTCGCGCTCCTGGCGCCGGTCATCTCGCCGCGGGATCCGAACCGTCTCGACGTGAAGAGGATCCTCGACGCGCCCTCCAAAACCCACCCGCTCGGGACCGACCAGCTCGGGCGCGACGTCCTCTCGCGCATGCTCTATGGCGCGCGCGTGTCGCTGGCGGTGGGCTTCGTGTCCGTCGGGATCGCGGCGGCGATCGGCATCGTCCTCGGGTCGCTGGCCGGGTACCACGGCGGGACGACGGACGCGATGGTGATGCGGCTCGTCGACCTCATGCTCGTCTTCCCGCGCTTCTTCCTGCTCCTCGCGGTGCTCGCCTTCCTGCGGCCGTCGATCTGGACCATCATGACGGTGATCGGTCTCACGGGCTGGATGAGCGTCGCGCGTCTCGTCCGCGCCGAGTTCCTGTCGCTGAAGGAGCGCGAATTCGTCCTCTGGTCGCAGTCGATCGGCGCGACCGCGTTCCGCATCATCTGGCGCCACATCCTGCCAAACGCGATGGGGCCGGTGCTGGTGGCGATGACGCTCGGGATCCCCGCCGCGATCCTCACCGAGTCGGGGCTCTCCTTCCTCGGGCTCGGCGTGCAGCCGCCGCACGCGACGTGGGGCAACATCCTGAACGAAGGCAAGGACGCGATCGAGATCGGCTGGTGGCTGTCGGTCTACCCCGGCCTCGCGATTCTCGTCACGGTGCTCTCCTACAACCTCCTGGGCGAGGGGATTCGCGATGCGCTCGACCCGAGGCTCCGCCAGAGCGTCGGGCGAATTGTCAGCCGCACGCGATAGCGATATACTTCGGCTTCGCAGCGCGCCGAAGTGGCGGAACTGGCAGACGCGCACGTTTGAGGGGCGTGTGGGGCAACCCGTGGGGGTTCGAGTCCCCCCTTCGGCACCAATCTTCCTCGCGCGCATCGACCGAATCGGCGGAGCCCATCGCGGTGATCCACTGGCCGAAGGCACGCGGCTCCGACCCGTCGTCGCGCGAAGGCGAGCTCGTCCCGCTCCGCGGTCCCGCCGTCTCCCGACGCAGGTCCCTATGGCATAATGACTCGGTTGGAGCGAACAGAACGACTGCCCATGCTGCACTCACTTCCGGTGATTCAGCCCGACAGTCTCCCGCTCCCGGGCCGAAAGCCAGCGTGGCTCAAGGTCCGGGCCCCTGGCGGGCCGAATTACTTGCGCCTCGAGGGTCGGCTGCGCGAGTGGAATCTCCACACGGTCTGCGAGGAAGCGCACTGTCCCAACATCGGTGAGTGCTGGGAAGAGGCCACCGCGACCTTCATGATCCTGGGCGACGTGTGCACGCGCAACTGCGGCTACTGCGCCGTGACGCACGGCAAGCCGGTCTGGGAGGACCGCGAGGAGCCCGAGCGGATCGGCCGGGCGGTAGGCGACCTCGGCCTCGAGTACGTGGTGATCACGTCGGTCAACCGCGACGATCTCGCCGACGGCGGCGCGGCGCACTGGGCCGCCACGGTCCGCGCCGTGCGGCGGCACGCGCCGCGCTGCCGGGTGGAGGTCCTGATCCCCGACTTCCAGGGGAGCCTCGCGTCGCTCGAGGTGGTGATCGCGGCCGGCCCCGACATCTTGAACCACAACACCGAGACGGTCCCGCGCCTCTACAAGATCGCCCGGCACGGCGGGCGCTACCAGCGGACCCTCGCGCTCTTCCGCCACGCGCGGGTCGTGGCGCCGAGCCTGCCGACGAAGTCAGGGATCATTCTCGGGCTCGGCGAGACGCGGGACGAGCTCGTTGCCACGATGCGCGACCTGCGTGAGGTCGATGTCGCGCTCCTGACGCTCGGCCAGTATCTGCGACCCTCGGCGCGCCATCTGCCCGTGGAGAAGTACTATCACCCGGACGAGTTCGCCGAGCTGGCGGCGACCGGTCGGGCGCTGGGCTTCAGCCACGTGCAGTCGGGGCCGCTGGTCCGCAGCTCCTATCACGCCAAACGCCAGGCCGACTCGGCGCCATCTCTCGTTGTCGCACCTGAGGCAGGCCACCCGCTGTCCGCTCCGGGCTCACGGGCCCCGTTACAGTGACCTACGCGCCCTTGCTCATGGTGTTCGCGATCGCCGCCCTGGTGGCCGGGGCGCTCCTGTTCATCCCGACGCTGCTCGCACCGCGCCGGCTCACGCCGGTGAAGGCCGAGCCCTTCGAGTGCGGCAAGGATCCGATCGCGGTCGCGGAGGGACGCTTCGCCATCAAGTTCTCGACGGTCGCCATCTTCTTCATCCTCATCGACATCGAGCTCCTGTTCATCTGGCCGTGGGCGACGCTCTACCGGAAGCTCGGCTGGTTCGGCTTCGTCGAGATGCTCGTGTTCCTCGGCGTCCTGATGCTCGGATTCGTGTACGTCTGGCGCAAGGGGGGCCTCGAATGGGAGTAGGCAGCTTCTTCACCGGCAAGCTCGACGAGGCCATCGGGTGGGCCAGGAAGTACTCGATCTTCCAGTACCCGTTCGTGACCGCCTGCTGCGGGATGGAGTACATGGCGACGGCGTGCTCGCACTACGACATCGACCGCTTCGGTGCGGGGCTCCCGCGCTTCTCCCCCCGCCAAGCCGACGTCCTCTTCGTCGTCGGGACGATCAGCCACAAGATGGCGCCCGTCCTCAAGCGCGTCTACGACCAGATGACCGAGCCGAAGTGGGTCGTCGCCTTCGGCGTGTGCACGTGCACCGGCGGCTTCTACGACAACTACGCGACCGTCATGGGCATCGACACGATCATCCCGGTCGACATCTACATCCCGGGCTGCCCGCCCCGTCCCGAGTCGGTGATCGACGGACTCATGAAGCTGCAGGACAAGATCGCCGCCCAAGCGCAGAGGTACTGAGCGCGTGGCGATCCTCGCCGAGCTCCAGCGGCGGTTCGGCGACGCCATCGTCGAGATCCACGACCATCGCGCCGACCATACCGCGGTCGTGGCGCGGGACGCGCTGCTCGCCGTGCTCGCCCACTGCCGCGACGACGTGGCGCTGGCGTTCGACGTGCTCATGGACCTCACGGCGGTCGACTACCTGAAGTTCCCGGGCCGCGAGGACGGGCCGCGCTTCGACGTCGTCTACCACCTCTACTCGATCACCCACAACCACCGGCTGCGGCTGAAGGTGCGGGTGGACGAGGACGACGCCAGCGTCCCGAGCGTCGTGGCCCTCTGGCCCATCGCGAACTGGCTCGAGCGCGAGGTGTGGGACATGTTCGGGGTGCGCTTCGAAGGCCATCCCGACCTCCGACGGCTCCTCATGTACGAGGAGTTCGTGGGCCACCCGCTGCGGAAGGACTATCCGATCAGCCGGCGCCAGCCGCTGATCGGACCGGCGAGCTAGGGGACCGCGATGGCGCGGACGACGCGGCGCGAGTTCATGCTCGGCGAGGGGAGCGGCACCGGCAGCGGCCCCCAGAACGTGCACGTCGGCGTCGGGCCGGCCCACCCGGCGATGCACGGGATCATCCGGATCGAGGCGGAGCTCGACGGCGAGGTCATCGTCGGCGCCGAGGTCGAGATCGGCTACCTGCACCGGGCGTTCGAGAAGGACTGCGAGCAGGGCGGCTGGAACAACGCGATCCCGTTCACCGACCGGCTCAACTACGTGTCGCCGCTGATCAACAACTTCGGGTACGCGTCCGCCGTCGAGAAGCTCCTCGGTGTCGACGTCACCGAGCGGTGCAAGTACATCCGCGTGATCATGTCCGAGATCTCGCGGATCTGCGACCACCTCACCTGCGTCGGCGCCTCGGCCATGGAGCTCGGCGCCTTCACCGTCTTCCTCTATATGATCAAGGCCCGCGAGTTCCTGTGGGAGCTGGTCGAGGACGTGACGGGCGCGCGCCTCACGATCTCGTACGGCCGGGTGGGCGGCGTCAAGGCCGACTTGCCCGACGGCTTCGCCGAGAAAACGCTCAAGGCCTTGAAGCAGACGCGCGAGGTCCTCGATGAGGTGCACCGGCTGCTGACCGGCAACCGCATCTTCATGGACCGCATGGTGGGCGTCGGCGCGCTCTCGCGCGAGGAGACGATCGGCTACGCGATCACCGGACCGCTGCTGCGGGCGGTCGGCGTCCCCTACGACGTCCGCCGCGCGCAGCCCTACTACGTCTACGACCGTCTGGAGTTCGAGATCCCGACGCAGAAGGACGGCGACAACTACGCGCGCTACCTCGTGCGCATGGCGGAGATGGAGCAGTCCATGCGCATCGTCGAGCAGGCGCTCGCCACGATCCCGAGCGGCCCCATCAACGTGGACTTCGAGGGCCGCGCCATCGACCCCGCGGCGTACGTCGACCAGGGCAAGCAGGGGAAGACCGAGGGGCTGCTCCTCGTGCCGATCACGCTCTCGCCGAATCTCGAGGGCCAGCAGCGAGCGGCCCACCGCCGCGTCAACGTGGCGGACAAGCGCGTCGTCCTTCCGCCGAAGGAGACCGCCTACGGCTCGATCGAGGGGCTGATGAACCACTTCATGCTGATCATGGAGGGCTACGGCATCCGGCCACCGGCGGGCGAGGCGTACGTCGCGGTGGAGGGCGCGAACGGCGAGCTCGGGTTCTACGTCGTCTCCGACGGCTCCGACCGGCCGTATCGGGTCCGGTGCCGGCCGCCGTGCCTGCCGCCGGTGGCGGCGCTCCACCGGATGATCACCGGCGAGATGGTCGCCGACCTGATCCCGACGTTCGGCTCGGTCAACATGATCGGCGGGGAGCTCGACCGGTGAGCGAGACCGACGGCGCCCCGAGCACCTCGAACAGGACACCCGCGGCACACGCCGGCCTCTCGGACCCCGCGACAACAGTCTTTTCGGCGGCGCAGCTGACCGAGGTTCGCCGCCTGCAGTCGCTCTATCCCGATCCGCGGGGCGCCCTGCTGCCGGTGCTCTATATGGCGCAGGAGACCTTCGGCTGGATCTCGCTCGAGGTCGAGGAATACGTCGCCGGGCTCTTCAGCCTCTCCCCGGCCCACGTGCACGAGGTCGTCACGTTCTACACGCTTTACTTCCGCGAGCGGCCGGGCCGCCACGTCGTCTCGGTGTGCCACAACCTCTCCTGCCACCTCGCGGGCGCGCCGGGGATCATCGCCCACCTGAAGCGGCGGCTCGGCGTCGACCCGGGCGAGACGACCGAGGACGGTCGGGTGACGTTGCTCTCGGTCGAGTGCCTCTGCGCCTGCGAGGCCGCGCCGATGATGCAGGTCGACGACCGTTACGAGCTCAACCTGACGCCGACGACCGTCGATCGAATCCTCGAGGGGCTCGCGTGACCGGCGAGACGATCCTCACGCGGAACTTCGCGCGGTCCGACTCGCACACGCTCCGCGCGTACGTGGAGACGGGCGGCTACCAGGCGTGGGCGAAGGCGCAAGCCATGGAGCCCGCCGCGATCGTCGAGGAGGTCAAGGCCGCGAATCTCCGCGGCCTCGGGGGCGCCGGCTTCCCGACCGGGATCAAGTGGTCGTTCATCCCGAAGAACCACGCGGGCCCCGTGTACCTCGTGATCAACGCCGACGAAGGCGAGCCGGGGACCTTCAAGGACCGCTACCTGCTCGAGCGCGACCCGCACGCGCTCGTCGAGGGCATGCTGATCGCGGCGCGGGCGATCCGCTCGGCGACGGCCTACGTCTACGTCCGCGGAGAGTACGTCGAGCCCTGGCGGCGGTTCTCCGCCGCCGTGGCGGAGGCGTACGCAGCGCAGCATCTCGGGCGGGGCTTCGACATCGTGGTGCATCGGGGCGCCGGGGCGTACATCTGCGGCGAGGAGACGGGACTCATCTCGTCCCTCGAGGGCAAGAAGGGCTGGCCGAAGCTCAAGCCGCCGTTTCCGGCGATCAAGGGCGCGTTCGGAGCGCCCACCATCGTGAACAACGTCGAGACGATCTGCCACGTGCCGCACATCATCACCCGCGGCGCCGCGTGGTTCGCCGCGCTCGGCACCAAGACCCAGGGCGGCACGCGGATGTATTCCGTCTCCGGACGCGTCGCGCGCCCGGGGGTGTACGAGGCGCCGGTCGGGATTACCCTGCGCCAGCTGATCTACGAGCGCGCGGGCGGCGTCACCGGCAACGGCAGGCTGAAGGCCGTCGTGCCGGGTGGGTCCTCGGCCGCCATCCTGACCGCGGACGAGATCGACGTCACGATGGACGTCGACGGGCTCAAGAACGCCGGCACCATGGCGGGCTCGGCCGGCGTCATCGTCATGGACGAGACGGTGTCGATCCCCGAGGCGCTCATGGTGGTCGCGCGGTTCTACGCCCACGAGAGCTGCGGGCAGTGCACGCCGTGCCGCGAGTCGACGGGCTGGATCTACAAGATGACCCGCCGGATCGTCGAGGGCCGCGGCCGCAAGGATGATCTCGACACCATCCTCGACGTGGCCAAGCGGGGCGCCGGCACGACGATCTGCGCCTTCTACGACGGCGCGGTGGGCCCGTACATCTCCTACATCGAGAAATTCCGGGGTGAGTTCGAGGCGCTGATTCCCCATGCCTAAGCTCACCGTCAACGGCAAGGAGGTCGAGGTCCCGGCCGGGACCAACCTCATCGAGGCCGCGCGCAGCGCCGGCGTCGAGGTGCCGCACTACTGCTATCATCCCGGCCTCTCGATCGCGGGCCAGTGCCGGCTCTGCATGGTGGACATCGAGAAGACCCCGCGGCCCACCATCGCGTGCAACACGGTCGCCGCGGACGGCATGGTCGTCTTGACGGAGACCGACCGGGTGCGCGAGACGCGGAAGTCGATCATGGAGTTCCACCTGATCAACCACCCGCTCGACTGTCCGGTGTGCGATCAGGCGGGCGAGTGCTGGCTCCAGATTTACTACATGAAGTACGGCCTCTACGACCCGCGGATGACGGACGAAAAGGTGCACAAGCCCAAGGCGGTACCCCTCGGGCCACACGTCATCCTCGACGCCGAGCGGTGCATCCTCTGCTCGCGCTGCGTGCGCTTTTGCGACGAGATCACCGGCACCGGCGAGCTCGGCATCTTCGAGCGCGGCGATCACTCGGAGATCGGGCTCTTTCCGGGCGCCGAGCTCGACAATAAGTACTCGGGCAACGTGGTGGACATCTGTCCGGTCGGCGCGCTGACCGACCGTGATTTCCGCTTCCAGGTGCGCGTGTGGTACCTCGAGACCGCCAAGAGCGTGTGCCCGGGGTGCGCGCGCGGCTGCAACATCGAGGTCCACGTGAACCGACGCCGGCCGCACCACGCCGAGGGGCGCCGCGTCGCCCGGCTGAAGCCGCGCTTCAACGCGGACGTGAACCAATGGTGGATCTGCGACGCCGGGCGCTACGGCTTTGGATCCGTCGACGCCAAGGACCGGCTCCTCGTGCCGACGCGCCGGGACGGCGAGACGACGAGCGACGCGACGTGGGACGAAGCGATCGCAGCCGTCGCCGCCGCCGTCCGGCGGTTTCCGCCGGACGAGGTCGGTGTCATCGCCTCGCCGAGGATGTCGAACGAGGACCTCGTCGCGCTGCGCCGGCTGCTGGACATCTGCACGATCCAGCGCGTCGCGTTCGGGGTGCCGCCCCGCGTGCCGGGCGATGAGGACGACATCCTGATCCGCGCCGACAAGAGCCCCAACGCGCAGGGCGCCGAGTTGATGGGGTTGGCCGGCGACGCGCGCGCGATCCTGGGCGCCGCGTGCGGACGGCGGCTCAAGTGCCTCTGGATCTTCGGGCACGACCTCCTGGCCAGCGCGTGGCCCGAAGCGGAGGTCCGCGAGGCGCTCGACGGGGCCGAGATGGTCATCTTCACCGGCACCAATTCTAATCCCACGAGCGAGCGCGCCCACTGGGTGCTCCCGGCGGCGGCGTGGGTCGAGCGCGACGGGACGTACACGAATTTCGAGGGCCGGGTCCAGCGCTTCCGCCAGGCGGTCGAGCCGCTCGGCCAGGCGCTGGCCGAGTGGGAGATGCTGGGCCGGGTCCTGGCGGCCCTTGGCGAGGCGCCGTCGGCGACCCGGGCGGAGCATTGGTTCCGGCGGCTCGCGACGGCCGGGCCCTCCTTCGCGGGGCTCAGCTACCAGGCGCTCGGGGACACCGGGCGCCTGGTCGCTGGGAGCGTGGCGGCGCGAGCCCCTCGATGATGACGGAACTCGGCATCGCGTTCGGGCGCGTCGCGTTCATGATGTTCTTCGTCCTGAACGTGGCCGCCCTCCTCGGCTGGGTCGAGCGTAAGCAGTCGGCGATCATGCAAGATCGCATCGGCGCCAACCGGGCGGCCATCTTCGGTGTCCGTGCCCTGGGCCTGTTCCATCCCCTGGCCGACACGCTGAAGATGCTGACCAAGGAAGACTTCCGCCCCGCGCGCGCCGACCGCCTGCTCTTCGAGCTGGCGCCGTTCGTGTCGGTCTTCTTCGCCCTCGTCGCGTTCGCCTCGATCCCGTTCGGCGACACCCTCCACGTGGCGGGCCGCTCGGTCCCCCTCCAGGCCGTGACGCTGAACGTCGGCATCCTCTACGTCTTCGCGATGCTCTCGCTCGGTGTGTATGGCGTGATGATGGCGGGCTGGTCGTCGGCCAACAACTTCGCGCTCCTCGGCGGCCAGCGCGCCGCGGCCCTGATGATCTCGGCCGAGATCGCTATCGGTGCCTCGATCATGGGGGTCATCATGATCCACGGCTCGCTCAACTTGATGGAGATCGTGCGGGGACAGGGACAGCTCCTCTGGGGATGGCTGCCGGCCTGGGGCATCCTCACCCAGCCGCTCGCCTTCGTCCTCTTCGTGACCGCCGGCATCGCCGCGACGAAGAGGATCCCGTTCGACATGCCCGAGGGTGAGTCCGAGATCATCGGCTACTTCGTCGAGTACAGCGGCATGAAGTTCGGGATGTTCCTCATGACCGATATGGTCGAGACGATCGTGCTCGCCGGGCTCAGCACGTCCCTCTTCCTGGGCGGCTGGCAGATCCCCTATCTCGTCGCCGACGGCTTCCGCTTCCCGTGGGGCGCCGTCATCGCGCTGCCGCCCCTCGTGGTGACGGTGCTCCAGGTGGGCGCGTTCATGACGAAGGTCGCCGTCGTGATCTTCGTCCTCATGCTGATTCGATGGACGCTGCCCCGGTTTCGCTACGACCAAGCGATGCGACTGGGATGGCTTGGCCTGTTTCCGCTCTCGATCGCCAACATCGTGCTGACCGGCCTGGTGCTCATCGCGTGGGGCCATCGATGACGCCGGACACACCTCGAGCGTACCCGGCTGGACCGGGCGAGTCGGAGCCACTCGCGTGGCGGGCGTCCCGCGTGCGAGCGGGCGAGTCGGAGCCACTCGCGTTTCGCGCGCCCCGCGCGCGACCGGGCGAGTCGGAGCCACTCGCGCCTGTCTCAGGCCACCCTCGGTCCAAGCCGGCCTCACGGCCCCCCCTCCAATGAACCTCCGCCAGCGGCTCTATCTGGTCGAGGTGCTCTCGGGGCTCGGCCTGACCGCGGCGCACTTCTTCCGCAACATGGGGCGCCACATCGCCCGCGCGCTCGGATGGTCGGGAGTGAGCGGCGCGGTCACGATCCAGTACCCGGAGGAGCGGCGGCCGTACTCGCCGCGCCTGCGCTCGCTCCATCGTCTCGTGCGGCGCGAGGACGGCTCGCCGCGCTGCGTGGCTTGCATGATGTGCGAGACCGTCTGTCCCGCGCACTGCATCTACATCGTCGCGGACGAGCACCCGAACCCCGAGATCGAAAAGGTGCCCAGACGCTTCGACATCGATCTCGGGAAGTGCGTGTTCTGCGGCTACTGCGTGGAGGCGTGTCCCGAGGACGCGATTCGCATGGACACGGGGATCCTGGAGTTCTCCTCCTACAGCCGCGGTGGAATGATCTACACGAAGGAGATGCTGCTGTCGCTCGAGCCCGCCCACGCCGACGGCCGCCCGCGTGCGCCCATCCCGCTGCCGGCGAACCGGAGACCCTGATGGCGCACGCGGCGTTCTTCATCGTGGCGGCGCTCGCGATCGGCTCGGCCTTGGGGCTCATCCTGAGAAAGAACGCGATCCACGGCGCCCTCTTCCTGATCGTCAATCTCGGAGCCATCGCCGCCCTGTATCTGATGCTGGGCGCCGAGTTCCTCGCGGCGGCGCAGGTGATCGTCTACGCCGGGGCGATCATGGTGCTCTTCGTGTTCGCGATCATGGTGCTGATCCCCGGCAAGGAGGAGAGCGGCCCGGACCCTCGGCGCGGCGCCCGCCTGCTGGCCGTGCCGGTCGGCGCCCTCCTGTGCCTGCTGCTGGTGTTTGTCGTCGCGGGGCAGTGGAGCGGCCCGCGCGGCCCGGGCGCGCCGAGCGGCAGTGTCGCGGCAGTGGGCCGGCTGCTCTTCACGAGCTACCTGTTTCCCTTCGAGTTGACGTCGGTCCTCCTGCTGGCGGCGATGGTCGGCGTCCTGCTGCTCGCGAAGCGCCGCGCGTGACGCCGCCGGCCGAGGCGAGCCGATGGGCGGGAGTGCGAACCGCAGGCCGTCGCGGGGCTGGGGCCCCGCCGGCCGAGGCGAGCCGATACCGGGAGTGCGAGCCGCAGGCCGTCGCGGGGCTGGGGCCCCGCCGGCCGAGGCGAGCCGATACCCTATGATGGAAAGACATGGTGCCTGAGAGCTACTATGTGACATTGTCGGCCGTCCTGTTCACGATCGGCGTGGTGGGCGTCGTGATCCGGCGCAACCCGCTCGTGATCTTCATGTCGATCGAGCTGATGCTGAACGCGGCGAACCTCGCCCTGGTCGCCTTCGGGCAGCGGCTCGGGAACCTCGACGGCCAGGCGGTCGTCTTTTTCGTGATGGCGGTGGCGGCGGCCGAGGTGGCCGTCGGTCTGGCGATCATCGTGGCGATCTTTCGCGTCCGCCGACGGCTCTCGGTGGACGATTTGAGCCTCATGCGCTGGTAGCAGGGAGAGGTCATGGCCAAGACACTGACACGGGGTGGGGCGTCTTCGGGGCTGGGCGTCGACGCCGCCGTCGCGAAGCAACTGCTGACCGACATGCTCCTGATCCGCCGGTTCGAGGAGAAGGCCGCCGAGGCGTACACGCTCGGGAAGATCGGTGGATTCCTCCATCTCTATATCGGTGAGGAGGCGGTGGCGGTCGGCACCACCTCGGTGCTCCGCCCGGACGACTACGCGATCTCCGCCTACCGCGAGCACGGCCACTGCCTGGCGAAGGGCTCGGACCCGAAACGCGTTATGGCCGAGCTCTACGGACGCCGCGACGGGCTCTGCAAGGGCAAGGGCGGCTCGATGCATCTGTTCGACCGGAGCACCAACTTCCTCGGCGGCCACGCGATCGTCGGAGCGCACCTGCCGATCGCGGCGGGGGTCGGCTTCGCCATCAAGTATCAGGGGGGCGACCAGGTCATCGTCTGTTACTTCGGCGACGGCGCCGTGCCGGAGGGGGAGTTTCACGAATCGATGAATCTCGCCGCCCTGTGGAAGCTGCCGGTGATCTTCCTCTGCGAGAACAACCGCTACGCCATGGGGACCTCGGTGGAGCGCGCGCTCGCTCAGACCGAGATCTGGCGGTTCGGCCAGACCTACGGCGTCCCCTCGGAGCGCGTGGACGGCATGGACGTCCTGGCGGTCCGCGAGGCGGTCGCGCGGGCGGTCACCCGGGCGCGGCAGCACAAGACGCCCGCGCTCCTCGAAGCGGACACCTACCGGTACCGGGGCCACTCCATGCGCGATCCAGCCGGCGCGGTGTACCGGACCAAGGAGGAGGTGGAGCGCGAGAAGCTGCGGGATCCGATCGTGCTGTTCCGCGACAAGCTTCTCGCCGCGGGCCTCCTCGCGGAGGCCGACGTGCGGGCGATCGAGAAGGACGTCAACGACCGCGTCGACGAGGCCGTGGCGTTCGCCGACGCCTCGCCGGAGCCACCGGGCGAATGGCTCTTCACCGACATCTACAAGGAGGCGTGAGATGGCGGTGATGACGTACCGCGAAGCCCTGAACCTGGCGCTGCGCGAAGAGATGCGCCGGGATCCGCGCGTCTTCGTCATCGGCGAGGAGGTTGGTCTCTACGAGGGCGCTTACAAGGTGACGCAGGGGCTCTTGAAGGAATTCGGCGGGCAGCGCGTCGTCGACACGCCCATCGCGGAATCGGGGTTCACGGGCGTTGGGATCGGCGCGGCGATGGTGGGGCTGCGTCCCGTGGTCGAGATGATGACCTTCAACTTCGCGCTCCTGGCGCTCGATCAGATCGTGAACTCGGCCGCCAAGATGCATTACATGTCGGGCGGGCAATTCAACGTGCCGATCGTCATCCGCGGTCCGGGCGGGCCGGCGGCGCAGCTGGCGGCGCAGCACTCGCAGTCGATGGAAACGTATTTCTATCATGTGCCGGGCCTGAAGGTCGTGCGCCCGACGACGCCCATGGACGCCAAGGGTTTGCTGAAATCGGCGATCCGCGACGACAATCCGGTGATTTTCATCGAGTCGGAAACCCTCTATAGCGTCAAGGGCGAAGTTCCCGACGACCCGGAGTTTCTCATCCCGCTCGGGAAGGCGCTCGTGCGGCGCGAGGGGACCGACGTCACGGTGATCGCCTACATGGGCATGATGTACCGGGCGATGGAGGCGGCGGAGGAGCTCGAGAAGGAAGGCATCTCGGTCGAGCTGGTCGATCCCCGGACACTGCGTCCCATGGACACCGAGACGATCATCGGCTCGGTGCGCAAGACCCATCGGGCCGTCATCGTGGAGGCGGGCGCGGGCTTCGCCGGCATGGGCTCGGAGATCGCCGCGTTCGTCACCGAGCAGGCGTTCGACGATCTCGACGCGCCGGTGGAGCGGGTCACCGGCGCCAACGCCCCGATGCCCTACGCGCGCAATCTGGAGAAGCTCAAGACGCCGTCGAAGGACAAGATCCTCGCCGCGGTCCGGCGCGTGTGCAACGCGAACGGGGGCTGAGTCATGGCCGTCACGAAGGTCGTGATGCCCAAGCTCTCCGAGGCGATGGAGAGCGGGAAGATCATCAAGTGGCTGAAGAAGGAAGGCGATCGGATCCAGGGCGGCGACATTCTGGCCGAGATCGAGACGGACAAGGCCGACGTCGAGATGGAAGCGTTCGGCGCCGGCGTCCTGCGCAAGATCCTGGTTCCGGCCGGTGACACGGTGCCCATCGGGGCCCTGATCGGCGTCATCGCCGATCCGGCCGACGACATCTCCGCGCTGCTCGCTTCCGCTCCCGCCGGAGGGGCCGGGGCAGGCTCGGTCGCTCAGAAAACCCCACTTCGCGCCGAGCCTGCCCCGGCCCCTCCGGCGGGAGCGGCGTCGGCGGTCGCCCCTCCGCCGCGGCCGGCAGGCGCGACGCCGTCGGCGGCACCCATGTCGGTCGTGCGGCCGGCGGCTCTCGTGAGCGCGCTGGCTCCCGCGGCCACCGTCGGCGTGACTCAAGGGCCGCAGGGCGGGCGTGTGAAGGCTTCGCCGCTGGCGAAGAAGATCGCGGCGCAGACCGGTGTCGATCTGAGACTCATCCAGGGTACGGGGCCGGGCGGCCGTATCATCCGCCGTGACGTCGAGGCCGCTGGCGTGGCGGTGGCGCCGACGGCGGTGGCTGCCGCGGTTACCGGCCCCGAGTTCGAGGACCTTCCGCTCTCTCAGATCCGCGCGGTCATCGCCAGACGGATGCCGCTGTCCAAGGCGCCCGTGCCCCACTTCTACGTCACCAGCGAGGTCGCGATGGATCGCGCATGGGAGCTGCGCGAGCAGCTGAACACGCTGGAGGGCCAGCCCAAGATCTCCGTGAACGACCTCGTCATCCGGGCCTGCGCCCTGGCATTGCTGCAGCACCCGGGCGTGAACGCCTCGCTCCAGGGCGACGCGATCCGCGTCTACCATCGAGCGCACATCGGCATCGCCGTCGCGCTCGACGACGGCCTCATCACGCCCGTGCTGCGTGATTGTCACGCGAAGCCGCTCGCCCAGATCGCCATCGAGGCCCGTGACCTCGCCGGGCGCGCGCGGAATCGCAAGCTCCGGGCTCAGGAGCTGTCCGGGGCGACCTTCTCGATCTCGAACCTCGGCATGTTCGACGTCACCGAGTTCTCGGCCATCATCAACCCGCCGGAGGGCGCGATCCTCGCGGTCGGGTCGGTGCGGCGCGTGCCGGTGGTGGACGACTCGGGGCTTGGCGTCGGGCGCCGGATGGCGATCACGATCTCGTGCGATCACCGCGTGATGGACGGAGCGATGGGCGCGCGGTTCCTGCAGGACGTCAAACGCCTGCTCGAAGAGCCGCTGCGGCTGCTCGTCTAGCGCGATGGCGACGCACAAATTCGACGTCGCGGTGGTGGGCACCGGGCCCGGCGGCTACGTCGCGGCCATCCGGTGCGCCCAGCTCGGGCTCTCGGTCGCGACCGTGGAGGACGATCGCCCGGGCGGGGTCTGCCTGAACTGGGGCTGCATCCCCACCAAGGCGCTGCTGCGAAACGCGGAGGTCGTCACGCTCCTCGGCCGCGCAGCCGAGTTCGGGATCCGCCTGAGCGGCTTCGAGGCGAACTACGCCGAAGCGGTCCAGCGGAGCCGCAAGGTCGCCGACCGGATGGCCAAGGGCGTCGAGTTCCTCTTCCGGAAGAACAAGATCACCCTGTTTCCCGGACGTGGGACGCTGACGGCGAAGAATGTGGTGGAGGTGAAGGAGGCGACCGCCGCCGAGACGATCGAGGCGCGCGCCCTCATCCTGGCCACCGGCTCCGAGCCGAAATCGCTTCCCGGGGTCGCCATCGATGAGAAGACGGTGATCTCCTCGAACGGCGCCGTGCGGAACGAGCGCGCGCCCAGGTCGATCGCCGTCATCGGGGCGGGGGCGGTCGGCGTGGAGTTCGCCGACGTCTTCGCCGCGTACGGCGTCCAGGTCACGCTCGTCGAGGCGCTCCCGCGCATCGTGCCCGTCGAAGACGAGGAGGTTTCGAAGGAGCTGACGCGGGCGTTCACGCGGCGGGGAATCGCCCTCAAGACCGGCGTCAAGGTGGCCTCCGTGAAGCCCGGCGGCGCCGGCGTCGTCGTCGACCTCGAGGGGGAGAAGCTCGAAGTCGAGCAGGTGCTCATGGCGGTCGGCCGCACCGCCAGGATCGCCGGGCTCGGGCTGGAGGGTATCGGCGTGCAGCTCGAGCGCGGCTTCGTGAAGGTTTCGCCGCACATGGAAACGTCGGTGAAGGGACTCTATGCGATCGGCGACATGGCGGGCGCGCCGCTGCTCGCGCACAAGGCCATGGCCGAAGGGGTCGTGGCGGCCGAGGCGATCGCGGGCAAGAGCCCGCGCCCCGTCGACTACGGGAACGTCCCGTCGTGCACCTACTGCCGCCCGCAGATCGCCTCGATCGGGGTGACCGAGGCGCGCGCCCGAGAGAACGGGCGCGAGGTCGCCGTGGGCAAGTTCCCGTTCACGGCGAGCGGCAAGGCGGTCGCGCTCGGCGAGACGGAGGGGTTCGTCAAGGTGATCGCCGACAAGGCGACGGGGGAGCTCCTCGGCGTCCACATCGTCGGCGCCGAGGCGACCGAGATCATCCACGAGTTCGCGGTGGGGCGCACGCTCGAGGCCACGCTCGAGGAGATCATCCACACGATCCACGCCCACCCGACCTTGTCCGAGGCGGCCCTGGAAGCGACGCTGGCCGCACTCGGCCAGGCAATCCACATCTGACTCGGACGTCGCCGGGCCCGCGGGCCACGCGGACTCCCGCAACCCGGGGCGTCCGCGCCTGGATCGTTGTCTGTGTGGCGGTCACGACCTTCGTCGCATTCGCACCGTCCCTGCAGAACCACTTCGTCGATTGGGACGACCCCGACAATTTCATCACCAACCCGTACTATCGCGGGCTCGGGTGGACCCAGCTCACATGGATGTGGACGACCGTCCTCCTCGGGCACTACGTCCCCGTCACGTGGATGACACTGGGTCTCGACTATCTCGCCTGGGGTATGAATCCCGCCGGGTACCATCTCACCAACGTGCTGCTGCACTCCGCCAACGCGACCCTTGTCTACCTCGTCGCGTTGCGGCTCCTGCGCGCCGCGATTCCGGCGGCGATGACGGTCGACCTCCTGGCGTGGCGACTCAGCGCCGCCTTCGTCGCGCTTCTCTTTGCCGTCCACCCTTTGCGGGTGGAGTCCGTCGCCTGGGTCACCGAGCGCCGCGACGTCCTCTCCGGACTCTTCTACCTCCTCGCGATCTGGGCCCATCTGCGCGACGCCGAGGTCGCGATCGACGTGAGCATCCGCCGGCGACTGTGGTACTGGGTCTCGCTCGGATGCTTCCTCCTGGCCCTCCTCTCCAAAGCCATCACGGTGACGCTCCCCATCGTTCTCATCGTGCTGGACGTGTATCCGCTCCGCCGTCTGGGGGGTGACGCCGGAGACTGGTGGAGTCCTCGGGCCCGCCGGCGGTGGGCCGAGAAGGTCCCATTCGTCCTGGCGAGCGCCGCCGTGATTCCCGTCGCGCTCGTCGCCGCCCGCAGCGGTGCGAACCTTGCCTCGATGGCCGTCTTCGGGGTGCCCGATCGGGTCGCGATCAGCCTCTACGGGCTCGCCTTCTATCTGTGGAAAACGGTGCTCCCCCTCGAGCTATCGCCGTTTTACGCGTTGAAGACCCCGATCGTCCCGTTGAGCGCGCCGTACCTCGTCAGTGGAATCGTCACCGCCGTCATCACAGCGCTGGCCATCCTGGTGCGCCGTCGTTGGCCTGCCCCGGTTGCTGCCTGGCTCGTCTACGTGGTCACACTCTTGCCGGTGTCCGGCATCTTCCAGAACGGACCCCAGATCAGCGCCGACCGTTACAGCTATCTCCCGTCGCTCTCCGTGGCGATGGTTGCCGGCGCTGGGGTCCTGGCGAGCTGGCGTGCGTGGAGGGGCCCGGGGCGCAGCCAGTCGATCGCGTTCGTCACGACGGGCGCCGCTGCCCTCGTCGTGACGGTCCTGGTGGCCCTCACCTGGAAGCAGGTTGCGGTCTGGCACGATCCGGAGCGGCTCTGGTCACACGCCCTCGCGATCGCTCCGTCGTCAGTAGTGCACGCTCATCTGGGTTACGTCCGCCGCCAGCAAGGCCGGCTGGACGAAGCGATCGAGCACTACCGAACGGCCTCGTCGATGCGACCCGGCGCGGCCGACCTTCAAATCTATTGGGGGAACGCGCTGGCTCAGCAGGGGATGCTCGGTGCGGCGTTCGACCGCTACCGCGAGGCTCTCCGCCTCATGCCCGACAGCGCCGTCCCTCACTACCACTGGGGTAACGCGCTCCTCGGCGCCGGGCGGCCCGAGGAGGCGATCGCTCACTACCGCGAAGCCGTCAGGATCGATCCGACGGACGCCGAGGCCCCGAACAGCTGGGGAAGGGCGCTGGCCCAGCAGGGCAAGTGGGAGGAGGCGATCGCCAAGTATCGCGAGGCCTTGCGTCTCAGGCCCCACAGTGTCCCTCACTACAACTGGGCCAACGCGCTGTTCGCAGCCGGCCGGCTCGAGGAGGCGATCTCCCACTATCGCGAGACGGTCCGGATCGATCCCAACGCTGCCGAAGCCTACAACAATTGGGGAAGAGCGCTGGCCCAGCAAGGCAAGTGGGCGGAGGCGATCACGAGGTACCGCGACGCTCTCCGCATCAAGCCCAACTATCCCCTGGCGTCGTCGAACCTGGATCAAGCACTCTCGCGGGCGGGTCGAGCCCCGACGCGCTGAGCCAAAGGAGACACAATGGCGAGCATATGGCAGCCCGACATCGCCGTCGCGGAGAAGGTGCTGAGGGCGGTCGTCGTCTACCTCTTCATGCTGGCGGCATTCCGGTTCACGGGGAAGCGGCAGGTCGGTCAGCTCACCCCCTTCGACCTCGTCCTGCTCCTCATCATCTCGAACGTGGTCCAGAACGCGATCATCGGCCCCGACAACTCCCTCGGCGGGGGACTCCTCGGTGCGGTTGTGATTCTGGCGTTGAACTACGCCATCGTCGAGGTGACGTTCCGCTCGAAGCGGCTGCGCCATCTGCTCGAAGCGCAGCCGACGCTCCTCGTCCACAACGGCCGCATCCTCCAGAAGAATCTGAATCGGGAGCGCATCTCGCTCGAGGATTTGCACGCAGCGCTCCGCCGCAGCGGCGTCGCCGACGTCGAGCACGTGCGGGCCGCCGTGCTCGAGGACAACGGCGGGATCAGTGTCATCCCACGGGCGGCCGCCGGGCCCGGCGAGTTTCCCGGCAGCCGCTGACGCTCAGTGATGGTGCAGGAAGGGCAGCGTGAAGAGCGGGGTGAATCCGTTCAGGGCGAGCGCCGCGCCGAGCGCCGCGAGGACCAGCGAGAACCAGAACATCGGGCGTGAGGTGGACAGAATCGACACGGACGCGCTCACGATCGCGACCTGCAGGAGGACCTCTCCGAACTCGAAATAGGGGTGCCGCTCCCGGCGGACGTCCCGCGCCAGCTCGAGCTTCTTGGCGTCCTTCTCGATGTCCTTCTTCTCGGCGTTGTAGCGCTTCTCTTCCTCGGCGAACTTGCTCGCGAGCGCCTCGACCTTGCCGCGCTCGGCCCCCTTCAGGCTCGAGGGCTCGGCCAGCTGCGTCTCGAGCAGCATCTTCTGGGCGCGGTACTGGTGCTCGCGGATGACCTTGGCCTGGTAGAACGCCCACTGGTCGGACGACTGCTGCTGGGCGAGGAGCATCTCCTTCACCGTGTTGTTGCCGCCGAGCGACGCGATCGAGAGCACGACCGCGTAGATCGCGGTGGTGAGCGCGGCGCGACGGCCGAACGTCGTCTCGCCGCGCTCGTGGAGCTCGTCGGGGTTGGGGACCTCGATCTCAGCCACGTGACTCGGTGGACCCCCTCCGGATCTCCTCCCGCATGGCGTCGCGGCCGGCCTCGAACGCGCTCATGAGGCGCTGCGTCTGCTCTTCGAAGATCTCGCGGCTCTTGTCCAGCCACTCACCGGCGCGGCCCTGCGCCTCGTTGGCGAACTCCTGCGCGCGACGCGCCACGTCACCGCCCCGGTCGGCCAGGAGCTCGCGGGCCTGCGCCCCGGTCTTCGGCGTCAACAAGATGGTGGCGGCGGCGCCCAGCACCGCGCCGAACAGGAACCAGCCCATGTACCCGCCCGTATCGCGTCGCTCGTCACTCATGGTGGTCTCCTTGGTGCCTGAAACGATGGACGAACACGTCGAGGCCCTTCTTGAGCCCGGCCGCCACGCCGACGATCTGCCCCGCGCGAGTCAGGCCGCTCAGCGTCCCGACGAACCGGCTGAGCCCGGTGGCGATGTCGTCGACGCGGTCGGTGACGGCGCCGACGCGCTCGAGCTCCCGGCTTGCCTCGCGGGTGAGCGTCCGCACGTCCTCGGTGAGTGCCAGCGCCTGGCCGATGAGCGGCCGGAGCTCCTGCTCGATGATCGTCAGGACCGCCTCGGCGCGCTGGGCCATCCGGCGGAGCGCCCAGACCGCCGCCACGAGCGCCAGCAACAAGGCAAAGGCCGCCAGCGACAGGAGCAGCTGGACCCAGAAAGGCATGGGCCTGAATTATTGGTGGAAAATCGAACCAAAGTCAATGAAACTACCAGCTTGATGTCGAGCGATGAGCGCTTCGGGGATCTGCGACGCCGTAACGTGGAGGCCGAGCTCGCCGGCGGTGACGAGCGCGTCCGCCGCCAGCACAAGGCCGGCAAGAAAACGGCGCGCGAGCGGCTCGAGCTCCTGCTGGACGCCGGGTCTTTCATGGAGGTCGACAAGTTCGTTGTCCACCAGAGCCACGACTTCGACATGGCCGGGCAGCGGACTCTCGGCGACGGCGTCGTCACGGGCTCGGGTCGCATCCACGGCCGGCCGGCTTTCGTATTCGCCCAGGACTTCACGGTGTTCGGCGGCTCGCTTTCCGACACGCACGCCCGCAAGATCTGCAAGATCATGGATCTTGCGATGAAGACGGGCGTGCCGATCATCGGGCTCAACGACTCGGGAGGGGCACGGATCCAGGAGGGCGTCGTCTCGCTCGCCGGCTACGCCGAGGTCTTCCTGCGCAACACGCTGGCATCGGGCGTCGTCCCCCAGATCTCGGCGGTGATGGGGCCGTGCGCCGGAGGCGCGGTGTACTCACCGGCGCTCACCGACTTCATCTTCATGGTGAAGAACACCTCGTACATGTTCGTCACGGGCCCGGACGTCATCCGGACGGTCACCCACGAGACCGTGTCGGCCGACGATCTCGGCGGGGCCAGGACGCACGCCACCACCTCCGGGGTCGCGCACTTCGCCGCCGACAGCGAGGAGGAGTGCCTGGCCCTGATCCGCGAGCTGATGACGTTCCTTCCGCAGAACAACCTCGAGGACCCGCCGCTCCGGCCGACGCGGGACCCGGTCGACCGTCGCGACGAAAGTCTGCAGTCCATCGTGCCGGATCAGCCGAACAAGCCCTACAACATGCTGGACATCATTCGCACGGTGCTGGACGAGCACTATTTCTTCGAGACCCACGCCGGGTTCGCGCCCAACCTCATCGTCGGCTTCGGCCGTCTGGGCGGCCGGCCGGTCGGCGTCGTCGCCAATCAACCCACGCATCTCGCCGGATGCCTCGACATCAACGCCTCGCTCAAGGGCGCGCGGTTCGTCCGCTTCTGCGACTGCTTCAACATCCCGCTCGTGACGTTCGAGGACGTGCCGGGATTCCTGCCGGGAACGACGCAGGAGTTCGGCGGGATCATCAAGCACGGCGCCAAGCTCCTGTACGCGTACTGCGAGGCCACGGTCCCCAAGCTGACGGTGATCACCCGCAAGGCCTACGGCGGGGCCTACTGCGTCATGTCGTCCAAGCACATCCGTGGCGACGCGAACTTCGCCTACCCGACCGCGGAGATCGCCGTCATGGGCCCAGAAGGTGCCGTCAACATCCTCTACCGGCGGGAGATGGAGCGGGCGGAAGCGCCGGCCACCTTCCGGGAGGACAAGACGCGGGAGTATCGCGAGATGCTCGCGACTCCGTACGTGGCCGCCGAGCGCGGCTACATCGACGAGGTGATCGAGCCTCGGGACACGCGGGCGCGACTCTGCGCCGCCCTCGAGCTCACGCGGACCAAGCGCGACACCAACCCGCCGAAGAAGCACGGAAACCTCCCCCTGTGATGGCAGTGCGAGCCGCAGCCGCAGGCGAGGCGAGTCTGTGACGGACCAGGCGAGAGAGTCCAAGACCTCCTGGGGCAGTCCGCTGAAGCCCGTCTACGGGCCCGAGGACGCCCCGGCCGAGCGTTTCGCCTCGGAGCTCGGCGCACCGGGCGAGTTCCCGTTCACCCGCGGCGTCCATCCCGAGATGCACCGCAAGCGCCTCTGGACGATGCGGCAGTACGCGGGCTTCGGCTCCGCCGTCGAGACGAACAAGCGGTACCGCTTCCTTCTGGAGCAGGGGCAGACCGGCCTGTCGGTCGCGTTCGATCTCCCCACCCAGATGGGGTACGACCCCGACGCGCCCATGGCGCGCGGTGAGGCGGGCAAGGTGGGCGTGTCCATCGCCGCACTCGAGGACATGCAAGATCTCTTCGAGGGAATTCCGCTCGACCGCGTCTCGACCTCGATGACGATCAACGCCACCGCGTCGATCCTGTTGGCGCTCTACGTGGCGACCGCGCGCCGCCAGGGCGTCGCGGCCGAGCGCCTCAGCGGAACGGTGCAGAACGACATTCTCAAGGAGTACATCGCGCGCGGCACCTACATCTTTCCGCCCGGCCCCTCGATGCGGCTGATCACCGACACGTTCGCGTACTGCACGGATCGTGTCCCCCACTGGAACACGATCTCGATCTCCGGCTACCACATGCGCGAGGCCGGCTGCACCGCGGTCCAGGAGGTGGCCTTCACGCTGGCGAACGGCATTGCGTACGTGCAGGCGGCGCTGGACGCCGGCCTCACGGTCGACGCGTTCGCCCCGCAGCTGTCGTTCTTCTTCAACGCGCACAATGATCTGCTCGAGGAGGTCGCCAAGTTTCGGGCCGCGCGCCGGCTGTGGGCGCGGATCATGCACGAGCGGTTTCGCGCTCGCGACCCGCGGGCGCTGGCGCTCCGGTTCCACGCGCAGACGGCGGGCAGCACGCTCACCGCGCAGCAACCCGAGAACAACATCGTCCGGGTCGCGGTGCAGGCGCTCGCGGCCGTGCTGGGCGGGTGCCAGTCCCTGCACACGAACTCGATGGACGAGGCGCTCGCGCTGCCCACCGAGCACGCCGTCCGGATCGCGCTCCGGACCCAGCAGATCCTCGCCCACGAGTCGGGGGTCGCCGACATCGCCGATCCGCTCGGCGGCGCCTTCGCCATCGAGCGCCTCACCGACGAGATCGAAGAGGCGGCGCGGGTCTACATCCGAACGATCGACGATCTGGGCGGCGCGGTCGCCGCGATCCCATTCATGCAGCGCGAGATCCAGGAGGCAGCCTACCGCCACCAGCGCGAGGTCGAGGAGCACGCCCGGATCGTCGTCGGCGTCAACGAGTTCGAGACGGACGAGCTCCCGCAGGGAAATCTCTTCCAGGTGGACGCGGCGGTCGGTCCGGCGCTCGCCGAGCGGGTGGCGCGCGCGCGCGCCGCGCGGGATCGCGACGCCGCCGGGCGGGCCCTCGACGCGCTCGAGAGGGCGGCGCGCGGCCGCGAGAATCTCCTGCCGCTTCTCGTCACCGCGGTCGA
>JAHFDK010000485.1 GCA_023249095.1 Candidatus Rokuibacteriota bacterium | reverse complement strand
AGCTGGACGAGGATCGAAAGGCGGCGGACCAGTCCTCCAGAGGCGGCGGCTGAACGCGCGAGGCTCTCGACGAGGGCATCGATGCGTGCAAGGGCGTCGTTTCGTGCGACACCCTCGGTCGCCAAGCTTGCGCGGAGTGTCGTGAATTCGCGTATGGCGATCTCGCAGTGATCCGGTGTGTCAGCCAGGGTCGGGAGCGAGGTAAGGAAATGTGAGATCGCCGTCCACTCCACCACTGGCTCCGATGGCGTAACACGGGGAGAGCGCGCGTCCCCACAGACAAGCCGCGCCCAGGGAAGCGCCAGGTCAAGGTCGCGCGCGTGGCTCGCGATACCCGCGCGCACAGCCTCCGCCCAGACGAGTACCTCTGCATCAGCGCTGTCCCCTCGTTCCGCAGTCAGCGTACGCGCAATGTCCGCCACGGTATGAGCGTGGGCTTCGAGTTCAGTGAGGCGCAGGACCCACTCCCCTGGAGTGACGGGGACCGGACCAAGCGCAGTGGTCAGGATATCGAGTGCCTCGTCCAGGTGTTTGCGGGTAACCGTTTGCGTGCGCCGGTCGTCGGCGATCGCACGTGCCGATGCGCGGACGAGGAGGATGGCGTCCGCAATCCCGGAGAGTACCTGCGGGTCAAGCAACGGGCGGTCGATTATTTCCTGACATGCCTGTCCGAGCGCGACGAGGTGACCGGCGAGGTTGCCACTATCGACCGAGGACACGTATTTCGGGTCGAGCGGGCGGAGGTCACGTGTGTCATACCAGTTATAGAAGTGACCACGGAAACGCTCGAGACCATTCATCGTTCCGAGCGTGGCTTCGAGCCGCTCGACCGCGGCCAGGGTGCCGAGCCATCCGCAATCGTGCGCGGCAATGGTGGACAGGAGATATAGCCCGAGGTTGGTGGGCGACGTACGGTGGGCCACGACTGGTGTCGGCTCTTCCTGAAAATTGTCGGGGGGAAGGGCGTGGTCCTCTGGGCCGACAAAAGTCTCGAAGAACCGCCAGGTCCGGCGCGCGGTTAACCGGAGCGTGCAAGCGTCTTCTGTCGAAAGGGGCTGCGCCCCAGCCGCGCGCGGTGGAAGGCTGATCCAGCGTGCCACCGCGGGTGACAGCGCCCAGAGCAGAACAAACGACGCGCCAACCAGCCAGGCTTCCGGCTGCCCGAACGCCACGAGGATGCCTGCTACGGCGGCGAGCGCCACGGCCCCGCCCATCCCGCGATAGACGCTGCCAAGGGTGAGGTCGCCCCCAGATTTCGCCTGTGCGGCAGTCACCCACTCGAGCAGATTTCGGCGTGTCACATACACGCGGAAGAGCGTCCGGACAATCGCGTCGGTCATCAGCCACGCCTGGTGAGCAAGCAACGTCACCATGAGCGCCACGTGCGACACGGCACGGGCCAAGTCCGTGCCGACCGCACGCGTGTGGCTGCGTTTCGAGATCCCGCGGCGCTGCGGGATCAGGCCAGTCAGGACGGGTAACAGGGGAGGGAGGGTGATGGTGGCGAGTACGAACGTCGTCCAGATCACCGGCGAAGCGAACGGCAGCGTCCACCCGGCAAGCAAGGTCAGAAAGGCAGCCGGTGCCGACAACGTGCGCCGGAGGTTATCAAGCATCTTCCAACGGCTGATCAGAGGAATCGAGGTACGGCTCTGACTGACGCTCGTGTCTCGTGCGTGCCCAATGATCCACGGCAGCAACTGCCAGTCACCGCGGGCCCAGCGGTGCTGGCGGGCCGCAGCGACCTCGTAGTGCGAGGGAAACTCATCGAAGAACTCGATATCGGTGACGAGTCCCGCCCGTGCGAAGATGCCTTCAAACAGGTCGTGACTCAACAAGGCATTCTCCGGCACCCGTCCGGCGAGGGCCGCTTCGAACGCATCTACATCGTAGATCCCTTTCCCGATGTAAGAACCCTCGCCGAAAAGGTCCTGATAGACGTCGGAGACGGCGGAGGCGTACGGGTCGATGCCACCCGGACCCGAGAAGATCCTCTGGAAAAGAGAGCCCTCGCGATCGGGAGGCAGCGTCGGCGTGACGCGTGGCTGAAGTACGGCGTATCCTTCAACGACTCGGCCTACGAGAGGGTCAAACCTCGGCCGATTGAGAGGATGTGCCAAGGTGCCGATCAATCGGCAGGCGTCCCCCCTCGGCAGCCGCGTATCGGCATCAAGCGTGATGACATACCGGACGCCAGATGGGGCGAGAGGCGTCCGGCCATCCGTCGGCAGAAAGGTGGTGTCTGTGGCACCGCGCAACAAGCGATTCAGTTCATACAGTTTCCCACGTTTGCGTTCCCACCCGATCCACTTCCGTTCGCTGTCGTTCCAACCGCGCTTACGGTGGAACAGGAGAAATCGCACATCCCCATCACTCCCATTTGGGACGGGGCCGTGGCGTCGGTTCAGCCGCGCGATGCCCTCAACCGTCGCAGCAAGGAGTTCATCGTCTCCCGGCATTGTTTCTCGAGGCGCATCCGTCCAGTCGGAGAGCAGCGCGAAACGCAGATCGCCATCTGGATTTGCTAAGTAGTGCACTTCCAGCCGCTCGATCTGCTCTGCAATCTGGGCGTAGCCTGTCAGGAGAGTCGGTACGACAACCAATGTCCGTAGCTCCGCTGGTACTCCGGCGCGGAGCGCCAGCCTGGGCAGCGCCCGGGGCCCGAGCAGCACCATGACTTCACGATTCACTAAGGCGATCGCTAGGTCCAAGGCCGGGATGAGAGCGAGAAGCCCGAGTA
>JAHFDK010000267.1:4046-8349 GCA_023249095.1 Candidatus Rokuibacteriota bacterium | reverse complement strand
GCGGAACCTAACAACAGGCTTGAGCGGACGCGCGAGACCGCGCGCCGCTCAGCCTGACCGTTGCGAGACGACGACGCAGTAAGAGCTCTTGACCGCGAGCTCGTCCTGTGTACTCATTGTATATCCGGTGGAGGTCCTATGCAGACGAAGATTCAGAAGTGGGGCAACAGCCTTGGGTTGCGGATTCCGCGATCCTTCGCCGCCGAGGCCCAGGTGGAGGAGGGAACGACTGTAGACCTGTCGGTGGACGACGGTCGGCTCTTGGTCCGTCCGCTCCAAGTTCGCAAATATTCATTGAACGCGCTTCTCCGGAAAGTAACCCGACGGAATCTGCACGGCGAACTCTCGACAGGTAGAGCAGTCGGCCGCGAGGCGTGGTAGTGGCGGCCTATGTGCCCGCGCGCGGGGACCTGATCTGGCTTCAGTTCAACCCCCAAGCGGGCCACGAGCAGGCCGGCCATCGCCCCGCCGTGGTCATCTCTCCCAGTTCATACAACCGCCGCGTGGGGTTGGCCATCTGCTGCCCCGTTACCTCTCACGTGAAGGGATACCCCTTCGAAGTGCTGCTCCCACAGGGACTTGGTGTCGAGGGGGCGATACTCTCAGATCAAATCAAGAGTCTTGACTGGCGCGTGCGAAAGGCTAGGCGCATCGGCAATCTGCCTGCTGATGTCCTGCAGGAGGCAGTCGGCAAGATCCTCGCCCTCGTCGATCCCGACAGGGCTCGCTAACATCACGATGAACCCGCCGGCGACTTCGCTGCGCTCAGCCGCCGCAGGTTATCGTGCGCGTTCGCCGCACAGGGGGAGCGACTATCCGTTGAGGGGCTTCATGTGTCGTCGCCGGGTCTGGAGACGCGGAAGATCCATGCACGCCACCACGTTCATCGCCGTTCTCATCGTGCTCCTGGCCGCCGCAGTCCTCGTCGTGCCGCTCGCCGGCGACGCGCAGCAGCCGGCGAGCCTCCCCCGCATAGGCTTTCTAGCCCCGGGCTCCCTTTCTGACCCACGATTCCCGCGTTTCCTTCAGGCCTTCCGGCAAGGCCTGCGCGAGCTGGGCTATGCGGAAGGTCAGAACATCGCCATTGAGTTCCGATGGGCGGAGGGGAAGTACGACCGGCTACCCGGCCTCGCGGTCGAGCTGGTCCGTCTCAAGGTGAACGTCATCGTGGCAGGTGGTTCGCCGGCAGTCCCGGCGGCAAAGCACGCGACCGAGACGATCCCCATCGTCATGGTGGGGACCGCTGATCCTGTGGCGACAGGATTCGTCGCCAGCCTCGCGCGCCCAGGAGGAAACATCACCGGGTTGTCCTTGATCACGCCCGAGCTGGTCGGAAAGCAGTTGGAGCTGCTCAAGGAGGTCCTTCCTAAGGTCTCTCGGGTGGCCCTCCTCGGGAATCCAGCCAATCCCCACTACGCACCACACGCGCGACATGCGCAGGATGCGGCCCGGGCATTGGGCGTACGGCTTCAACCCCTGGAGGCCCGGGACCCCAGCGAGCTCGACAAGGCCTTCGCGGCGATCACCACGGAGCGAGCCGACGCGGTCATCGTTGTCGGGGACAGGGCTCGCTTGCTGTACTAACCCGGCGGTCGCCGGGGCCACCGGACCTCGCCAAAGGCGATGAGCCGCGCGAGCCACCCGCCCACAAAGGGATGGAGGCGCTTCGCCCCGATCTCGCCGGCGGCTTCCCACACCACCGCCGCGACGTTGGCGACGGCGGGGCCATAGCGCCGCGGCCGGCCGACCGGCCGCTGGCCGGGAGCGCGCCGGTCATCGCCGCTCAGGTGCCGGATGATCGCCTTGCGGTGGTACCGCGTCACCGCGGCGATCTCGTCCAGGAGACGCGTGCGCTCGACTCGAGAGCCTCGGGCGTAGCGCTCCCGCTGCGCAGCCAGGTACTCCTGTACGCTCTTGCGCGCCACGGTTACCCCCTCCTCAGCGGTAACCATAATTTTGAGGCGACGCGCTTCCTTGACCTCTTCGGTTCCTCCGACTACTCTCGCGTCACGTTTGTAGGCTCGCCTCGGAGGGCGGGGCCATTTGTGTCGCTCGCCTCGGGCCTGGGGGCCCCAGCCCCCGGTCGGCCTGTGGCTGGCACAGCGGCCCCGCGACGTCCCGCGGGTCGCACGACCGGAGGTGATGATGGCTCACCGCATCGTAGGAAAGCCGATCGGACGGCTTGACGGCATCGAGAAGGTCAGCGGCGAGGCTCGCTATTCGGGAGACGTGACGCTCCCCGCGCTGGTCTGGGGGAAAGCCCTCCGGAGCCCGTTGCCTCACGCGCGGATTCTCCGGATCGACACGTCCAAGGCCAAGGTCCTCGCCGGCGTCCTGGCCGTGCTCACGGCCCGGGATCTTCCGAACATTCTGGTCGGACGGCGCATGTTCGACATGCCGCTCCTGGCGCGTGACCGCGTCCGATTCATCGGCGAGCGGGTCGCGGTGGTCGCCGCCCTCGACCCCGATATCGCGGAAGAAGCTCTGGCGCTCATCGACGTCGAGTACGAGGATCTCCCCGCCGTCTTCGATACGGTCGAGGCGATCCAGGACGGCGCGCCGATCCTGCACGAGAACCCCGGGGCGTACGACGGAGCCCCGCCCGAGCGACCTCACCCGAACGTCCAATCGGTCCTGCGGTTCAAGCTGGGAGACGTGGAGGCCGGGTTCCGAGCGGCCGACCGGGTCTTCGAGCACACCTTCCGTACGCAGCTCGACCACCAGGGTTATCTCGAGCCTCACGCGGGGGTCGTGGGGATCGACGAGGATGGGCGGGTCCAGGTGTGGGCGTCGAACAAGATGCCCTTCCGCCTCAAGGAGCTCCTGTCGCAGGCGCTACAGCTCCCGCCCGCGCAGATTCGAGTCAACCTGACTCCCATCGGCGGCGACTTCGGGGGCAAGGGTTCGGTGATGGATCTCCCGCTCGCCTATCACCTGGCGCGCGCGACCGGACGGCCGGTCAAGATGGTCATGCGGTACACCGAGGAGCTGATGGCGGGCAATCCGCGCCACCCAGCCGTCATCACGCTGCGCACCGGCGTGAGCAAGGACGGGCGGATCGTCGCCCGGCGCGTGAAGGCGCTCTTCAACAGCGGCGCCTACGCCGCCTTCAAGCCGGCGCCGAGCGTGAATCTGGGAGGAGCCAGCATGGGCGCCGGCGTCTACCGGATTCCCCATCTCCTGATCGAATCGTTCTGCGTCTATAGCAACAACATCCCGTGCGGTCACGCCCGGTCGCCCGGCGAGCCCCAGATGGTCTTCGCCGGGGAGTCGCAGATGGACATGATCGCCCGAGAGCTCTCGCTGGATCCGGCCGAGTTCCGCCGGCGGAACCTTCTGCGCGACGGCGATCTCCTCGCCAACGGCCACCATCTCGAGCACGTACGAGCCACCGAGACGCTCGAGGCCGCGCTCAAGGCGAGCCATTGGTCCGAGCCCAAGGCCGGGCCGTGGATCGGCCGCGGCGCCGCCATGACACACCGCCACATCGGGGTGGGATTCACGAATGCCCGCGTGCGCTTGGAGACCGACGGCAGGGTAACCGTGTTGATGGCGCTGCCCGACACGGGGACCGGCGCCCACCTCGTTCTCCGTCAAGTCGTCGCCGAGGTGCTCGGCCTGTCCCTCGACGAGGTGGAGATCGAAGTCGCCACCACCGACGACTTCACGACGGACTCCGGCGTGGGCGGGAGCCGGGTCACGCACACGGGCGGCCGCGCCGCGTATCACGCGGCCGAAAAGCTCAAGGAACAGATCCAGGCGGAGGCCGCGAAGCTCGGAGAGCCCGCGAGCTCCCTGTCCGCGATCGCTCAGGCCGCCGCGAGAGAGGGGCGAACGCTGGAGGCGTCGCACTTCTACGATGCCAAGGCGCACGGCGCGGTCACGTCCTTCACCGCCCAGGTCGCCGAGGTCGCGGTCGACCCGGCGACGGGCCAGGTGACGGTGCGCCACTTCACGACGGCGCACGACGTCGGCACCATCATCAATCCCATCGGCCACCAGGGACAGATCGAGGGCGGGCTCATCCAGGGGCTCGGGTTCGCGCTGATGGAGGAAATGAAGACCGAAGACGGACGGATCAGCACGCTCAGCCTGGGTGACTTCAAGCTCCCGACGATTCAGGATATTCCCCCGCTCACGACCGTGCTCCTGGAAGACGCGGTGGGGCCCGGGCCGTTCAACGCCAAGGCCATCGGCGAGGGCAGCATCAGCGCGGTCGCGCCGGCGATCGCCAACGCTGTCGCCGACGCGTGCGGGGTCCGCATTCTCGACCTCCCCATCACGGCCGAGAAGGTCTACTTCG
>JAHFDK010000267.1:0-3946 GCA_023249095.1 Candidatus Rokuibacteriota bacterium | reverse complement strand
TGACTCGTGTGATCCGCCTCATCGTCAACGGGACGTCGCACGAGGTGGAGATTCCCACCTACCGCACGCTCCTCGACTGCCTCCGGTACGATCTGGGGCTCACCGGCTCCAAGGAAGGGTGTGGCGTCGGCGTCTGCGGAGCGTGCACCGTGCTGCTGGATGGGAAGATGATCAGTTCCTGTATCGCGCTGGCGGTCTTCGCGGATGGCCACGCCGTGACCACGGTCGAAGGGCTCGCCGAGGACGAGCGACTCCACCCGGTTCAGCAGGCGTTCATGGACGCGGGGGGCTTTCAGTGCGGCATCTGCACGCCGGGCCAGGTCGTGTCGGCCAAGGCGCTCCTCGATGCGATCCCGGACCCGAGCGACGCGCAGATCCGGGAATGGATGGTCGGGAATCTCTGCCGGTGCACGGGCTATTACAAGATCGTCGAGTCGATCCGGGCCGCGGCCGAGCGGAGTCGAGCGTGAACGCCTTCGAGTATCGCGCCCCGCGAGGGCTCGATGAAGCCCTCGCCGTCCTCCGTGAGCATGGCGAGGACGCGCGAGTCGTTGCGGGCGGAACCGCGCTCGTGACCATGCTGAGACAGCATCTGGTTCGTCCGGGCTGCCTCGTGAGCCTGCGCGACGTCCAGGGGCTGAACCGGATCGAGGCGACCAACGGCGCCCTTCGGCTCGGCGCTCTCGTCACCCATCGAGAGGCAGAGGTTTCGCCGCTCGTGCGGGAGCGGCTTCCCGTTCTCGCCGAGACGTTTCGCCGCGTGGCGACCGTCCGGATCCGCCACATGGCTACCATCGGTGGAGCGCTCGCTCACGCCGACCCGAATCAAGATCCTCCCGTGACGCTCCTGGCGCTCGGCGCCAGAGTGGAGATCCGCGGAGCGCGGGGCCACCGGGAGCTCCCGCTGGGGGAGTTCTTCCGCGACTACTACGAGACCGCGCTCGAGCCGGGCGAGCTCGTGACGGCGGTCACGGTGCCCCTCCTCCCCGTTGCGAGCGGGGCGACCTTCCTCAAGTTTCTTCCTCGTACCGCTGACGACTATGCGACGGTGGCCGTCGCCGCGATCGTGACCGTGGAGCCGGACGGCGAGCGCTGCCGCGAAGCGCGCATCGCGCTTGGCTCGGTCGGCGTGACGCCGCTGCGTGCGATGGCGGCGGAGGCCCTCCTCTCCGGCCAGCGGCTCAGCGAGAGCCTGCTGCGAGCCGCGGGCGAAGCGGTCAAAGGCCAGGTGGATCCGCTGAGCGACCACCGCGGGTCGGCCGCGTACAAGCGCGAGATGGCCGGGGTCATGGTCGGACGGGCGCTCACGCAAGCCTGGGAGGCGGCGCGGCGCTCGGCTCGGTAGGCGGATCGAGGAGCGCCACGGGTTTCCCGGGGCGCTCCGAGCGTTGGGGGGGGGCCGAGGCGCGCCACGGCTCCGCCGCGGCGTGCCGAGCGTTGGGGGGTGTGGGGGGCCATGTCGGGGCCCCCCACGTCGTTAGGAGGACGCGTTGACGTTCACGCAGGAGTGCGTGATCCCCGTGGAGCGAGAGCGCCTCTGGGATTTCCTGATGGAGCTCCCGAGGGTCGCGCGCTGCGTCCCGGGGGTCGAGACCATCGAGGTCGTCGATGCGAGCGCCTACCGAGGGAGCCTCAAGTTTCAGGTCGGCCCGATCCGTCTCGCCCTTCAGGGCACCGTGACCGTCGAAGAACGGGATCGCAACGTCTGGCGAGCGCGCATGCGAGCCGAGGCGAACGACCGGCGGTTAGGCGGAGGGATCCGAGCCCGCATGAGCCTCACGCTGGCTCCGGGCGAGGGGGGGACGCGTCTGCTGATCGAGACCGACCTCGCCGTGCTCGGCAAGATCGGAGAGTTCGGTCAGCCCGTCATCAAGAAGAAGGCCGACACGCTTCTCGCAGAGTTTGCCCGAAACCTCCAATCTGCGCTCGCCGCCTGAGGTAGCATGCAGGGGGGTGACGCCATGGAACCGTTCCTTCGGGTTCTCTTCCTCGGCCTGGTCGTGATCGCGATCGGCGCGGTCGGAGACGCGCGGGCTCAAGCCCCGGCGCCCGCGCCGATCGAGGGCAACATCTTCTCGGTGACCTACGTCGAGGTCATGCCGACGTCGAAGGCGGACGCCGTGACGCTGCTCAAGCGCTACCGCGAGGCGACCCGCAAGGAGGGCGGAAATCTACGATGCGAGGTCGTGCAACGCATCGACCAGCCCCATCAGTTCGCCATCCTCGAGATCTGGAAGGACCAGAAGGCGTTCGAGGCGCACGGCAAAGGCGCGAGCTCGATGGAGACGCGTGAGAAGATCGCGGTGATCCGCAACGCCCCGACCGACGAGCGCGTGCACGTCGCGCTCTCGATCGGCCCGTTCGACGCGGCCTCGGTGCGCGACGCCATCTATGTGGCGACGCACGTCGACGTCATTCCGCCGCGCAAGGACGACGGGGTCGCGGCGCTCAAGCGGCTCGGCGACGAGAGCCGGCGGGGCGCCGGCAACCTGCGCTTCGAGGTCGTGCAGCAGACCAACCGGCCGAATCATTTCACGGTGGTCGAGATGTGGAAGGACGCGAAGGCGGTCGAGGCGCACTCGATGGCGGCGGCGACGCGCGAGTTCCGCGACAAGCTCGCAACGATGACGGGCGCGCTCTACGACGAGCGGATGTACAAGGCGGTCGACTAGGTCCCGGCCAGGAGGCGGCATGACACTACGATTCGGGGTCTTCGACCACATCGAGCCGGTGCCGGGCCAGCGGCTCGATCAGATCTATCGCGAGCGGCTGGTCCAGATCGAGCGCCTCGACCGGGCCGGCTTCTACGCGTATCACCTGGCGGAGCACCACACACCGGCGATCCACAGCCTGGCCCCGTCGCAGAACGTGTTCCTGGGCAGCGTGGCCCAGCGCACGACGCGCATGCGATTCGGCCCGTGCGTCTACGTCCTGCCGCTCCACCATCCGCTTCGCCTCATCGAAGAGATCAGCATGCTCGACAACCTGAGCGACGGGCGCCTGGAGATCGGGGTGGGCCGAGGCGGCGTCATGGAGGCCTACTTCTGGGGTCAGGAGGCCGACCCGGAGACGAACTACGCGCGCTATCTCGAGACGCTGGCGATCATCCGTGAGGGCCTCAGTCACGACCAGCTCACGTACACCGGCCGCTTCCACACCTTCGAGAACCTCCCGATGTATCTGCGCCCGATCCAGAAGCCGTATCCGCCGATGTGGTACATGCGCAATCCCGTCACGGCGGCGATGGAGAGGATGCACACCATCATCGTCGGCTCCATCGACGGGCTGGCGGTGGCGGTCCCG
This sequence comes from Candidatus Rokuibacteriota bacterium, assembly GCA_023249095.1. Classification (GTDB taxonomy): domain Bacteria; phylum Methylomirabilota; class Methylomirabilia; order Rokubacteriales; family CSP1-6; genus AR31. Next base: position 643 of record JAHFDK010000267.1, on the reverse strand, counting down.
CGTTATCGCGCCGCGTGGGAAGAGCACCAGGGCGTGGGCGCCCTGACGGTGCAAGGCGACGAGCCGATGATCGGCCTCGTGGTTCACCTGGTGGTGGCGGACACGGACGAGGACGCGATGAGGATCGCCAGGCCCGCGTGGGAAAAATATCGCTGGAACCTCGCCGCCCCACGCCGTCTCGAAGCGGAGAAGCGCGGGCTCACCCAGTTCATGCAGACGAAGGACGGATCGTTCGGCTTCGTCGGGGAGCGCCCCAAGGGGTTGCCGACGCGAGAGCTGCGGCGGGACATCGACGCCGAGCTCGAGCGCTTCGACCAGGTGAAGCAAGGCTCCCATCCCAACCGCCTCGGCGGGGTGGCCCTGGCCGGAACACCGCGGGCGGTGCTGGAGTACATGGAAGAGTACGTGGCGACCGGGGCGAACTACTTCGTCTGCTCGTTCCAGTGGGGCGATATCAGCCACGAGAACGCGATGCGATCCATCGCGCTCTTCGCGTCCGAAGTGATGCCCCGGTACGCGACGGCGTCGTCGGCGACCCGCGCGTAGCCGGCGGAGTCCCTACAAGCGGCGAAGCGCCTCTTCGGTCGCCGCGTCGGCGGCGAAAAAGCACTCGATCCTGAGCTCGTGCAGCGTGATGTCGTAG
>JAHFDK010000043.1 GCA_023249095.1 Candidatus Rokuibacteriota bacterium | reverse complement strand
TCCCAGACGTCGCCGAAGAGGACCTTCTCGCTGAGGTCGATGAGCTTCGGCGCGACTTGACGGACCACGTCACGAGCGGTGGGTGCGGAGGGCTGTGTGCTCAAGGTCTGCTCCTTTCACAGTGACGGAGTGGTATGAGTGAACCACCCGGGACTTTACGCGCTTCGGGCGTTTGACGCCAGCCACGGGCGCTGCTAGCATCCCGACCACCGATCCGACCGCCCAGGGAGGTCAGGTATGCGCAGACCACTCCTTTTCATGGCCGTCCTCTTGCTCATCTCCCCGCTCGCCGGGTACGCGCAGGATGCTCGCGCGGCCCTCGAGGGCGTCGCGAAGGCGATGGGCGCGGCCAGCGTCAAGTCGATCCAGTATTCGGGCAATGGCGTGAACTTCTTCGTCGGCCAGAGCTACACCCCCGACCTGCCCTGGCCGCGGTTCGTCGTCAAGAGCTACACGCGGGCGGTCAGCTACGAGACCGCGTCCATTCGGGATGAGCTGGTGCGGACGCTGGGCGAGAACCCACAGCGCGGCGGCGGTGCAGGTGGAATTCCGCCCGGCGGCGAACAGCGCCAAAACTTCGCGGCGCGTGGCGACTTTGCCTGGAACGTGGTCGGCGATGCGACCAACCCGGCGCCGGTCGCGCTGCTCGATCGGCAGCTTCAGCTCTGGACCACGCCCCACGGGGTCGTCAAGATGGCAATGGCGAACAACGCCACCGTCCAGGGCAACACGATCTCGTTCGCCGTTCCCGGACGTTTCCGGGTCCGGGCGATCGTCGATAGCCAGAACCTGGTCGAGAAGATCGACGCCGTCGTCCCGAACGCTGTGCTCGGCGACATGCCGGTCGAGATCCGCTATTCGGACTACAAGGACTTCGGCGGCGTGAAGTTCCCGACCAAGATCCGGCAGGTGATCGGCGGCCACCCCGCTCTCGACCTGACGGTGACCGATGTCCAACCCAACGCCGCCGTGAACATCACGATCCCCGACCCGATTCTCCAGACGCCCGCCCCCTACGCCCGGGTGACGAGCCAGATGGTGGCCGACGGGGTCTGGTACGTCACCGGAGGCACCCACCACAGCGTCGTGATCGAGATGAAGGATCACCTGATCGTCGTGGAAAGCCCGATCAACGACGATCGCGCCGCTGCCGTGCTGGGGGAGATCAAAAAGCTCTCGAGCAAGCCGATCAAGTACGTGATCGCCACCCACCACCACTTCGATCACTCCGGCGGTCTGCGGGCCGTCGCGGCCGAGGGCGTGACCATTATCGCCCACGACGCGAACAAGGCCTTCCTCGAGAAGACGCTGGCCGCTCAGGCCACCGTGAGCCCCGACCGCCTGGCGAAGTCGGGCAAGAAGGGAACGGTGGAAGGCACCGGGGTTCGCCGCACGCTGACCGACGGCACCCGGACCGTGGACATCCACCACATCACCGACAACGTCCACCATGCCGGGATCGTCATGGTGCACCTCCCCAAGGAAAAGCTCCTGATCGAGGCGGACGTGTACACGCCGCCGGCTCCGAATGCGCCGCCGGCTACGACGCTGAACCCGACCTGGGTGAGCCTGGCGGACAACATCAACCGGCTCAACCTGGTCGTGGACCAGATCCTGCCGCTGCACGGGCGGATCGTGCCGCTGGCCGAGCTGCACAAGGGAATAGGCCGCTGACGCAAAGCTGATCGAAGATCCTCGGCCCTTCGTCGGCGCTCGCGCCTCCGGGGGGCCGAGGATTGAAGGGCGGGAGGAGGTGCCTGATCATTGGAACGGTCACAGTCAGGCATGGGCGAGGTTCGGGTCGCGGTCAAGCTGACGAACGCGGTGGACGAGGCCCTGGTCCGACGGGGCATGATGGCGCCAGAACAGGTCAGGACCTACGAGACGGATGCGCTTGTCGACACCGGCGCAGTTCGCATGGTCGTCCCGCCCGAAGTCGCCACTCGTCTCGGTCTCGGCGTTCGAGGCCAGCGAGTGGCCGAGTACGCCGATGGACGCACGGAGGCCGTCAGCGTGACAGAGCCTCTCGTCGTCGAGATCGACGGGAGAGACACTCTCGAGGAAGCCCTGATACTCGGTGACGAGGTCCTGATAGGACAGACGGTGCTCGAGAAGCTCGACCTGTTCGTGGACTCTCGGCGGCGACGGCTTGTTCCCAATCCGGCGCACCCGGATCAGCCCGTCACGAAGGTCAAGTTCGCTGCGACACGGGCCGTGAAGGGAGTGCCCACTCTCCTCGCCTAGCGTTGCAGATCCACCGCGCTCCGGCAGGTGTCTCACGAGCCTGCTGACCGCCTCCTCGACCCGTGACCACCGAAGCCGATGGGTTCCGCTCGGTAAATTGAATTATCCCGGTCTGGATACCTACGAAGTCAGGGGCCTGGTGGTGGGGCGAAGTACCCGTCAGATCAGGCACGATTTACGCTCATCACCGACACCCTCAACCGCGATACCCTGCAAGAGGCGCAGCCTCGGTGCGGCTACGCAGTTCTGGGGAATTACAAGTTGGGCAGACGAGAGGTGGGTAATGCCGCCGTGAAGACAAGAGAGCCTCTTCGGTTGAAAGGACTGCCTACGGGAGCCGGATGGTTGTGAAGTCGACGATTAGCCGTCTCGTCACCGCCGCTGTCGTTCTACTTGTTGCCGGGTCGGTCGCCGCCCAGTCGCCGCCGCCGCTGAAGATCCCGCGCGTTGGCGTGCTCCGGCCGGGCAACCCTCCGCCCGGCGACTTTGGACAGCGGGAGGCCTTCGAGGGCGGCCTCCGCGACCTCGGCCGGACGCCGGGAACAACTATCCTCATTGAGTACCGGTACGCCGAGGGCAAGCCCGAGCGCCTGCCCGAACAGGCGTCCGAGCTAGTTCGGCTCCCCGTGGACGTGATCGTGGCGAGCTCGCCCCAGGGCGTCCGGGCGGCGCAGCAGGCGACTCGCACGGTCCCGATCGTGATGTCCACGCTCCCCGACCCGGTCGGAGAGGGATTCGTCGCGAGCCTGGCCCGCCCCGGCGGGAACACAACCGGGCTCACCCTCGACGCCGAAGAGCTAGCCGGCAAGCAGATCGCGCTGCTCAAGGAAGCGGTGCCGAATCTCTCCCGCGTCGCCGTGCTGCGGAACCGAGCCTCGCCGGGCTACGACGCCGCGAAAAGGCAGATCGAGGCGGCCGCGCGCGCGCTCAAGCTCGAGGTGAAGGACTTCCCGGTGAACCTCCCGGAAGACCTCGCCCCGACCTTCGCCACGATGAGCCAGACGCGGGTCGGCGCAATCCTCGTCCGCCGCGACGTACTGGTCATCGAGCCCAACCGGGCCAAGGTGGTGGCGCTGGCCGCGCAGCGACAGTTGCCCGCCATGTACAACTTCCGCCAGTTTCCTGACTCCGGCGGCCTCATGTCCTACGGCGCGAACGTCAACGACATCAACCGGCGCTCGGCGGCATTCGTGGACAAGATCCTGAAGGGTGCGAAGCCTGGCGATCTTCCCATCGAGCAGCCGACAAAGTTCGAGTTGGTCATCAACGTGAAGACCGCCAAGGCGCTCGGCCTCACGATCCCACCGCCGCTGCTTGCGCGAGCGGACCAGGTCATAGAGTGATGCGCGGTTGCCCAACATCACGCTTCAGCGGTCCGGGGCTCGCTGCGCTCGCTCCGGCCGCTGAGCGTGAGCGTTGGGCCGACCAGTGGCGTCTACCACAGCAATGACGATCCGCGCGGCTCTCTCCGGTTGCGGTGGATGGCCCACCAGGGATGGATGGTTGTGAGATTCACGATCACCCGGCTCGCCACCGCTGCGGTCCTCCTGCTTCTCGCTGCGCCGCTCGCCGCCAAGGCGCAGCACGCGGCGAAGATACCGCGCATCGGAGTCTTGTTGAATTCGCCGGGAACCGAAAACTTACGGGATCTGCGTCAAGGTCTGCGCGAACTCGGTTATACCGAAGGCCAGACCATTGTCTTGGACGTGCAGTCGGCGGAGGGCAAACTCGACCAACTGCCGGCACTCGCTGCAGAACTGGTCCGCCGTAAAGTGGACGTGATCGTTGCCTCCGGGCCGCAAGGCGTCGGGGCGGCGCGCCGCGCCACCGGAAGCATTCCAATCGTAATGGGTCGGATGGACGACGTTGACGCTCACGGGTTCGTGACTAGTCTCGCTCGGCCCGGCGGAAACATCACCGGGCTCTCCTTCCAGACGGGAGAGTTGGCGGGAAAGCTCGTTCAGCTCCTCAAAGAGGCGGTCCCGGGTCTGTCCCGCCTCGCGGTGATCTGGGATGAGGGAGGGACTCGGAATCAGGTCAGGACCGTTCAGGAGGCGGCGCGCGCCCTGGGCCTCGACGCCAGGGTCCTGGAACTCCGGAGGAGCCCAGCACTTGACGGTGTCGTGTCTGCTGCTCGAACCGGCGGTGCTGAGGGTCTCATCCTCATGGCCTCACCTGGGATAACCCTGGTCCAAGGTCAGCTCGCAAAATTGGCGCTTCAGAGCAAACTGCCCACGATTTACTACAACCCTGGGTTCGCCGAGGCCGGCGGTCTTCTCGCCTATGGCCCCAGGGCTGGCGGCGGGCTGCTGTCTTCGTGGACAAAATCCTCAGAGGAGCCAAGCCCGCCGACCTTCCCATCGAGCAACCCACGCAGTTCGAGTTGGTCATCAACATGAAGACCGCCAAGGTGCTCGGGCTGACGATCCCGCAGTCGCTCCTGCTACGGGCGGAACGGATCATTGAGTGATGGAGTGATGGCCGCCAAGGCACTGCTGCCCAACATCGCGCTGCACCGGGCCGGGGGCTCGCGTTGCTCGCCCTCCGGCCGGTGAGCGCCAGCGTTGAGCCTGTAGAAAAACCTCGGAATAGCTGTCGGCTCGACTATCGTGTGAGGAGCGCAACGACCTCATGGGGTGGGGAGGAGCGATGGCGCGGTTCAAGCCCTACGACTACCACCAGACGAAGCTCGTGCCGGTCAGCTTCGAGCGCCAGATCCTTCCCCGGGACGTTCGAGCATGCCGTGAACCGCCTGGTCGACGAGGAACTCGACCTGACGGTGTTCGCCACCCGCTACCGCAATGACGACGTAGGCGCGCCGGCCTACGATCCGGCGATCCTCCTCACGGTCATCCTCGCCGCCTACGCCCGCGGCGTGACCTCCAGCCGCGAGATGGCCCGCCTCTGTCGAGAGAACGTCTTGTTCATGGCCTTGGCCGCCGACAGCACCCCCCACTTCACCACTTTTGCCGATTTCATCGCCACCCTCGACCGTGAGATCGTCCCGCTGTTCAGGGACGTGCTCTTGATCTGCGACGAGCTCGGGCTCATCGGGCGCGAGATGTTCGCCGTCGACGGCGTGAAGCTGCCGAGCAACGCCTCCAAGGAGTGGAGCGGGACGCGCGCGGATTTCGCCAAGAAGATCGTCAAGATGGAGCGCGCGGTCGAGCACCTGCTCCGCCGTCACCGCGACGCCGATGCGGCGGGAGACACCGAGCCCGTTCGGACCGCGCGGGCCCAGCAGATCGACACGCTGCAGGCCGCCCTCACCAAGGTCCGGACGGGGCTGCAGCACCACGCAGACAAGGTCGGCGCCCGATGAAGACCTCCAAGGGCGTGATCCAGGGCTACGCCGGCGTGGCGGTGGTGGATGCCAAGCACCAAATCGTCGTGCACGCCCAGGTTCCTTCGGTGAGGGGCAAGAGCACGCGCTCCTGGTGCCGATGTTGGAGGGCACGCGCACGGCGTTTCGGGAGTTGGCGCTGGCCGACGATGTCCTCACCAGCGTGGTGGTCACGGCCGACGCCGGCTATCACACCGAGGCGAACGTCCAGTACCTCTACGAGACCCAGGTCGACGGCTACGTGGCAGATACGCTCTTCCGACGGCGTGACCCCCGCTTCGCCACCGCCGGGCGGCACAAGCCCGCGCAGGTGGACGAGCCCGCCCGGCGGTTCCGCCCGGCGGACTTCCACTTCGATCCGGCCGCCCAGACGCGGGGAAGCGGCTGTACCGGAGTGGCCATCACGATCGGCCGAATGGCTATCGCGCGCTGATCTTCAAAGGCGCCCAGCGGGACTGTGGGCCCTGTCCGTTGCGCGCCCGCTGTCTCACGCATCCGGAGCGCACGCAGACCCGGCAAGTGGTGCGCTTCCTGGGGCGCTCCCCCACCGCGCCCGAGACCTACACCGCGCGCATGAAGGCCAAGATCGACACCGACGAGGGCCGCTACCGCTACAGCCGCCGGCTCGCCGTGGTCGAGCCGGTCTTCGCCAACATCTTAGCGCCCATCGCCTCCGCCGCTTCAGCCTGCGCGGCGCGCGCAAGGTCAACACGCAGTGGTTGCTGTACTGCGTGGTGCACAACGTCGCCAAGGTGCAGCGCTACGGGGGCCCGCCGGGGCGAGCGGCATGCTCGACGTGAGCCGACCACCGGGACGGGGCGGCGCGGGCATGAGGCGCCGAGATCGCGCGCAGGCGCCCTGTCCGCGCTGAGTGCCGGACCAATCAGAGCGATCTGGCTGGCCGGTGACGCCACGACGCGAGTTTTTCTACAGACTCGTTACACGGCTACGAGAACGATGCCGGGGGGCGCGTGAAGGTCGGAGAACTGCTTCGGCTTCTTGCGGAGGATGGATGGCAGCTGGCGCGAACTCGCGGCAGCCACCGGCAGTACAAGCATCCGAGCAAACCTGGAACCGTTACCGTGGCCGGCAAGCCGAGTCTGGACGTCCCTCCTGGTACATTGAATGCCATACTCAAGCAAGCTGGCCTCAAGAAGGAGAAATGAGGATGGCAGTGATGCGCTACATGGTGGTCATTGAACGGGGCGAGACGAGTTGGGGAGCGCATGTCCCTGACTTGGCGGGTTGTGTGGCGGTAGGAGAGACTCGCGAGGAAGTGCTCCAGCTAATCCGCGAGGCCATCGAGCTTCACATCGACGGCCTGAAGGAGGACGGGCTGCCCGTGCCGACACCGAGCTCAGAGGGAGAATTCGTTGAGGTAGGGGCCGCGTAACTTCGGCATGCAGCCGACGGCGCTTCGCGCCGCGGCTGATACCGGCGTTAGGCTTCATCTTGAACTACGGTCATCCGGGCCCAACGAAATGAGGCCTATCACGGCATTCGGGGTTGTCCTCGTTGCCCTCGGCCTACTCGGGCCCTATCTCTTTCTCGGCCCAACAGGTAGTCGATGAGCCCAGCCAGACGTTCCAGAGTGACGCTACGGACGCTGCATCAGGACCTGGGAGCAGTCAAGGTCCTGCTCACGACGGGTCTCCGCGCGTTCCCGCAGGACTGGCCCGGCGAAGTGCTGCGGACGCTCCGCGACAACAATCGGCTCAGCGAAGCGCGGTTTGCGCCGCTCGACGTCACGCTACGAGAGCAAGCGATCGAGACCCATACGATCCTGCGTGCGGTTGCGGATGGGCAGCGCCAGATCGTCGATAGTCAGCGCGATCTGGCGGAGAGCCAACGCCTGCTGGTCGAGGGGCAGCACCAGCTGGTCGAGGAGCAGCGTCAGCTGTCGGCGGACATGCGCGCTCTCATCGCGCGGATCGACGCGCTCATCCGCGGCCGGGGCAACGGCGCGCCGACCGACTAGCCTCCGTAGAAGACCTTCTCGCCGAGCTCCTTCAGCCACAGCGTCGCGTCGTCGGCTCGTCCGTCGATCGGCTTGGCGAGCCCGACCTCGACTACCTTGCCGACGAAGATGGAGTGATCTCCCTTCTCGACGGTCGCCTCGAGCGTGCACTCGATGAACGCGGGCGTGTTGGTCAGGATCGGCGCGCCGGTCGTGCCCGGACGGAAGGGCTCGCCCGAGATCGTGTCGCCTTTCCGCTCGGCCGGCTTGAAGAACGTGAAGGCGAGCGCCTGCTGCCCCTTGCCCAGGACGTTCAAGGCAAACGCTTTCGTCTCCTTGATGAGTGCGTGGGCATGGGAGTCGGTCTTGACGCCGACCGCGATCAGGGGCGGCTCGAATGAGGCCTGGGTCACCCAGTTGACGGTGCCCGCCGCCACACGGCCGTCCGCGTGGGCCGCTGTCAAGACGTAGAGGCCGTAAGGAATCATCCGGAGCGTGGTTTTCTTCGCGTTGGGGTCCATGGCTTCCTCCCGCCCGGGAGGATACGGCGGATGCCGGCCCTGGTCCAGCAGTCCCGACGGCTTTGCGCACCCGGAGTCGTTTCGCGTACCATCGGCTCCAAGACGGCGAAATCGCCGAGGAGGAACCCATGCCGCTGACAGAGCTGAATCACTATTTCATCCGGGCGAACGACCTCGAGAAGACCAAGGACTTCTACTGCGACGTGCTGGGCTTCGAGGTCATGCCGCGGCCGAACTTCCCCTTCCCGGGCTACTGGCTGGGGGTGAACGGCAAGATCCAGGTGCACATGGGGCCGGACGGCATCGACAACGCCGAGCTCTTTTATCTGGGCACCCCGAAGGGCGCGGTGACGGACCACGCAGGCGTGGTCGACCACATCGCATTCCTGGCCACCGAGCCCGGCGGTTTCATTCGCCGACTCAAGTCGCGGGGTCTCGAGTTCCAGCCGCGCTCCCTGCCGGAGTTCGACCTCTACCAGATCTTCATCAAGGACCCGAACGGGCTCACCATCGAGCTCAATTTCTTCGGGCTGAAAGACGTTCAGGACTGGGGCGGCGAGAACTACTCGAAGATGCCCCAGGTCGCCAGCATGCGCGCATGACGGGAGCCGGCTCGGCGTCCTCGAGCTTCGCCGACGTCGGCTACGACGAGGCGATGCGCCGGGCGCGTGCGCTCGTGCCGGCGCTGCGCGAGCGGGCCGACCGGGCGGAGGCCGGGCGCGAGATGCCGAAGGAGACGATCGAGGATCTCCATCGTACGGGCCTCCTCCGGTTCCACCAGCCGCGACGCTGGGGTGGCATGGAGCTCGAGTTCGTGTCGCTGTTTGATATCCCGGCCGAAGTCGCCCGCGGCTGCTCCTCGACGGGCTGGAACGTCGCGAACCTCGGCGTCCACCATTGGATGCTGGCGCTCTACGACGAGCGCGCCCAGGAAGAAATCTGGAGCAAGAACCCCGACGCCCTGATCGCCTCGGGCATCGCCTATCCCCAGGGCAGCGGGCGTCGGGTCGAGGGCGGCTTCGTCATCAGCGGCTTCTGGAACTTCTCGAGCGGCGTCGACCCGGCCGACTGGAACATGCTCGCGGTGATGGTTCGCGACGGGGATCGGGTCGTCGACCACCGGATGTGTCTGGTGCCGAGGAGCGACTACGAGATCGTCGACGACTGGCACGTGCTCGGCATGCGCAGCACCGGATCCAAGTCGGTCCGCGCCAAAGACGTCTTCGTCCCGGAGCACCGCGCCCTCTGCATGTACCTGGCGCGCGGCGGTAGCCAGTTTCCGGGCGCGCGCGCCAACCCGAACCCCCTCTACCAGGTACCGCTCTCGGCCCTGGGCTCCCACTGCCTGGCGGCGGCCGGCGTCGGCAACGCCCAGGCGGCGCTCGAGCTGACGGTCGAGGCGATCCGCGAGCGCAGCACGAACTACACCGCCATGCGCATGCGCGATTTCCAGGCCGTGCAGCTGCGCGTCGCCCGCGCAGGCGCGATGGTCGACGCAGCCCGGCTCGTCATCCGAGCGGACTGTCTCGAGGCCGAGCGGATCGCCCGGGAGCCCCGCGCTCCGACGATCGAGGAGAAGCTCCGCTTCAAGCGCAACGTCGCCTACGCGATGGAGCGCTGCACCGAGGCGGTCGACACGCTTCATTCTCTGGCGGGCGCCAACGGCATCTACGACCGGTATCCGATCCAGCGGCTCTTCCGCGACCAGCACGCGCTCGCCGGCCACATCGGCTTCAGCTGGGACGCGCAAGGTGCGCCGTGGGCGCTCGTCGCGCTCGGCGGCGAGTTCTCCAGCCCGACGATGTGAGATCACGATCAGGAGGACGCTCATGAAGCGAGCTTTCGGATTCTTGTCCATAGCCGGGACGGTCGCTCTGCTTGTCGCCGGGTCCACCGCCGCCTCGGCGCAGACGCCCCCCGGCGGGACGGCGGACGCGCGGGCGATCAGCGGCGCCAAGGCCTACATGCAGGCGAAGGGCCTCACATCGCTCAAGCTCAACATGATGATGCCCTCCATCTTCACCGCGGGCAGCACGCTGGAGATGACGATTTTCGAGAAGGAGACCGGCATCGGGGTCAACTACTTCGAGGTCGGCATCCTCCAGGTCCAGGCCAAGGCCATGTCCGAGGCAGTCGCCAAGAGCGGGAGCTTCGACTTCTGGATCGGCGACCCCATCTCGCTGCCGGACCTCGTGGAGGCCGGACTGGCTCGCCCGATCGACGACCTCGTGGTCCGCGGCAAGGCCGACCTCGATGACATCGTCCCGGGCTTCCAGGAGCAGGCCCAATACAAGGGCAAGACCTACGGCCTCGTCGCGGACGGGGACAACTTCATCCTGGCGATCCGTAAGGACCTGATCGAAGCACCTGGCGAGCGGCAGAAGTTCAAGGCCAAGTACGGCTGGGAGCCCGGCTGCCCCGACACCTATGAGCAGTGGTACCAGCTGGCGGAGTTCTTCACTCGTGACCCGAAAGGCACCGGGGTGCCCGAACTGTACGGGGCGATGGGGTATCGCGCGCGTGGCTGGGGCTGGCGCTGGTGGCTCCAGCAGTTCTACGCCAAGGGCGGGATGCCGTTCGACGACGGTATGAAGCCGCTCGTCGCCGGCAAGGAAGGCGTCGAGGCGCTCCGAGACTACATCGCGCTGACGAAGTTCATGCCCAAGGACATCCTGGGGTGGGCGACTCCCCAGGCCTACCCCTTCTACGCGGGTGGTAACGCCTTCTCGATCATGACGTACCCGTCGATCGCGATCGCCGCCGAGCATCCGGATCGCTCCAAGGTTGTTGGCAAGAACAAGTACTGCCTGGTGCCCGGCTACGTGGTCGGCGGCAAGCTCGTGCGCCGCGCGATCCAGGGCTACGGCAACATCTTCTATGTCTCGAACTACGCCAAGCACCCGGAGGCCGCGTACTGGCTCTCGCAGTACATGACCAGCAAGGAGGTGTCGGCACGCCTCGTGGCCGGCCCGAACTCCGTCTACGACCCGTACCGGAAATCGCATCTCACCGATCCGCGCGTCATCAAGGCGCGGACGAAAGAGATGGTAGAGATCCACCTCAAGAACGCGCAGGTGATGGCGCCGATGATCCTGATTCAGGGCGCCGTGGAGTACAACGACGCCCTCGACTTGAATGTCCAGGAAGCGCTGCTCGGCAAGATCACTGCCGAGGACGCGCTGAAGAACACGGCCGCCGCGTGGGAGAAGATCACCAACCAGATCGGCCGCCGCCAGCAGATCGAAGGCTGGAAGGCGCTGAAGGCCGCCTACCCGACCAAGAACGTTCCCGACTGAGCCCGATGACCGGCCTGCGCCGCTGGCTCGAGCGGGAGCGCGTCTTCAGGTGGCTGCCGTTCATCCCCGTGCAGGGGCTCTTCGCCCTCCTCCTGTTCCCGAACTTCCTGCTTCTCGTGTATCTCTCGCTCCTGTCCTGGCGAATCACGCGCGGGACGTGGTGGAACGCAGCCTTTACCGGGCTCGACTCCTTCCAGCGCGCCCTCGAGGACGAGCGCTTCCTGTGGGCGCTCGCCCGCACGTTCGGCTTCGCGGCGGCGGCGGTGCCGCTCGAGCTCCTGCTCGGCTTTGGGCTGGCACTGCTCTGCCGCCGGCACTTCCGCGGCCGACGCTTCTACACGACGGTGTTCCTTTTGCCGATGATGATCGTCCCCGCCGTGGTCGGCTATGACCTCTCGATGCTGCTCATCGATCAGGGGCCGTTCAACCAGCTCCTGAGCCTGCTCGCCGGCCGCGCCATCACGGTGCGGTGGCTGTCCGAGTACACCCCGGCCCAGCTTGCCGTGATCGGGGCGGACGTCTGGCAGTGGACGGCGCTCACCTTCCTCATCTTCACGTCCGGCCTCGCCGGGCTGCCGGAGGACCCGATCCGGGCGGCGCGGGTCATGGGGGCCAGCCGCTGGCAGATCTTCTGGCACGTCGAGCTGCCGCTGCTGAAGCCGGTCATCGCGATCGCCGTGATCCTGCGCTCGATGGAAGCCCTCAAGATCTTCGACTACCCGATGCTGCTCACCCAGGCCGGGCCCGGCAACGCCACCGAGACGGTTGCCGTCTATCTCTGGCGCGTGGGCTGGGAGTTCGCGCGCGTCTCCGACGCCGCCGCCATGTCGCTCGTCCTGCTCGTGGTGGTGGCCATGTACAGCTTCGTCGCCATCCGCGTCCTCCGCCGTGAGCGGCGGCGCCTGGCCGAGGAAGGCGTCGCGTGAGACGCGGGCGCCGCAAGCTCTTCCCGCTCGTACGCCATGCGCTCCTGCTCGCGTGGACGGCCGTCACGCTCTTTCCGATCTACTGGATGGTGATGACGTCGTTCAAGCACGCGGGCGAGTGGGTGACGTGGCCGCCGCGCTGGTTCCCACACGAGCCCACGCTGGTGAACTACGTCAAGGTCCTTACTCCCGGCACCTCGACGTTCGAGCTGGGCCGGCAGACGCTCAAGATCTTGAAACCGATCGGGGACAGTCTCGTCGTCTCCGGGATCGGCTCCCTGCTCGCCGTCGTCCTCGGCAGCGCCCTGGCGTACAGCTGGGCCCGCTTCGGCACCGGCGGGCGCAACTATCCGTACAACATCCTCTCTATCCGGATGGTGCCGCCCATCGTCATCGCCGTGCCCTTCGTGGTGTACTTCGTCACGCTACGACTTCTGGACACCTACACCGGACTGATCCTCGTCTACGTGGCCACGTGCCTGCCGTACGTGATCTGGATGATGCTCGCCTTCGTGGAGGAGGTACCCGTGGAGCTCGAGCGCGCCGCCCGCCTCATGGGGGTCTCGCGCCTCCGCGTGCTGCGCTCGGTCGTGCTTCCTCTCACCGCCTCCGGCCTCGTCGTGACCTTCCTCTTTGTCTTCATCCTCAACTGGAGCGAGCTGCTGCTCGCGATCACGCTCACCAACACGGAGGTCTCCACGCTGCCCATCACGCTCAACAAGTTCCAGTCCGCCAACGAGGGGCGCGACTACGGTCCCCAGGCCGCCATCGGAACCCTCGCCACCCTGCCCGTGGTCGTGATGGGCTTCCTCATCCAGAAGCACCTGCTCCGGGGCTTCAGCTTCGGGCTTCTTCGGAAATAGGACGTGGCCTCGATCCGACTCGAGCGATTGACGAAGGTCTTCGGCGCGACACGCGCCGTCGACGGGATCGACCTGGCGATCCCGGACGGCGAGTTCGTCGTCCTCGTCGGACCGTCGGGGTGCGGCAAGACGACGACGCTCAACATGATTGCCGGGCTGGAGACCCCAACCTCGGGGGACATCTGGATCGGCGATGCGTGCGTCACCGACTGGGAACCCGGCGAGCGCAACCTGGGCATGGTCTTCCAGAGCCTCGCGCTTTTCCCCCACATGACGGTCTTTGACAACATCGCGTTTCCGCTCCGGATCAAGCGCGTCGCGCCCGAGGAGATCGCCTCGTGGGTCCGCACCGTCTCCGACACCGTCCACGTGGGACACCTGCTTGACAAGCGCCCCGCCACGCTCTCGGGCGGCGAGGCGCAGCGGGTTGCGCTGGCCCGCACACTGGTCGTGCAGCCATCCGTCTTCCTGATGGACGAGCCGCTCTCCAGCCTCGACGCCAAGCTTCGCGTCGAGATGCGGACCGAGCTCAAACGCCTGCACGCAGCGCTCCGGTCGACGTTCGTCTACGTCACCCACGACCAGGCGGAGGCCATGACCATGGCCGATCGCATCGTCGTCATGCACCAGGGGCAGATCCAGCAGGTGGGGCGTCCGCTCGAGGTCTACGGCGATCCGGTCAATCGGTTTGTCGCCGGCTTCTTCGGAGTGCCCGCGATGAACTTCATTGAGGGCGAGCTCCGGCCGGAGCCCGACGGCGCTCGTTTCGTGACCCAGTCCCTTCGCGTGACACTCCCGGGACGCGGGGGTGGCTCGGGTCCCGCGGTCCTGGGCGTGCGGCCCGAGCACGTGCGCTTCGCCGACGGGCGTGAGAGCTGGCCGGCCACCGTGAGTCTCATCGAGCCGCTCGGCGACGAAACGCTCCTGTTCCTGGACTATGGCGGGCCGTCCTCGCTCGTGGCAAAGGTGGACGTCGAGGAGAAAGTGGCCGTGGGCGACCGCCGCTCGTTCACGTTCCGTCCGGACAGAGTCGTGCTGTTCGACGGTACGACGGGAGGGAGGATCTGCCGCTGAGGCGTCCCGGGAGCCTCAGCGCGTCGCTGTGCTGGCGGCGTCCATCACCGCCTCCGGCGTGTCGGGGTCGATGGAGCAGTCGGGACCCAGCAGGAGGAAGCGCCCACCCATCTCGGCGATAGCCCGGCGGCCGCGGGCATCAACCTCCGCCGGCGGCAGGCCCGCGATGACGGGCTTGGCGGGCAGCCCACCGAGCACGGCCCGGCCGGTGCGCCGATTTGCATCGGCCAGCGATGGGTTGCCGGACACCGCGGCCCAGCTCAGTGCCGCCGCCGGGTAGTCGGCAAACTCGTCGAAGAGAATGTCTGCCCCGCAGACGTGGAGCACGTTGAAGGGCGCGTTCTCGACCTGTCCGAGAATGCGCAGATCGTGCGGCCGCTGGAAGCGGCGACACTCGGTGGCGGTGGACAGCTCCCGCGTCGCCATGTTGGTGGCGTAGAACAGGCCGTCGGCGCCCTCCGTCACCGCGGCGCGCGCATAGGCCCCGAGCGTCACCGCCATCGCGCCCAGCGCATGGTCCACCGCCGCCGGCTCCGAGCGCATCAGCGCCAGCGCCGCGGCGCGGCCTCCCGCGAGGAGAAAGGGCAGGACCATGAGCGGTGAGAACACCGTCCAGATGATGGGCGTCTCGGTGCCTACCGTCTTCCGGATGGCCTGCAGCGCCTGCAGCTGCTCGCCGAGCGACCCGGCCCTCGCGTCGGCGGGCTCGAGCCGGCGCAGGTCCTCTGCGGTCGCCAGCGGCGCCCGGGTCACCGTGTAGGGCGTCGCCCGCTCGCGCGAGGGCGCGTAGCGAAGCCCCCACATCTCCGCGAAGCACTGGGCCCGGCTCTGCGGCTTGAGGAAATCCCAGTCGAAGCGGCGGGCCAGCCGTAGCGTTTCGGCGGCGAGGGTGTCGGCCGAGTTCTCGGTGGCGAAGTTGTGCAGCCAGAGGCTCACCGGCACCCGGTCCACCGGCGCGCCCCGCAAGGCCGCCATGACGCGCTCGCGCTTGGTCATGTCAGGAAGACTGGATCATAGTACAGTTGCGCGCCAGGAGGGCGATCAGTCATGTACGAAGTCTTTGCGCTCAAGTACGGGGAGCGTGACACGACGAAATGCCAGTTCTTCTACCGCGAGTCCTCGCACGAGAAGCTCACGCTCGACTATTTCGTGTGGCTGATCCTCGGTGGCCCGCACCCGCTCCTGGTGGACACCGGATTCCTCGACGACGACGCGCGCGCACGGGGGATCCGCAACTACGTGAGCCCGGCGGCGATGGTCGAGCGCGCGGGCATCAAGGCCAGTGACATCCCGATCTCGCTCATCACTCACCTGCACTACGACCACTGGGCCGGACACAGCTTGTTCCCGAATGCGGAGTTCTGGATCCAGGGGGAGGAAGTGGCGTTCTGGACGGGGCCCTTCGGCCGGACCCCGGCATTTCGTGGGTCGGCCAACGTCGACGCGCTGGCGCGACTGGTGACCTTGAACTACGCGAACAAGATCCGGATCGTCGACGGCGACCACGAGGTGTGGCCCGGCATCCGCGTCCACCGCGTCGGCGGTCACACCGCCGGGCTCCAGATCGTCACCGTCGAGACCCGGCGCGGCACCGTCGTCCTCACCTCCGACGCCTCGCACTTCTACCACAACGTGGAGACGCGACAGCCGGTCCAGATCATCACGAGCTTGCCGGAGATGCTCACGGCTTTCGAGACGATCGACACCCTCGCGGGCTCCGCGAAGCTGATCGTCGCGGGCCACGACCCGCAGGTCGCCGAGCGGTTCAAACCGGTCGAGCCGGGCATCATCAAGATCGCCTGATCACAAAGGAGGACTCCATGCGACCCATCGTCATCGGCATCGCCGCCGTCGTCGCGCTCGGTCTCTCGACCGCGGCCGCTCAGAGCCCGTCCTGGCGACCCCCCACTGAGAGCCAGCGGTGTCCCTCGAAGTGGGGCGCCAACGACGAGCGCGGGTCGGGCAACCACATGAAGCCCGAGTCCGTGCTCCGGGCCACCCGGCTCATCAAGACGGGCGAGGTGATCGAGCTCGGCCACGTGCTCAACGCCGCGATGCCGTTCTTCGGCACCCGGCGCTTCGACGTCCACACCAAGCGCACGTTCATGAACCAGCCGTCGAATCGTCGCGGGAGCAACGAGGAGCTCGTGGTCTCCGAGATCGGTCAGGTGGGCACGCAGCTCGACGGATTCGTCCACCAGACGATCGAGGACAAGATCTACAACTGCGCCAAGGTCGACGAGATCTCGACCCGCGGTGGCTTCACCAAGTTCGGCATCGACAAGGCGGGCGCGCTCATCACGCGCGGCGTGCTGATCGACGTGGCCGGGTTGAAGGGCGTGGACATCTTGCCCGACACGTACGAGATCACCGTGCCGGACCTGGAGCAGGCGCTCCAGCGCCAGAACATGAAATTGCAGCCCGGTGACGCCGTGATCATCCACACCGGCTGGGGCAAGCTGTGGGCGAAGGACAACGCCAAGTACGTGAAGAGCTGCCCGGGCATCGGCGTCAAAGCGGCGGAGTGGATCGCCAAGCAGGATCCGATGCTGGTCGGGTCCGACAACTGGCCCGTCGAGGTCGCGCCGAACCCCGATCCTCTGATCTCGCTGCCCGTCCATCAGATCATGCTCGTGGTCAACGGCATCCACCTGCTGGAGAACATGAAGCTCGAGGAGGTGGCCGCGAAGAAGGTCTACGAGTTCGCCTTCATGATGCAGCCGCTGAAGATCGCGGGCGGCTCCGGCTCGACCGTCGCTCCGATTGCGGTCCGCTGAGGCGAAGCGAGGGGGGCGGGTGCGCCGCCCCCCTCGCCGCTACTGATAGATCTCGTTGAACCGGGTCTTGAGGGTCTTCGCGTCCTTCTCGATCTGGTCGTAGTCGACGGACATGAGCTTGATCTGCCCGAGCGGGGGATTCCCCGCGGGGGGCTCGACGTCGGACCGGCCGGCGTAGATCCCCTCGCCCGGCAGGAGCTTCTGCACGGTATCGCCGATCATGAACTCGGCGAGCGCCTTGGCGGCGTTCGGATGGGGCGCGCCCTTGATGACCGCCGTGGGCGCGCCGATCGCGAAGGCGCCGTCCGTCGGCCAGATGGTCTGGATCTTGTGCCCGGCCTTCCGGTCCAGCCACGCGTACTGATCGGCGCCCTCCGCCGCGATCAGCCGCTCGCCGCGCGTGAGGGTCTCCGACACCTGCTGGTGGCTCTGGACGATCATGATCTCGTTGGCGCGAAGCTTCTCGTAAAACTCCCAGCCGTACTTCCGCGAGAGCGTCCCGATCACCATGAGCTGGATCGCGGTGTACGACGGATCGGGCATCACCATGAGCCCCTTGTATTTGCGGTCGATGAGATCCGTCCAGTTCTTCGGCAGCGCGACGCCCTTGTCCCCGCGGGCGATGATGCCGACCAGGTTCACGCGCTGAGCGACATGGAACCCCTTAGGGTCTTTCACCTCGTCGCGGATCTTGTCGAAGTGCCGGGGCCGAAACGGGACGACGAGGTCGCGCTTGATCAAGGTGATGACCTCGGCGGGATCCGAGATCGTCATCACGTCGGCGATCACCCGCCGCGCATCGATCTCCTGCATGAAGCGGCGGAGCACCGCGGAGCCGCCGGAGCGAAACAGCTCCACCTTGATCCCCGTCTCGGCCTGGAACAGGTTGGCGATCTTCTGGGCGGTGCCGATCGGTGTCGACGTGTACCAGGTGACGGCGCCTTCGCGCTTGGCGGCCGCCAGATCGACTGGATCGGGCGTGAACGGCGTCGTCTGGGCAGCCGCCGGCGCGGCGAGCACGAGCAGGGCGAGGCAGACGACGGTGAGCGTTCGGTTCACACGGTCCTCCTCTCACGCGCCCCGGTAGACCGGGGCGGGCTGACTGGTTCTGCCGTCATTCTCGGCGTCCTTTCCTGGCTCGGGGAGTCCACACGCTACTGAACCGGCGGCCGCAGCGCAAGGCCGGCGCCGGGCGCCCTATGCTAACGTGCTAGCGCCCGCCGCGGTACCTGCGGGCGGGAGGCGCTTATGCCGGCGTCCGCCACCATGAAGGCCGTGGTCCTCCACGGTGCCGACGACATGCACGTCGAGGCCTGGCCCCGGCCCGAGCCGGGAACGGGCGAGGCGCTGCTGAAGGTCGAGGTCGCGTCGATCTGCGGCACCGACGTGAAGGTGCTGCACCGCACCCTCATGGGCCAGCCCGCCGGCCCCTTCGTGATGGGCCACGAGTACGCCGGCACGGTCGTCGGCCTGGGTGCCGGCGTCGACGAGTTCCGGGTGGGCGATCGGGTGGCGGTGGAGGTGCACAAGGGCTGTGACCGCTGCGACAACTGCATCAAGGGCTGGTACACCTCCTGCCTGAACTACGGCGACGTCTCGAAGGGCCACCGCGCGAAGGGCCTCACCTGCGACGGCGGCTTCGCCGAGTACGCGGTCAACCACATCAACACGCTCTACCGGCTGCCGGAGAACTTGAGCTTCGAGCAAGCCTGCATGGTGACGACGGCGGCCTCGCCCCTCTGGGCCATCGACCTGATGGGTGGATACATCGCGGGCGAGACGGTGCTCGTCCAGGGCCCGGGGCCCATCGGGCTCATCGCCGCGCAGCTCTGCAAGGCCCTCGGCGCAGCGCGCGTCATTCTCACCGGCACTCGCGACTCGCGGCTCACGATCGGCAAGCGGCTGGGCGCGGACTTCACGATCAACGTCCGCAAGGAAAACCTCGCCGAGCGCGTGCGCGAACTCACGGGCGGCCGCGGCGCCGATAGCGTGCTCGAGTGCGCCGGTGGTCCCACCTCGATGCAGGAGGCGCTCGAAAACGTGAAGCGCGGTGGGCGCATCGGTGTGGTCGCCTGGTACGCAGGCCCGGTCGAGGTCGACATGAACCTGGCCGTGCGCTCCAACGTGCGCATCTATGCCGCGCGCGGCGAGGGCGGGATGAACTCCGGCCGCTCGCTGGCGCTCATGAGCGCGGGCAAGATCCTGGCCGACCCGATCATCACCCACCACTTCCGGCTCGACCAGATCCACGAGGCGTTCCACACGTACACGGAGCGGATCGACAACGCCCTCAAGGTCGTGATCCATGTCTAGGCCGGCCACGGGAGACCGCACGCTCGTCATTCGCAACGGCACAATGATCGACGGTTCCGGACGCGCGCCGACCCCAAACGACGCGCTGGTGGTGGAAGGCAATCGCATCCGGAGCGTCGGACGACTCCCCGAATCGGTGCGGTTGGACGGAAGCCGCACGGACGTCGACGTCATCGACGCCTCGGGACAGTGGATCATGCCGGGGCTGATCGACGCCCACACGCATCTCTCGTACGGCTACCCTCAGCTCCGCGGCGAAGGTCGAGGCCGGGGGACGACCAGACCCGAGCTGGGCGTGCTCAAAGCGGCGTGGAGCGCCCAGAAAGTGCTGCGGTCCGGGGTAACCAGCATCTCCGTGCCCGGCGGCACCTGGTTCACGGACGTCGGGGTGCGCGACGCCATCAAGCTCGGCGTGCTCGAGGGGCCGCGCGTGTACTGCGCGGGCCGCATGATCATCACGTACGGCAGCATCGAGGACGACGAGCCGTCCTGGGTCGGCACGCCTGAGCACTCCGTCGGCGTGCTCTGCAACAGCGCCGCGGAGATGGTCACCGAGGTTCGCCGCCAGTGCAAGCACGGCGTGAACTTCGTCAAGATGGCCGACAGCCGATCCGGCGACGTCCAGACCCTGGCGAAGGAGGAAATCGCCGCCGTCGTGGACGAGGCGCACCGCCGTGGGGCGCGCGTCGCCATCCACTCGCGTGGCGGGGCCTCGACACGCACCGCCGCGGAGGCTGGTGTCGACTGGATCATCCATGCCGACCTGGCGACCGAGGCCGACCTCGACGCGGTCGCCCGGGCAGGCGTCGCGATCCTTCCGACCATGACGTTCCTGGCGATGGTGGTGGAGGCGGGCGGCCGCTTCGGCCAGGACATGATCCAGATGGACGTGGGCCGGATGAAGCGGCACCTCGACGGGCTGATCCGCGTGGTGGAGAGCGCGCGCGCCCGCGGGATCAGGATTCTCTGCGGCACCGACACCGGCAACAACACCTTCATGCCCTTCGGCGAGCTCCACGCCAAGGAGCTCGAGATCCTCGTCACCTACTGCGGCTTCACCCCTCTGGAGGCCATCGTCGCAGCCACCGGGGGCAACGCGTTCGCGGTGGGGCTGGAGGGCGACGTGGGAGTGCTCGAGGCGGGCAAGCTGGCGGACATCATCATCCTCAAGCGCGATCCGCTGGCCGACATTCGAGTGCTGCAGGGCGGACACGAGCTCGCATGGGTCATCAAGGACGGCAAGGTCACGAACCTTGGCGATCACGCTCGCGAGCCGAGACCGATCGCCTTCAGCGTGACGTGAGGACGACCCGGCGGACCGGATGTTCGGCGTATGAAACCCGTGGCGGTCACCTAGCCTGACGAATCGTCTGATCGGACTCGGCGGTTCCGGAGAGCACGGGCGGCCGTGGCAGGGCGAAGTGATCAAGTGCGCGAAACATTGCACAGATGACGTCGCTCGCTTCCGTGCTCTGCGGTCCTGCTGCACTGCGAGGCGCGCTGCGTCACGCTTTCTCGGCGGTTCCGCCGAATTTACGTCAGAAGGACAGGCGTACGGATGAAGTCGGAGTCGACGAGCCATTCAGAAGAGGGGCCGTGGGGATTGCGCGGTGACTTGATCATCACGAACGCAATCCTGTGGGTCGCCGGTGCCGGCCGCGTAGGAGAACCAAGGCCAGAGGTTCATCTATACCTTTATGACCGGTATTGGCGCTTAGCGGACCACTACGAACGCCGGGGCAACAAGAAGAAGGCGTCGCGACTCCGCGCCAAGGCCGAGGCACATTACAAGCACTCTGGTCACACGGGTCCACCATTTGCCGCCGCGATGGCCATGCCGCGCCCGCGATCACCATTCTTCACGTGGGCGGTGGGAAAACGCGACCACCGCGGCCCCAATGACGCTGCATAGCGGACGGTTGCCTCTGCTCGGCCGACCATCTAACCGGGCGCTCGGTGCTGAGCCTTCTAACTGGCCGTTGGACCGGCCGGCTGTATAGTCCTTGCCTGAGCTACCCGGCGGCACCCTCACGGTGCTGCACACTGACGTGGAGGACAGCACCCCCCTGACGGTGCACCTTGGGGACCGATACCCAGAGATACTAGCTGTCCACCGCGCCCTGTTGCGGGCCGCGTTTGTCGCGCACGAGGGCCGCGAGGTCGATACCCAGGGGGACGCGTTCTTCGTGGTGTTCGGCCGCGCCACGCAGGCGATTGCCGCGGCGGTGGCGATCCAGCGCGCCCTCGCGGCCGAGGCCTGGCCGGAGGGCGGGGCCGTGCGGGTACGCATCGGCGTCCACACGGGAGAACCGATCCGGTCGGCGGAGGGGTACGCGGGGCTGGACGTCATCCGGGGCGCACGCATCAAGGAGGCCGGCCACGGCGGACAGGTGCTGCTGTCCAAGTCGACCGCCGCCTTGATCGAAGACGCCCTGATCGGCGGTTTGAGCCTGCGGGACCTCGGCGCGCATCGCCTCAAGGGCCTCCCCCGTCCCGAACGCATTTTCCAGCTCATCATCCCGGACCTGCCGGCCGACTTCCCGCCCCTCCGGTCGCTGGATACGCGCGGGCGCCCGCGCCCAGGCCTCGCGTCGGGACGGGTGCTGACGACGGTGCTCTTTGTCGACATGGTCGGCGCGACAGAACGGCTCGTCGCGCTGGGCGACCGCCGCTGGCTCGAGGTGCGAGCACAGTACACCGCACTCGTCCGTCAGGAGCTGGCTCGCCACGGCGGGGAGGAGATAAATGTAGTCGCGGACGAGATCTTCGCCGTCTTTGACGGTGCGGTCGCCGCCATCCACTGCGGGTGCGCGATCCGAGATGCCGTGCAGGGACTCGGCATGGCGGTGAGGGTCGGCATACACGCCGGTGAGGTCGAGTATAACGACGGGACCATCGGCGGCATCACGGTAGACACGGGCGCCCGTATCATGGGGGTAGCCCAGCCCGGCGAGGTCCTCGTGTCCAACACCGTCAAGGAACTCGTGGCCGGGTCCGGTATCACCTTCACGGATCGAGGGACGCACGTCCTCAAGGGGCTTCCGGGGGAGTGGCGGCTCTTTACTCCCGACGAACCCGAGGTCAGGGCTTCGACGTCATAGTCTCCAGGGAAAGAAATGGAGTCAGATCTTTATAATAGCGGTGAGCAGATGAAGTACACAGAGGCCGACTTTGAACACGTGTCCTGGCACGACTGCCACATTTGGGGTCTGGATCTCCGCGTGGGCGATCCCGATGAGGATGATTGGACCAGCGATCTCGTGCTCGACATCGACTTCATCACCGATTGGATCTGTCCCATCGAGGGCGGTGGCCAGTTTCGGGTAGCACCCGCGACGCTCGCGTTTCATGGGGTGACGGACCCTCGGATCATGATCGATTGGGGCGACGGCGGGCTTCAGGTAGCGCTCCACGGGGTGTCGATCGATAGGATCGAGCGCGAGCACGTCCGGGAGCAGAAGGTGTACCTCGATCGTCCGTACTACAGATGGAGCATTCGGCTGAACTGGCCTCGAGCCGGCGAGATCGCCTTCGGCGCTGTAGGCTTCACGCAAACACTGCTGGCAGAGCCGGTGCTCACCACCAAGCAGCACCTGTCTCTCCGTGAACGGGACCGGCTAACGAGACGCTGAGGGCGGGGCGGCTTCGTCGACTCGATGACGTGACGCTTCAGATCGCCAGGGTCGACTCCCAGAACATCTCCTCGACTTTGAGCCGGCGCGGTGCCAGCCCCTGCCGGTAGGTGTAACCCGCCAGCGTCTCCAGGGTCTGCCGGTTCCGGGCGACGCCGTAGGGAAACGGATCGTCGCCCATCAGCGCCCGGGTCTCCTCGGCCTCGGCCACGAGCCAGGGGAGACTGACGGGCAGTGCGGCGGTGAACTGCAGGCGCTCATAGGCCAGCCGCTTTGCCTCGACGAACGCGTCGTAGAGGCTGCGCGGGAGCCACGGATGCTGCCGCGCCAACTCTTCTTTCACGACCAGGGTGTGCATGATCGGGAAGATCCCCGTCTTTTCGTAGTAGGCGCGCTCGACGCGACGGAAGTCGGGGAAGAGTCGGCCCACGCGCGCGCCGAAGGCCGCCGGCCGGCGGGCGCCCACGAAGGCGTCGAGCTCGCCCGCCGCCACCATGTCGCCGAGATTCCGGCCGGCCGGAACCGACTCCCGTCGGACGTCGGGCGGAAGCGTCACGTCCACCTCCTTGACCAGCGAACCCTCTCCGCCCTCGAACCAGTGGACGTCCTTCGGCGCGACGCCGTATTCGTCCTCGAGCATGCCGCGGATCCAGACCGCGGCCGTCATGTGGTACTTCGGCACGCCCACACGCTTGCCGATGAGATCCTTGGGCGCCGCGATCCCGGCCGCGGCTCCCACAAAGATCGACGAGTGGCGGAAGCTGAACGACGGAAAGACCGGGATCGCGACGAGGGGCTCGCCGCGGCCTCGCAGCACGGTGTAGGTCGAGAGCGAGAGCTCCGAGACATCGAACTCGCGGAACCGGGCCATGCGGTAGAACATCTCTTCTGGAGCCAGCGTCACGACGTTCAGCTCGACGCCGTCGGGCTGGACCTCGCCCGTCCTGATCGCGCGGGTGCGATCGTAGTCGCCGCACGCGAGCGTGAGGCTGAGTCTCGCCACGCCCGTCACCGGGACGCGGCGGGCGCGGCCTCGACGACGGCAGATTTCTTGCCGCTGTAGCGCCGGTAGCAGCGCACCGCATTCTCCCAGAGGAGCTTCCGCCGGGCGCCCTCGGGAATCGACGTCCACTTGAGCACCGCGTCCACCGACTTGGGGAACCAGCTCTCCGAGTGCGGGTAGTCCGTCGCGAACATCAAGGTGTCTTCCCCGATGGCCTCGATGGCCTGGCGCAGCGACAGCTCGCCCTCGTGGAGCTGGATGCTCTGGAAGTACTGCGGCCCGCGGATGTACTCGCTGGGCTTCCGCTTGAGCCGCGGCAGCGCGTGCTGGCTCATTTCGGCCTGCTCGTCCAGGCGCGAGGCCCAGAACGCGAGCCACCCGTGCCCGCACTCGAGCGACGTCAAGCGCAGATCCGGGTAGCGGTCCAGCACACCACTGCCGATCAGCGCGGCCATGTTGCGCTGGGCGTTCCACACGTGGCTGGCGGAACGAACCAGGAACATGTTGTCCCAGTTGTCCCACATGCCCGGTGGGTACGGGATCGACATGGTGAAGGAATGGATCACCACGGTCAGGTCGTACTCTTGAGTCGCCGCCCAGATCGGCTCCCAGTCGGGATCGTCGAGCGTCATCCCCGGCGGACAGACCGGGAAAATGCCGACCGGCCAGGTCTCCTTGCCGCAGCGGCGGATCTCGGCGACGGACGCCGGAACATCGCGGACCGAGACGTGGAGCACGCTCGTGAGCCGGTCCGGGTACGGTGCGCAGTAGTCCTTGAGGAAGCGGTGATACGCCTGGTACATCATCATCTCGATCGAGACATCATCGAGACCGGAAAAGGCCGCCAACCCGCCTGACGGCAGGACCATGTTGACGTCGACGCCCTCGATGTCCATGTCCTTGATCCGCGCGTGCGAGTCGAAGTTGACGCGGTCGTCGGGGAACGGGGGGCCCTGCCAGCGAACGTCCCAGGGCGTGCCGCCGTCCTTTAGCCCACGGGTGACCGCGTCGCCCGGAGGGACGCGCTCGCGCGAGCCGAGGAGACGATTGAGCTCAGGGCGCTTGCCAACGCGATACCGGGACACTCCTCCCTTGCCCGGGGCGCGCCCGATCAGTGATCCGAGCGCCGCCAGCCTGGCCTTGTCAGCGGCCGACAGGTAGGCCTCGATGGGTTCTGCGGCCTCGATGATATGGGTGTCGGCGTCGAAGATCCGGTAGCCCGCGCGTGCCATAAGCGGTTCCTCCTCGGGTGTCCCTGACACCCCCAGGGCGTCGTTAGTCAGCCGGCTCCATTTGATACAGACGCAGGAGCTTCAAGAGCGGGACGTCCTGCGCCGTGAAGAGCACGGCCGGCTCGGTCCCGACATTAGCGTGGGCGTGCCGCGCTCGCGGCGGGACCACGAAGAAGTCGCCCGGCTCCCACTCGAAGGTCTGGTCGTCGACGGTCGTGACGCCCCTCCCCTGCACCACGCGATAAACGGCGCAGCTCGTCTCACGATGGGCGCGCGTCCGCGCCCGCGGGCGGAGGAGCTGAAGGTAGCAGGCGACCGTCGGGCGCAGCGAGGAGCCGCTCGCCGGATCGACGTACTCGAGCAGGGTGTCGTCGAAGGGATCGGGCGCTTGCTCGGCCCGTCTGAGCAGGGCGGCGTAGGCCTCGCTCCAGGGAAAGTAGATATCGCGCCCCGGGCTCCGGAGCGCGGGCTGCTGCTCGTCGGGATACGGCTCGAACGTCAGGTTCTCGAGGAAGCGAACGATCTGCCAATCGAGGATGTCCATCCAGTAGACGGGCGCGCCTCCCTCGTTGCCGTGGTCGTGCCAGGCCATCCCCGGGGTGAGCACGAGGTCGCCCGGTTTCATCGCGCACTTCTGGTTGTCGACCGTCGTGAAGGCGCCTTCGCCGTGGAGCATGAACCGGATCGCGGTCGGCGAGTGGCGGTGCGCGGGCGCGACCTCGCCCGGCAGCAGGTACTGGATCGCGAGGACGAGGCTGTGGGCGACGGTCCGCTCCGGGACACCGGGATTATGGAGCCGCAGGACCCGGCGCTCGGCGCCGCGGTGCGGGCTGAGAAACTCGCTGCTCTCCCGCAGCAGTGGCTCGATGTCGCGCCAGCGCCAGTGGCGCGGCTGGGTTGCGGTGGGCTTCGGCGGGATGAGCGGTCCCGGCCGGGACCACGGAGCGTCCAGCCCCGCCGCCCTCAACCGCTCGCAATACGCCTTCAGCTCCTCGACCGTCCGCGTTGTCTGGACCGCCATGGTCGCCTTCCCCCCAGCTGGGATTCTAGCTGAACACGCTGCTCTGCTGGCTGTCGAAGCGCACGCCCACCCGCTGGCCCACCTCGAGCGTCTGGCTGGAATCGACCTGGACGCGGACGCGTGTCCCATCATCGAGCGTCACGTGGCAGTCGATGATGTTGCCGAGGAAAGTCACGTCCGCCACCTTGCCGGGAACTGTTCCCAGTGGGACGGCGGTCGACGTCGGCGCGGGCGGGGTCAAGCGGAGGCTCTCGGGACGGATCGCCACTTGCACCGCCTGCCCGCCGACCGCGCTCTGCGAGAGTGCCGCGGCGATCGGGTGCTCGCCGCCGACCGCAACGAGACTGTCGTCGCCGGCGGCGCGGATGACCCGCCCGGGGATCAGATTGACCAGGCCCATGAAGTCCGCGACGGTCTTGTTGGCCGGCCGCGTGTACACCGCTCGGGGCGCTCCGAGCTGCATGATCTCACCCTCGTGCAGCACGGCGATCCGGTCGGAGAGCGCCATCGCCTCCGACTGGTCGTGGGTGACGTAGACGAAGGTGATTCCGGTGCGGCGCTGGAGCTCCTTCAGCTCCCACCGCATGCGCTCGCGGAGCTTGGCGTCCAGGTTCGAGAGTGGCTCGTCGAGGAGGAGGATGCCCGGCTCCACCACGAGACTCCGCGCCAGCGCGACGCGCTGTTGTTGGCCGCCGCTCAGCTCGCTCGGGTAACGACGCTCGAGCCCCGCGAGGTTGACCAGCTCCAGGACGCGCGCCACGCGTGCGCGGGTCTCGGCCCGGCCGACCTTGCGGACCTCCAGACCGAAGGCGACGTTCTGGTACACCGTCCTGTGCGGCCAGACGGCATAGTTCTGGAACACCATCCCCATGCCCCGCCGCTCCGGCGGGACGACGCCGGCCGGCGTGGACAGCGTCGTCGCGCCCACCCGGATCACGCCCTCGTCGGGCGACATGAAGCCCGCGATCAGACGCAGGAGCGTGGTCTTGCCGCAGCCGCTCGGGCCGAGCAGCGTGACAAACTCGCGGTCGCGGATTTCGAGACTGAGATCGCGGACCGCGACGACCGCGCCGAATCGCTTCGTCACCCGCTCGATCTGGATCCCGGCCAAATCAGCCGCTCTCCATCACTGTGTCACCTCGGCGCGCGAGACCGCGCCGGCCGCTCGTCCCCGACCGAGGCGGGTCGCGAGAGCAATGGCCGCGGTGATGATCAGCATGGTTACGATCGCCAGCGCCGCGACCGGCCCCAGCGCCCCCGTCTCGTAGAGGTTGTAGACGGCGACGGCGAGGGTGATCGATCCCGAGCTGAAGAGAAGGACCGAGGCGGAGAGCTCCTGGAGCGCCGGGACGAAGACGAGCAGCCAGCCGGCGAAGAGCCCCGGACGCGCCAGCGGGAGCGTGACGCTCCGGAAGGTGCGCAGCCAGCCGGCGCCGGTGATCCGCGCCGTCTCCTCCAGCGAGGGATCGATCTGGCGGAAGGCCGCGTTCGCCGAGCGGACCCCGAGCGGGACGTAGCGGCCGGTGTACGCGAGCAGGATGATCAGGAGCGTCCCGTAGATCGGGAGCGGGACGCGCAGCCAGAACTGAATCAGGGCCACCGCGACGACGATCCCCGGCAGCCCCAGCGGGATCAGCGAGACGTAGTCGAGGAGCTTCCGGCCGCGGAGCGCGGTCCGGAGATCGAGCCAGCTGACGAGACTCCCCAGCAGCACCGCCAGCGTGGCCGTGGTGCTCGCCAGGATCAAGCTGTTCCAGATGGCGCGGCGCGTGACGTCGTACTCGAAGAGGACGAAGTGGTAGTGCCGGAGCGTGAGGTTCTGCCAGAACTGGAGCCCCCACGACCTGGAGACAGACACGGCGAGCAGCGTCAGGTACGGCGCCGCCACGGCCACCGTGAAGACACCCACACAGAACGCGAAGACGCCCCAGCGCACCGGGCCGAGGTCGACGAGCTGCGGCCGGTTCCCCTTCCCGCCGAGCGTCACGTAGGACCTCCGCGCCAGATAGCGGCGCTGGAGATAGAGCGCGGCGACCGTGAGCGCGACGAAGATCAGCGACAGGGCCGAAGCCAGCCCGTACTGCGGTGGATAGTCGAAGAGCGCGTAGATACGAGTGGGCAGCGTGAAAACGCGACCGGGCAGGCCGACGATCGCCTGCGATCCGAAGAGGGCGATCGCGTTCACGAAGGCGACCAGCGCCCCCGACAGGATAGCCGGCGCCACCAGCGGCCCGGTGACAGCGGCGACCGTGCGCCAGCGACTGGCGCCGAGGATTTGCGCCGACTCTTCCATGGACGCGTCCACCGACTCGAGCGCGCTCGCCGCGAGGAGATAGACGAACGGGAACGTGTGGGGCACGGTGACGAGGATCAGGCCCGCCATCGAAAAGACATCGAACGTCAGCGCGGGCATGCCGAGCACGTCGCGGACGAACCGGTTCACCAGGCCGGCTCTGGGACTGAAGAGATTCACGAAGGCGATGGCGGTCAGGAAGGGCGGTGTGAGGTAGGACACGATGGCCGTGAGATGGATGAACTGCTTGCCCGGCACGTTCGTCCGGCTGACGGCCCAGGCGAGCGGGAGGCCGACGGCGACACTCAGCACCGCCGTCGAGATGCCCAGGATCAGCGAGTTTCGGAGCGCTTGCGTGTAGAGCCGACTGGACACGGCGTCGCGGAAGTGGGCCAGCGTGAGATGGCCGTCGGTGTTGACGCTACCCCATACCAGGAAGGTTAGCGGGAGCACGACCAGCACGGCCAGGGCCAGAACCGAGCCCGCCATGACGACGTGCTCCGCCCGTACGGGCCGCGGGGCGGCCGGAATCGGGTCCAGCGGCGTCGATATGGTGTTCGTGTCGTGCCCCGAAAGCTGGCGGCGATTCTATCGGACCGGGCGAGCGGACGGCAATCCGCCGATGACCGGGGCGCACGACGAATGCCGACCTCGGGGTGGAGCCGCGCTATCCTCGCTCAGGGAGACGCGTGACGATGGCCACGGACGCCACGAGAGAGGCGTCGTCGAAGAACGACGAGCTGATCAACGCAGACCTGATCCGGAAGTGGCTCGCCTCCGGACTGGGCTGGCTGCTGTTCTTCCCGACGATCGGCGTCTTCGTCTCCACCAAGTTCACCTATCCGGAGTTTCTGGGCGACACTCCCTGGCTCACGTTCGGCCGGCTCCGGCCCATTCACGTGAATGGTGTGATCTGGGGCGCCTTCTCCACCCTCTTCATCGGGCTCTGCCACTACATCGTCCCGCGGCTCACGGGCGTGCGACTCTGGCGGGAGCGCTGGAGCTACGGGCTCGTGTGGGTGTGGAACGTGAACCTGGCGGTGGCCGTGGTGCTCCTGGCTCTCGGCGAAAACCGCGGCTGGGAAGCGGGCGAGTTGCCGCTGATCAACGTCGTCGTGATTCTCGTCGGGCTCGTCCAGCTCACCGTGCAGTTCCTGATGACCATCGGGAACCGGCGGCAGCCGGAGCTCTACGTGTCGTTGTGGTACTTGATCGCGGCCTTCGTGTGGACCGACGTGAATCTGGTCCTGCTCCTGCTCGGCCCCCACCACATTCCGGGGATCAACAACGCGGCGTGGCACGGGCTCTATATCCACTACGTCGTCGGCCTCTGGATCACGCCGGCGGGCTACGTCCTCATCTACTACTTCCTGCCGGCCAGCGTGAAGAACCCGATCTACAGCCACAAGCTCTCGCTGATCGGCTTCTGGTCGCTGGCCTTCTTCTATCCCTTCGTCGGCATCCACCACTACCTCTACTCGCCCATCGCCGACTGGGCCGAGACGATCGCGATCGTGTCGTCCATGATGCTGATCGTCCCGGTGTGGACCGTGCTCCAGAACTTCTTCGGGACCATGATCGGCCGCTGGCGAGAGCTCGGCCGGAATCTCCCCGCCAAGTTCCTCATCGTGGGCTCGATCATGTACTTGATCGGCTGCTTCCAGGGCTCGATCTCGGCGTTGCGAACAATCCAGCAGCCGACCCACTTCACCGACTTCGTCATCGCTCATTCCCATCTCACCGTCTTCGGCACCTTCGTGATGTGGGTCATGGGCGGCACCCTCTACGTCTGGCCCCGGCTCGCGCGCGACGAGCCTCTCTGGAGCTTCCGCGTCGGGAATTGGGGGTTCTGGCTGACGACGCTCGGCATCTCGGCGATGGGCCTGGTGCTCGTGGTGCAGGGCCTGCAGCAGGGCTTCATGCTGATGGCCGGCGCCGAGTGGGTGCACTCCGTCAACGCCATGCGGCCCTACTGGTGGGTGCGAACCTTCACGGGCATCTCGATGGATATCGGCATCTCGCTGATCGTCTACACCTTGATGAAGACGTCGCTCCGATGAAATCGATCGGATCGCTGGCGGTCGGCGCCGGCTTTTTCTTCGTGACGCTGGCCCTGTTCGTCCAGGGTTTCCTCCCCGCGATGATCCCCGAATCGCGATCGAAACAGGTGAGCCGAGCCGTGCGGACCGACCTGGGCGACGTGAAATGGCTGCGGTACGACGCGTCGGATTATGCACCGCTCGAGCGCCTCGGTCGCGCCGTCTACATCCGGGAAGGCTGCTGGTACTGCCACAGCCAGTACGTGCGCCCGG
>JAHFDK010000266.1 GCA_023249095.1 Candidatus Rokuibacteriota bacterium | reverse complement strand
AGGCCGCAGGTTCGATTCCTGCCGGGCGCACCATGGAGTAAGGATGGGCCGTTAGCTCAGTTGGCAGAGCAGCTGACTCTTAATCAGCGGGTCCGGGGTTCGAGTCCCCGACGGCCCACCACTAATGACGGGCACTTCGGCGACAGCCGGGTGCCCGTCGCCGCTTCAGCTGTCCGCCTTCTGTCCGTGTTCTCATCGTGCGCCCGCTTTCGGGAGGGGTAGCACAGTGGCCGTCGCCGGCTGCCGTTCAACATACTGGGCGAGGCGCGAGGTCGCCTGCCGGAGGTCGGCTTCACTGACTATGTTGTAGCGGTCGAAGACGGAGCGGGTCTTGTGCCCAGTCACGCTCATGGCGACGCGCTCTGGGACACCGGCCCGGATGAGGTTGCGGACCACTGTGCGCCGAAGGTCATGGAACAGCTTGGTCGGCACCTTCCGCTCCGTCTTGGCGTCGACCTTGACGGCGCGGAATAAGCCTGCAGCTACGCACGCCCGAGCCCACGTCTTACGCCAGTCGCCGATGGGGCGCTCGTCCTTCTGGAAGACGAAAGGACAGCGGAGGGAGCGGGCTTTCCAGCGCCGTTCGATCATCGCCGTGAGCGGCTCCGAGAGCGGCAGAACGCGGCCCTCGTAGTTCTTTGACAATTCCGGCCTGAGTCGGATGACGCCCGCATCCCGATCCACGTCGCGCCATTCGAGGCGGAAAATCTCGCCCTTTCGCCACCCGGAGTGATAGCCGAAGTCGAGGACGTCCTGGTAGTCGGGCGGGAGGTGTTCCCGGATCGCCCGGTACTCCGCATATTCCATGAACCCCTGCCGAGGACCTGATTCTCTAAGTTTCGGGATGTAGGGGCGCCCACTGAGGCGTCCAGCCTGTACCGCGAGCGAGAACATCCGGCCCAGAGCGGCGAGGTCGCGATTGACAGTGGCCGGCGTGGCGCCCTCCTCCAGACGGGCCTGGGCGTAACTGCGGATACGGGGCGTCGCAATATCCACGGCACGATCAAGGCCGAAGTGACGTCGGAGGTTGGAGACGCGGCCCTTTGCCCACCGGAGGGACCGTCGCTGCCTTATCTCGTAATCCATGACGTAGTCGGTCGCCAGTTCCTCGAAGGTCACCCGCTCCTCGATGGGGCCGACCAGCTTCCCTCGACCAATCTCTCCGAGACGCTTCCTCAGTAGGCGTTGCGCGTCGGTCTTGTTCTCGCTTCCGCTGCTCTCCCGGACCTCCTTGCCGCGATGGTAGTAGGCAACCCACCATGCCCTGCTGTTTTTCCGCTTGAATAGCCGACCCATGCCCCTCATCGCGTGCCTCCTTTGCGCGCTACCTCGCAACGGATGTTGTATCCTCGGCGTCGCAACTCCTCCTTAAGCGTGTGGATGATGCGCTTGATCTCTGCATCACGCGCGTCCTCGGCCCACGTTTCTAACAGGTGTTGGAGCGCCCAGAGTGAATCGTAACCGGCTCCCATGCAGGCGATTATACAAGAGCGCTCTCGTACATCGCAAGAGCTTCGGTGGGTCATGGCGCGCCTGTTAGAATCCCGGCGCAATGGTGAAGAAAGATCCCCATGCGGTCGCCCTCGGTCGGAAGGGCGGCAAGAAGGGCGGCAAGGCCCGGTGGGAGGGTGTACCACCCGAGGAACGAAGCGAGATTGCGCGGCGGGCAGTCCAGGTCCGATGGCGAAAGAAGCGGACCAAGGGGTAGGTCTCGGCATCATCGACCCTGCCGCTGGCGGATGTACTTCTCGATTCCTCGGAGCGAGAACCGGACCTTCCCCGGGCTCAGGCGGACGGTGAAAGGCAGCTTCGCCGCGTGGCGGTAAAGCCAGTCCTTCGTCACGCTGAGCTTCTCGGTCGCTTGTTCGATGTCGAGTAGGCGGTCGACCTCCGCGGCCTCCTGCTGATCGGCGGGCATGGCGACGTAGGGGGCGAGCGCGCCGAGGGCGATGTGGCCGCGGACCCACAACGACCGAGCCACGTCCGTCGGCAGAGTGGCCGCCTTCGCCGGGTCCTCGGCGATCTGGTCGAGTGTCGGGACCGGGCCGAGTGAGGGCGTCACGCTATCCCCTCGCCCCACGCCACAGACTGAGTCCGCTCATCCTTTTCGCCGTCGAACCTCGCGTTGACGAGGGACATGCTCGTCAACACGATGGTGATGTTGTTCACCATGGAAGGGCTCCGACACGTCGGCAACAAGGTCCGCCGGACCCAGTACCGAATCGCGACGCCTGACCATTCGGTGTCCGCCCCAGAGATCAGTCATGAATCGACACAGTGCTCGCGTCCGGCGGAAGAGCCTTCACGCTGTGCACCCCGCCTATACCTGGCGTGAGGCGCCCGGCGGGCGTCCCCCGAGCGCGATGCGTTCCAGGAACTCGCGGATCATCCGCCTGCCCTGCTCGGTCAGGGACGCTTCGAACTCCGGCCACTGTCCCCGCCAGAACTGTTTGAACTTCACGACGTAGGTGAGAAAGGGCAAGATCGTGTCGGCGTCGGGTTGTCCGACCATGAAGCGGGTGAGCGCCTCGGCCGCGGCGAGGGCGTCCTGTTGCTCAACGACCTGCTGCTGGAGTGCCGCCAGCGCCACTTGCTGCTTCAGACACTCCTCCTCAAAGGTGTCGCGCCGCGCCGCCGAAGCCTGTTCCCGCTGGACGACCGCCGCCTGCCGCTGGCGGAGTGCCGTCAGGGTCTGCCGGGCGCGGGTGCGCTGGGCCTCCAGGCCCTGCAGTTCTGCCACCACGGCGCGGCGCCGCGCCTCCAGCGTGTCGATCTCGATGAGCGTCGCCGCGGCCTCGGGCAGCTGCGCGAGGATCTCGGTGCGGCGCTCCCCTTGGATCCCGGCGGCATCAAGACCACCCGCCACCTCCTGCGCGGCGTCAGCATCGAGGCCGAGGGCTCGCAGCTGCTCGAGGTGCTCGAGCACCGGGCCGAGCTCTTCGGGCCGGAGCCCGAGGGTCTCCAGCGTCTCGGCGAGCACGGCCATGCGGGCGAGGGCCTCGGGGGCATACCCGAGGCGACGGTACTGCTCGATGGCCGTCTGAAGCTCGCCGGGAAGGCTCGGATCGACCCCGGCCTCGCCCAGCGCCGCCATCAGATCCGCGACCGCCCGGGCCTCGGGGAGCATGAGTCCGACTTGAGCGAGATCCTCGGCCACCTGGAGGGCGGCCGGGACATCGTCCGCCTGGAGGCCGCGCCGACGGAGTTTGCCGAGCAGCTCGAGAAACTGGCGGAGGTCTTTCACATCCACCTCGGCGATCTCGCACTGCTCGCGGAGTTGCGCAATCGCGCGGAGCTGGTCGAAGGTCCCGCCCCGGCGACGCCAGAACAGCAAGGTACTGATCAGGGGCATCACGGTGTCGTCGAGCGAGCGGCTGATCTCTTCGCTGA
This sequence comes from Candidatus Rokuibacteriota bacterium, assembly GCA_023249095.1. Lineage (GTDB taxonomy): Bacteria > Methylomirabilota > Methylomirabilia > Rokubacteriales > CSP1-6 > AR31. Next base: position 4,992 of record JAHFDK010000266.1, on the reverse strand, counting down.
GCCAGAGGAGCTTCCGCTTGGTCCGCTCTGAGAGCATCAGGGCCGGCATGAGAGAGTCGCGCGAGGGCCCCATCCGCCTCTCCCCAGTTGCTGTTGGATCGGACCGCTCAGGGTAAAGGGCGATGCGGTGACCTGCCGTCGTCTCAACCGGCACGCTCTGCGAGACTGGCACGAGCGCCTGCTCGCCGGCAGTGTTCGGGGCGTCGTCAGCGAAGCCGCGCACGAGCTCCACCCAGCCGGGCTTGACCCACGCCACGGTCTCAAGCGCGAGGAGCACGTCATACATGGCGAGGCGCATCGCCTCACGATCGGCGAGCCACGCGGTCAGCCCTCGGCCGAGACCAAGGACCAGGTCGACATCGACGAGCCCAACTGCCTCCGGGTGGAGCACCTGCCGGAGGAGCCGCACGACCGGGGCGCGGAACCGTTCGCACAGGCCCCGCGGGGCCCGAAGCGAGAGAGGCCCATGTCGGCGAGCAGCGTCGAGGGCCCGCCGGCCGTGGAGGGCGAGGTCCGGGAGTTGGAGGGCGCCAACGTCAAGAGGCACGAGCCGCCCGGAGAGCGCATTCAAGGCGGATGCAATTGTCGACGCCACGGAGCATTACGAGTATGCGCGGGGAATGGGTCTCCTCACATGGGGGACGTGGGATACGGAAGTCCGGCCGCTCGAAGAGCGGCTGAAAGATTTCCTTCACGCGTATCCAGCGGCGACACCGGCGCGATTCCAAGGGGCGATGCTCTGGCGCAACGCACGCGGGGAGTACGGGCCTGCGGAGGACGATGCCCGTGTGGCGCGATTTCGCGCCGAGGACAACAGGTTTGGAACGCTCGCCGAGATTCTCGCCCGCTACGGCCTGAAGCTCCGCGAAGAACCAGCGTACGCGGCGCGACCGGTTGAGGTTCTCTCGTTCCGGGACATGGCGCGACTGCGGAATCAGCGGCTCCGCCAGCTCTACGGGACGGTCGACATCGAGCCCGAGAACATGGACGAGGCGAAGGCGGCGGAGCTCGACAGGCTCGAGAAGAAACGCGCGGCGGAGCAGATCCGCGAGGCACGCCGCCGGATGCATCGCGACGTCGTTGGCGGAGCGAGCTGAGCGGGATGCCAGGCGAGCCGGAGGTCGAGGGGACCGAGAAGGCGAAGCCCTTTGACGAATTTCTGAGGGCCGAATACAGCAACATCACGCAGGCCCATTTCAACACTTCGCAGTCCATCTCGGAGTTCTTCAAGGCCTACATCGCCCTCGTATCGCTGCCCATCTCCGCCGCAGTGATCTTTCTGAAGCCGAAGGAGCTGCGCGAGAGCGGCATCCTCGACCTCTTGCTAACACACCCCGGGCTCGTGGCGACGGGATTGGGAGCCGTCGCGCTCATCGGGCTCCTCGTCCTCGGCTACGTGGTCAATTTGCGCAGTGACGCCGTACTCTACGCGAGGACGGTCAACGGTATCCGGAAGTACTTCTACGATGCGGGGCCGCTCGATCTCGAGACCGAGCTGCGCTATCGGGTGCTGCCCAAGCGCACGCAGACGCCGCGTTACTGGGAGTCCTACTATTTTCTCTTTGTCGTGCTCGCATTCGCAGGAGTGGGCACCGGGTACTGGGCGAGCGGCCTTTACTTCTACTTCGCCGCGACCGGCCGGTCGCTCGATTGGAAATTCTGGGCGCTCGTTGCGGCGTGCCCCGGCGCCCATCTCCTCTTGTACCGCGGTCTCGCTCGTTATCGCGAGCGGCGGTACTTGAAGTCTCGAATCCTGGGCGTTGATATCGACGGGGTCCTGAACAGTCACTGTGAGCAGTTCTGCACTATCCTGTGCGACCGTACCGGCAAGCGGCTCGCGCCGGAGGCGATCACGCGGATCCCCGTCCACGAAATCCCCGGGTGTGGCGTCGACGAGCGGGATGAGTGGGCGGTGTTCAACTGGCCGGCGTACTGGACCGAGATGCCCGAGGCGCCGAACGCCGCGGAGATGGTAAGGAGAATTCGGAATGAGCTTGGCTATCACATCTGGCTCTTTACGTATCGACCTTGGCCACATCCCGAGTGGTATGACGCGGCCAGAGTCGAGGAGTACCGAGGCGCGTGGAAGGCGACGCGTTGGTGGTCACGTTATATTTTTGCGCGCGTGACGCGGTGGGTCGAGCGCACCCTGAATGGACGCAGAATCCCCGAGCTCTTCGGCTTCTGGCCGATACGCTCCGTGACCAAGGCGTGGCTTCGCGAGAAGGGGTTTCGCTATGACAGGCTTGTCGTAGAAAGGGGCAACACGGACACGCGGGATCCGCTGTTTCTGACGCGAAACAGATTCGTAATCTCGGCCGACAAGGAGATCCGCGCGTTTGTCGAGGACGACCCCAACAAAGCGAGGCGTCTGGCAGACGTGTGCGACGTCGTGTTCCTCATCGATCAACCATACAACCGCGAGGCGGCTGATCTCCCGAAGAACATCGTACGAGTCAGCCACTGGCGCGAGATCCACCACTATCTACGGCGGCGACTGTAGGGCAGGGGTCGATCAGCGCGCGAGGGACAGCCGAGGAACCGGCCCCGCGTACAGCTCGTTCCCTGTCGTCGGCGTTTGACCGCTCACCGGGGCGTTACTATCGTGTCTTAGACCGGAGCGTTGCCACTCCCAATGACCATGAACCCCAAGGAGCTCTATGAGTCTCTGATCGCGAGGACCAGCCTCGCCGAGCTTACCCCGGAGGCCGCGATCCAGCATCTCGGTCTCTTGATTGACGTCTCGCTGGATGCGCAACGGCCGGAAGGACTCAGGCACGCCATCATCCTCGCGGGTGAGCTCGCACGGACGCCGCTCACTCCTGTCGATGCCGTGACGCTCGATTACTTCCTCGGGAATGCCTGGGACAATCTGCGGCGCCTCTCCCGGCCGGAGAACCACGAGGCCTGGGAGTGGCAGCAGGAGGAGTTTGAGAAGGAGATCACCCATCTGCGCCTCGCGCTCCGCGGCGAGGGGTTTGCAGAGATGCCGGCCGTGCGGCGCCGCCAGATCCTCACGAACCTCGGCAACGCGATGTCGGAGCTCGGGCGCTTCATCGAGGCGACGGAGTATTTGAGCCGAGCGCTTGCGGATGACGCCTCGTTCTCGATGGCGCAAGGTAACCGGGGAGTCGTTCTCTCCCGGTACGCCCAGACGCTCTACGACCCGGGTCATGCCATGGTCCTGATCCGGCGCGCGCGCGAGGATCTCGGAGCCGCGCTCCGGGGCAGGACGCTGCACCCGGGAGCGAAGAAGTTCTTCGAAGCCCGGGCCGCGTGGGTCGAGGAGGTCCTGAAGAAGAACGCGCGGCGAAAGAAGGTCGATCTTGAGGGCCACTCGTTAGGGGAACAGGAGGCCGAGGTCCAGTACCGGCGGTGGTGCCTCGAGCGCGGCCTCTTCCTTAACCCGCTGAACGATCTGGGCCCGCACCCGATCGCGGCGCACGACGTACTGACGACGCCTTCGATCACGGTTGGGCTTGACGAAGGTCCCTCCTATCCGGGCTTTTTCAACCAGATGAAGCAGGAGTTCGTCTCGGCGCGGTACCTCTACTATGAAGGCGTGAGCGCAGAGGGCTCTCACTTCTCGGACCGCAGGGTGCTCCTCTACAACACGCTCGACTACCCGGCGTACTCGCTCTCCGTGGAGAAGGTGAAGGCCGCCTTCCGGACCGCGTACTCCCTCCTCGATAAGGCCGCGTACTTCCTGAACGACTACCTGAAGCTCGGGATTCCCGAGAGACGCGCGAGCTTCAAGACGTTCTGGTACGAGGGGCAGGAACGGAAGCGCGGGCTGCGGGCGGAGTTCGCGAAGCGGCCGAACTGGCCGCTCCGGGGGCTCTTCTGGCTCAGCAAGGATCTCTACGAGCCGGTGCCAGGCTTCCGGGAGGCCGTCGAGCCCGACGCCGAGAAGCTCGCAGAGATCCGTAACCACCTTGAGCACAAGTACCTGAAGATCCACGACATGCTCGTGCGGCGGCAGGACCTGCCCGACCCCCTCGCGGACACGCTCGCATTCTCCGTGGCACGGCGGGATTTCGAAGCGAAGGCCCTCAGGCTGCTCAAAATGGCGAGGGCGGCGCTAATCTACCTGAGCCTGGCGGTCCACAGCGAAGAGCGGCGCAAGGCCGCGGGGAGAGGTGAGAAGCCGATAGTGCCGATGTTCTTGGGCCGCTGGGAGGACGACTGGAAGTTGTAGCCCTCCTCTCGAGCGACGCGGGGAGCGACGCCCGGGGTTCGCGCGGAGGCGCTAGGAGATGAGCCGAGCGCGGCGGCCGGTCGTGCCGTGCGCGAGGATCTCTCTGAGGTCCTCGGCCCAGAGCATCTCGCGGGAACCGCGCTCGTTCTTGAAGCTCGTCCCCAAGGCGTAGCCGAACCCGTAGGCGTTGTAGAGCGCAATCGCGCGCTGCTCCTCGTACGCGGTCCGCGCGCGCAGGATCGCATAGTAGAGCATCATCTTCGCGGCGTTCCGGCCGGCCTCGGCTGGGGTCATCGGGCCCCACTCGTCCGGCACACCGCCGGCATAGATAACCTCGCCGACCTTCGCCATGTACCAGAAGGTCAGCTCATAAGCCGTGGCGGCGAGCGTTTCCTTAGACCAGCGGAGCGTGACGTGCCAGGCCTGAGCGGTCCTCTGGACGATCACAGGGCCTTCCGTGGGCGGAGCACCAGGATCAACACGGAGGACCGTCCGGCCGTTCTCCTCGACGAAGCGGAACGTCCGCGGCAGATGCCAGCTGGCGGGACGACGCCGATGTGCACGGGCGACTCGGCGATCTCCAGGTGTTCGGGGTCGTGGTGCACTCCTTGGATATCGAGGCCTCGCGCGGCGGCCCGAAGATTCCCGGAGAGCTGCGCAAGAAGACGTGTCCATGGGCGATGATAGGACTTCACCTCGATCACGCCGAGGATAGTGAGGCCCGAGCTGCCGGCTTGGGTACGGCCCTCGTCCAAGATATGGAGGTCTGCCCCCTTCACACGCCCAGGCCGAGA
>JAHFDK010000484.1 GCA_023249095.1 Candidatus Rokuibacteriota bacterium | reverse complement strand
ACTCGGCGAGCACGGCGTCGGGCTTCTCCATGAAGGGGCGGAGCGCCCCGTGGTACATGACGAAGTTGATCTTGGGCCAGTCTTTGGCCGTCTTGCCGACGTCCTTGACCGTCGCGTACTCCCAGACCCCCGGCCAGGACGTCTCGTAGTCGGCCGGCAGGAGCCCCTTGTGAATACACACAGTCGTGATGCCGGACTTCACGGCCTTCTCGTAGAACGGGTACATGAGCTTGTCGTCGTCCAGCCACCAGTACGAGCCCAGCTTGGAGGGGAACAGCGGGTCGCCGATGGTGTAACCCTTCCAGCTGTCGGGCTTGAGCATCGTGATCGCGCGGTCCACTTCCTCCATCCACCCCTGCTTCTTGGGCGTGAACACAGCGTGGCCCAGGAGGCGCCGGGAGCCGGAGATCTTGTTGATGGACGCGCGGGCGGCGGCGATCTGGTCGTTGGTCAGGAGATCCCAGCTCGGGTCGTCGAAGGGTGCGCCCGAGAGCAGCGCCACCTTGGTGTCGCTGTCGACGAAGATCTCCTTGACGTAGTTCTCGAACTTGTACCGGGCGAGCGTATTCTCGCCCCACAGCTTCGGGTTCCAGTTCTGCTTGGCGTACTTGGCCAGGTCGAGCAGCCCCTCCTGCTTGAAGTCATCGCGGACGAAGTGCGTCTGGGCGTCCACGATGAACTGTCCGGAGAGCGCCTGGGCCCGCATCTCAGCGACGCCCGGCGTGGCCGCTTCCGCGCGACTCACCTCGAACACGGGGCCGAACACGTCGTTCATGGCGAGGAAGGCCGCTGCCATGCCGGCGCTCGAGGCCAGGAACTGACGCCGGTTCAGCCCGTGTCGCGGGGCCAGATCGCCCGCCAGCTCCTTCACACGCGCCTCTACGCGGCGCTGCTCTCGGGTCTGGGGCAGGGGGTTGTACTCGCCGTTCGACACGATCTGGGTGGGCACCGGGCCTCGGTAGGCGGCCACCTCGGCCGGCGCCGTGCGCTTCAGCTCCTCGTCACTGAGGTAGTGCGGCATCGCTCTCCTCCTTCCGCCTCGAAGGTTGCAGGGTCGGGTCAAGGATGACCTTGCCGAGCGGCTCGTTCGTTTCGACGAGACGGTGAGCCGCCGCCGCGTCTCGGAGCGGCAGGATGCGGTCGATGAGGACTCTGAGCGCCCCGGCGCTGGCCAATCGAAGTGAGCGCTCCAGGTCTTCTCGGCGCTCTGCGCCCAGCCCGCTGATGACCCGAAGACGTTGCTGGTAGAGGCGCTTCACGTCGAGGGTGACGAGCCCGCCGCCATGAGCGCCAACCGTCACGAGTCGGCCTCCCGGCGCGAGACCGTTGAACGCGCCTGGCCACAGGGCAGGATCGGCAATATTTTCGAAGACCACGTCCACTCCGCGACCTTCCGTGATTCGCCTGACCTCCCGCTCGAGATCATGCCGGCGGTAGTTCACCCCGAAATCGGCACCGAGAGACACGGCGGCCTGGACACGCTGGTCCGTGCCAGCGGCCGCGACCACGTGAGCCCCCAGCGTCTTCGCGACTTGCACAAGACAACTGCCCAGGCCGCCGGCGGCGCCCATGACCAGCGCCCAGTCTCCGTTCTTGAGATCAGCCAGATAGCACTCGCCGAAGGCCAGGGGGAAATGCCGCGCGATGACCGTCGCGTGGGCGAAGGAAAGCCCCTTGGGAACGGGCACACAGTTGACGGCGGGGATCTTCAGATACTCCGCATATCCACCCCAGCACTGAACCCCGAGCATCCTTCGCCTCGTACAGCGGCCATGGTTTCCGTCTGTGCAGTCCTGGCAGCTCCCACAGCCGACACCGCCGAAGGTGGCGACACGGTCGTTGACCTTCGCCAGGTCGACGCCGGGGCCCACGTCAACGACAATTCCTGACGGGTCATTGCCCATGACGAGGGGCAAGGTCACACCGTAGTTTCCGCCGTCCTGCCGGACCTGCAAGTCAAGCGTGCGGTTGACTGATACCGCGTGAACCCTGACGAGAACCTCGCCGGGGCCGGGAACCGGAGTGGGAACGTCCTCCCACCTCAAGATCTCGGGGCCGCCGAACTCCCTGATGACGATGGCTTTCAGCGCTGCTCCTTCCCGCGAGGCTCGCCCTCCAGGCGAGCGGCCCATCGTCAAGTACGATACATCAAGCGGCGATGCTACGATCGGCGGCGCATGCTCGAGCCCATGATCCCCGGTGACGACGAGAAACGCGGGCAGGGCAACCCATGACGGGTTTTGGCATCGGCGCGTCGGTCAAGCGGCGCGAGGATCTGCGGCTGCTGACCGGCCGGGGACGCTACGCGGAAGACTGCAATGCGGCGGGCCAGGTCTACGCCGCGTTCGTGCGCTCACCGCATGCACACGCTGACGTGGTCGCGATCGACGCAGCCCCCGCGCGGGCGGTCGCCGGCGCGCTCGACGTGTTCACCGGACGCGACCTCATCGCGGGCGGTGTCGGGGCGATCCCGACGCTGATCGCCGAGCGCGGCGGCGGCATCCGGAACCGCGACGGCTCGCCCTTCGCGGAGCCGGCGTGGTATCCGCTCGCGACCGACCGCGTACGCCACGTCGGTGAGCCGGTCGCGATCGTGATCGGGGCAACGCCGGCGGCGACGCAGGACGGGGCCCAGGCCATCGCGGTGCGGTACCTCGGGCGGCTCGCGGTCGTCGACGCCGTCGCGGCCCTCGCCGAGGGCGCGCCAGCGCTGCACGCCGGCGTCGCGCGTAACCGCGCCTACGACTG
>JAHFDK010000265.1 GCA_023249095.1 Candidatus Rokuibacteriota bacterium | reverse complement strand
CGAAGGCGAGAGCTATCGCCGGCGCGCCGCCGAGGTCACCCGCAAGACCGCCCGCCCCAAGCCGACGTCGTGACCGGCCGTCGCCCGTCCAAATTTCCGCACTTTTCGGAGTCCGGCAACACGGCGATGTGATTAAGAGTCATCGCCGCTAAGATAATTTGCCGACCATCAGCAGGCGCTGCGGTTTCTCCCCTCGTGGAGCCCAACATCGAGTGCCCGCGTCATGCCCGCACTTGTGCTGCCGGCGACGTGCTTCGTAACCCGTTGATTCCATTCGTAGCACTGGCTCGGATCAAGAGAGTTATCTTAGCGGCGATGTGATTAAGAGTCACTTCGGCCAGGGCAGCATCGGGCCCCATCGCACAGAATCCGTAACAATCATGCGCCCGAAACGCGCTGGATAGGGCTCGATTCGGTGCGTTGCTTGATCTGGCTTTTCCCCCGTCTTGACCCGCTCAGGCTGCCCGCCGGCATCAGGCGTTGATTCCTGATGGTCTTGCCGACTATCTCCTCGGCTAGCTGCAGCTCGTACAGCCTCTGGAGGTTGCCGGTGCCCCGGCCTGCGCCCTGTTACGGGTCGCTTGGGTCGGACAGTTCGTCGAGCAACGCCTTTGCCGCGCGCAGATCAGTCGTGTCGAACCCTTCGGTGAACCAGGCATAGACGTTCGACAACATCGACCGCGCTTCCGCGGTTTGGCCGCGCCCCCTCAGCAGCCGAGCAAGCTTGGTCGTCGCGCGTAGCTCAAGCGATTTCGCCTGCTGGGAGGCTGCGATTTTGATGGCGGTTCGAAAACTCTGTTCGGCTTGAGCAACGTCGGCTGATTCGTCTAACAGACACTCACCCTCGAGACGATGCAGCTCCGCCTCATAGAAGTGTTCGCCGCTGCGATCGATGGTCTCGAGCGCCCGGCGGACAACAGCACGCGCTTCACGGGGCCGGCCCGCCTCTGCGTAGGCTTCTGCCAACACCGCGACATAGTGTCGTCCCAGCCTCGCACCAGTTGCCTCGAGCCCAGCCAACCCGTCCCGTATGCGAGCGATACGCTCAGCTGCGTTCGCCGGAGAAGCCCAACCCAGCAAGATCGTTCCCGTCGCCACGCGTTGCTGAAATCCGTGTTCCACGGCGATTTTTATCACGGCTTCGGCCGTCGCTCGCGTCGCCGATGAATCGCGCCGGAATCGATGGACATTCGCCGCCCAGTTCAGGGCAAACGCCAGCGTGAAAGGGTGAGCAAGACGGCGCGCCAGCGAGAGCGCCTCTTCGATGCGCTTCAGCGCTTCATCCGGATAGCCGAGCAACCACAAGCTCCACGCGAGATACGACAAGAGCGTGACTCCTGAGTCCTGACCGTATCGAAGAGCATGCGAGCGATGTCGATCAGGATCGTAGAGCGCGGTGCCTTCTTCGAGATGTTGTCTAGCGGACGCCTGGTCACCGGCGAGGCACAACGTGGCTCCCAGCGCGTGTTGAGCTTCCATGATTAATGCAGAGTCGTCCACGTCATGGGCCCGCGACAAGAGTTGTCGCGCCAGCGCCTGCGCGCTCTCAAGATCCGCCCGGACCAAGCGAACCAACCAAAGTCCGTGGATGACTGGATAGACGTGCGAAGTGTCGCCGATCTCGCCGCAGAGTTGCTGGGCGCGGGCGTACGCACGTTCGACTTCGGGAGCCGCATAACCCTTCGTCGATGTCAACGCGCGGCCCAGATTCATCCGTAGATCGAGCTCATGGCGATTCCGCTCACGGGTCTGAGGCATCGTCCTCAGCAGTTTGAGGGCCTGCTCGAGAAACTCGACCGCCTGACGGTCCGCTGACCGCGTCATCGCCTGTGCCGCGGCGTGACCGAGATACGTGACGGCTTTGTCCCATAGTTCTCCCCGGAACGCGTGATGCGCGAGCCACTCGACGTGCTCGGCTAGGCGCTCGCGATACAGCGTCTCGATCGCCTCCACGATCCGCGCGTGAAGCTCGCGTCGACGTTCCGGCACTAGTCCGGCGTATGTCACCTCGTGCGTAAGCGCGTGCTTGAAGGTGTACTCGGGCTCGGGAACGACCCTGGCTTCGTAGACGAACTCGGCCGCCTGCAGGCGCTCCAGCCCGAGACGGAGGGCTTCAACCGGAAGGTCGGCGATGGCCTCGAGCAGCGTGAGCGGGACGTCCTTGCCGATCACCGAAGCGAGCTGCAGGAGCCGTCGGTCCGCGGGCGGGAGTCGATCGATGCGGGCGGCGAGCATGGCGTGGACCGTGGGAGGCACCTCGATCGCCTGGATCGGATGCGTCAGCCGATATAGCCCTCGCTCTCCCGCGAGTGCGTTGGTCTCGACGAGCATCCGGACGGTTTCTTCCAGGAAGAACGGGTTGCCGCGCTTGACGAGCAGCTGCTTGAGGGGAGCGAGCCCGACGTCAGGGCCGAGGAGTACGTCGAGCAGCTCGCTCGCGCTCTCGACCGGGAGCGCATCCAGGCGCACCTGGCTGTAGCAGGTCTTGCTGCCCCACTGGTGCTGATACTCCGGGCGATAGTTCACGAGGAGCAAGACGCGCGCCCCGGTGATGCTCTTGACCAGGTTGTCGAGAACCTCCTGGGTTTCGGAGTCGATCCAGTGAAGATCCTCGACGATCAGACATAACGGTTGCGCCGTGCTCGCGGCCCGGAACAGCTGCCGCAGGGCGTCGTGCGTCCGCTTACGACGCTGCCCGGCATCCCCATCGCGGAACGCGTCGTCGGGCGGCAGAACCCTCAGCAAGTCGAGAATGGGAGCGAGGATCGAACGGTCGGCGCCGCGTGGCAGCGCCCGCGTAACTCGCTGCCCCACCTCCCAGGCGGTATCCATCTCCTCGATCCGACAAAGGCTCTTGAGCAGCTCAACGACGGGGAAGAAGGGCGTGTCCTTCATGAACGTCGCCCCGGCAGAAGAGAGAACGAGCCAGTCCTCGAGAGGCTGAACGGCCTCGTGGACGAGGCGAGATTTCCCCACGCCCGCCTCGCCGACGACAGCGACGACTTGGCCGTGCCATTGCTCGGCCTGTGATGCTGCCCGGCGAAGGGCGTCGAGCTCGGAGCTCCGGCCGACAAGGCGCGTTGCGTTCCAGCCGGCGGCCGGCTTCTCTACACGGAGGACCAGCCAGACATCGAGATCACGATGTCGAACACGTTCGAGCGCGAAACGCCGCACCAGGAAGGGCGCCACGGGGCTGGAAATGACGATGGCGCTCGAGGCCCCGGCAGCAACCATCCTCTCAAGGATCGACCAGGTGGCGGCCTTGCCATCGACACCGATGACCGGCGCCGCATCGCGATGGGCGACGAGATGGTCGGCGCAGTGAATGGCGCAGACGACGCCCCCGTCGCTTCCCGCAGTGCGTGCGCGGCTCGCCGCGTTCTGGATCGCGAGAGCCGCGAGGGCCGCGTGGCTCGCGGCATTGTCGACGGGTTCGAGGCCGAACACAGCGATGACACCTGTGGGACTCGTTTCCTCGATCCGTCCACCGAACGTTCGGACCTTCTCGCCGGCCACCTCCAGCGCGCGGCCCCCGTCCACCGTTGGCGACTCCACGAGCTTGACGCGCAGGAAGGACAGGTGACGGCGCTCCCACTGCGGCAAGGCCGACGGAGCCACCGTCGGGACCGACCTCGGCACGGGTCGCAGCGTCCGCGGCCGCATCACGTCGTGATGTCGCAGCCCGTACTTGTCCATCCGGGCGCGCAGCGTATTCCGCGAGATGCCGAGGGCAGCGGCGGTGCGACGGATATTGCCGCCGCTGGCTTGCAGCGCGGCTCCGATGCGGGCGCGCAGGGTGCCTTCCAAGGATCCAGCATCGGCGACGTCAGCGGCCGCGGCGGGATCGACGGCGTCATCGGGGGTCAGGAAGTCGAGCATGGCCCCCGTGATCTCGTCGCGGTCGGAGAGCAAGGCCACGCGCTCCATGGCATTGGCCAGCTCGCGGACATTACCGGGCCAGCGATGGGCCATGAGGGCGTCACGCGCATCGGGCGTCAGCAGGCGGGGTGGCAAGCCGTAGTCGACGCAGGCGCGCGCCAGGAAATGGTCGGCGAGGATAAGGACGTCCTTGCCGCGTGTGCGCAGTGGGGGCAGCTCCAGCGTGATCACGGCCACCCGATGATAGAGGTCCTCGCGAAAGCGCCGGTCGGCGACGGCGCGCGGAAGATCGACACTGGTCGCGGCGACGAGCATGACGTCGACGGGTTCTGCGCGCGTACTGCCGAGGCGACGGATGCTGCGGTCCTCGAGGACGCTGAGAAGCTTGCTCTGGAGAGACGCGGGCAACAGTCCGATCTCGTCGAGGAACAGCGTGCCGCCGTGCGCAGTCTGGAAGAGGCCCAGTTTGGCGTGACGAGCGTCGGTGAAGGCCCCGCGCTCGTAGCCGAAGAGTTCGGCTTCGAGCAGGGTCTCGGGAATCGCGGCACAATTGATGGCGACGAAAGGGTGGTCGCGGCGAGGCCCGGCCTCATGAAACGTGCGAGCCAGCAGCCCTTTGCCCGTTCCAGTCTCCCCGAGGATCAGGATGGCTGGCAGATGGCGCGTGCTCGTTTGACGAGCCAGGAGTTGCGCCACCTGTTTGCGGACTGCCTCGATCCTCGGGCTCCGACCCTTTAGAGCCTCCAGCGCCACCGTCATCGACTCCACCACCGCTTACGCTCTAACCCCGGGGGCCGGTGTGGGTCAAGAGCTGACCCTCCTCTGACCCTTTTCACCTGGGCCAAGGCTCCAAAGTGCTTGATTTGATTTGCGCCTTCGTCTGGTGTGTGTCTTGCCTAGAGAGCTCTCGGCCAGGGGATTAGGCGCAAAACGATTTCTGCGAGGCGGGGTGAGCGCCCCGGGGAGGAGACACGATGAACCGGCGGCTTATTGCTTCAATGGATGGTCGTGCACTCGGACGAGACACTGTCGGCGGATCGGGCACTCGGAACTCCGGATGCCGGCCTGTTGCTCGCGTAGGGGCGCGGCTTCGCGATCGCGTCACGGACTGCTGGCGTTCATCGCGCGGGTCCTGACCACCGTACGCGCCCCGCCGCGCCGCAAAGCAAAAACGGTGACCTAAATTTCGGGACGTGTCATCGCCCTCATTCTGGCCCATGAAGACTAAAGGATGACCAACAATGTTAAAGAAGTTGCAATCAATGATCTGCGTCTTAGCTCTTGTCGGCCTTGTCGGCGGTGACTTCGTCGGAGCAAACCACGAAGCCTGGGCCGACGGCGCCATGGCGCGCACCTGGAACCAGATCGCGTCGGACGCGCTGGTGAACGTCGGCATTCCCGCGCCGCACGGCGGGCCCGCGCACGTGGGGGTCAACTGGGCGATCGTGCAGATCGCGGTCTATGACGCGGTCAACTCGATCGACGGCGGGCACTTCGAGCCGTACACCATCCTGATCGACGCGCCGACCGGAGCCTCGGCCGACGCCGCCGTCGCGCAAGCGACTCACGACGTGCTCGTGTCGATCGTTCCCGGCCAGCAGGCGGCCCTCGACGCGCAGCTCGCAAGCTCGCTCGCCACGCTCCCCGACGGCCAAGCCAAGACGGACGGGATCGCGGTCGGCCAGCAGGCGGCGGCCGCAATCCTGGCGAACCGTGCCGGCGACGGCCGCTTCGGCAGCGTCGCATACACCTTCGGACCTCCAGATCCGGGGGTGTACCAACCGACGCCGCCATTATTCGGGAGCCCGACCGTCCCCTACGTGAAGGACATTCGGCCGTTCACCATGAGCAGCGGAGCCGAGTTCCGGCCCGAGCCGCCGCCAGCGCTGACCAGCCAGAAATGGGCCCACGCCTACAACGAGGTGAAGAGCCTCGGCGACCTCAACAGCACCGTCCGCACCGCTGAGCAGAGCGAGATCGCGCTGTTCTGGACCGAGAACGGCCCACGGCAGTGGAATCGGGCGATTCGCAACTACGCCGCGCAGCTGAACCTTGATCTCATCGACACTGCCCGTTTGTTCGCGCTGGCCAACACCGCGATGGCCGACGCCTCGATCGGCTGCTCGGACGGTAAAGCCGCCTATAACTTCTGGCGTCCGATCACTGCGATCCGCAACGGCGACACTGACGGCAACAGCCGCACCGTCGGCGATCCCGCCTGGACTCCGTGGGTGACCACGCCAACCCATCAGGAGTATCCGGCCAACCACGGCTGCCTCTCGACCGCCGCCTCTGAGGCGCTGAAGACGTTCTTCCACGACGACCGCGACGTCGACTTCTCAATGGACAGCACGGTCGGCGGCACAATCGTCCACCATTTTGATCGCTTTACCGATGCAGGTGCGCAGGCCGGCGAGGCCCGAATCTTCGGCGGCATCCACTACGACTTCTCGGTGAGGGCGGGCCAGAAGCTCGGCAAGCAGGTGGTGAAAAGTCTCAAGGACCAGTGCTTCTTTAGCCGGGTAGACGACTGCGGCGGGGACTCCGACGAAAACTCCAAGTAAGGGCAAAGACGGGACCGGCCGGTTCTCGCGTTCCGTACAGTGGCGACGTCAGCTATGGCACGACAGAACCTATCGTTGCGTGGGTGGACGATTTATGGGAGGAGCAGTCAGTGTCATGGCATCCCGTCCGCTATGGTTGGTCGATGTTCGACCAACTCCCGGCGACTGATCTTCCACGTCGTTCTGTGCGAACGCAGCCAGCGGCGTCACAAACGCTGTCTGGGCGAATCGTTTCCGAGGTTTCGTGCGACAGCGTCCGTCCGTCGATGCGCACGCTTCTTCATATCACGATTCGATCTCCTGTGTAGCCTAAATAAGGGACTGCTCAGTAACGAATAGGTTTTTATCCGTCGTGCGCCGCGCATGGCGGATAAAACCAGTTGGACTAAACCGCCGTTCCCCCGCCGCCGCGCTATGGGGATTCTAGTCCTGTCCCCTGCTCGGCGGAAGGTGGTTCAGAGCGGGGGGCGGGCTCAAGACGGCGAGCAGAGAGCGCCGGGCCGGTCGGTGGCGAGTTCGACGCGGAGTGGTGGGGCGGCGTCCGGGGGCGAACGTGGCGAGCGGACGGGCCGCGGCGCGGATGGGCCGCGCGATCCCGAACAGGACTCGATGAGACGGGGCCGATGTGCGGTTGCCCTGACGTCACGATGTTGTGTTGACAAGCTCCACGAGGCGCGGGGGATCGGGCGTCGGGGCCAGGATTTCGGTGCGGCGAAGCTGGCCCTGCTGACACACCGCGCAGCGGGTGATGTCGAGGCCGGTGAGGCGGAGCATCAGCGCCGGCACCGACTCGCGCGGCCGGCGCTGGAGACGGGGCGAGGACCTCACGGCAGCGCACGAGCTTGCCCCGGCGCGTTCCTGCGCGCCCAAGTAAGGCGTCGACGAGGATCCGCGTGTGGAGAAGAGAACTCTCGACGAGGGCGTTTCGGAGTATGGCGTCGTCAAGGCTTTGGTCTTGCAGGCGCGCACGAGTTTCATAGAACATCCATACCTCATACTCGAATGCCTGCCAAGCGGTCTCTGTCACTCCTCGCGCCTCGTCACCCCTTGTGATCGTGCTTGTGCCCTCGATACTCCTTCTTCATCGTCCGCCTCCCTTCGGCGCGCGCGGGTCCACGGTGTCGGGGAAGCAGGTCCATGTTTGAAACGTGTCGCCGACAGAAATAGGCTTTTCTCTTGCCTTCCTCTGCGCGGTCGCAGTCGCCTCGCAAGCGGCGAGCGATGAGAAAGATGTCACGGGGAGCCAACGATTGGAGGGCGTTGCGCTAATGTTACTGTCCGATGTTTCCGCCAAAGCAGTGGCGTGTCCTGACCATAACACCCACGCGCACTCGGCGGAGGCCGTCGCGGCCGAGGCGAGCAGGCAGAGCGCGGCGAACAGTGAGGCGCGTCGTGGGAGTCGCATCATCGCTTGCCCTCCTCGGCGCTCGCTCGCTTCACGCTGATGCGCTTGAAGGCGTCCCAATTTCGTATCTCCCAACTGGCGGGCTGGTCGATTCTCTGGACGCGCGCGTGGACGATTCTTCCGCCGGCCGTCGTGTAGGGTCCGCCGATCACCTCCCACTCGCCGCTCTCGTCGGCGAGGCGGTCGCCGACCCGAAGCTCCATCGGGAGGATCTTGCTGGCGGCTGGCACCGCCTGCTCGCGCTTCTTCTCGGGGCGCGGCCGGATCATCGGTTGTCCACCTCCAGACCTATCGGTTCGCCCTACCAGACTATCAGTTCTTCGAGGGCGCGAACGTCGCCACGCACGCCTGCGGGGCGTTTCACCTGTGATCTACGCGGTGTTCCTGTGCGGCGTGAATATCCCGCACGGTAGAGAGTTGCGGACCGGGGAGAGGATGATCATTTTCGTGCTCAGCGAGAACCTCGAAGCGAAGTTCGCCTGATCCTGACCGACCTGGGACGCGCGCGATCGCCTGGCGGCGATCACCGGGCCGGGCCCGG
>JAHFDK010000042.1 GCA_023249095.1 Candidatus Rokuibacteriota bacterium | reverse complement strand
GATCCCCGACGACGGCGATACCCTGAATCTCGATCTCCATACCGGGGCGAGCAAAGTTGGTGACGGTGATGAGCGCGCTCCCGGGGTAGTTGCCGTCCGGGAACTTCTGCTTGCGAATCTCGACGAACCGGTCGCCGTAACGAGGCTCCTTGATGAAGACCGTCATCGTGACGAGATTCGCGAGCGTGCCGCCGGCGCGCCGCAGCGTCTGGTCGATGAGCGCGAACACGCGATGCGTCTGGGCCTCGAAGTTGCCAGAGATGTCCTTGCCGTCGCCGTCGACCGTCGCGGTCTGGCCGGCCAGCCAGACGATGCGCCCGCCCTCGGTGACGACGGCCGGCGAGTACGCCCGGCTTTTCTGAACGTCGGTCCCCTCGAGATATTTCGCCATTCCGACTCCTTTCTCCGGTCACCGACCTCTCCGGGGAGTATAGGACTCTGATAGACTCGCGGACGTAAATCCCTCGGCGATGAAGGAGAGCCTGCAATGGATCTCGGCTTGAAGGGACAGGTGGCGCTGGTCACCGGGGGCAGCAAGGGCATCGGCAAGGCGGTCGCGCGTGGACTCGCCCAGGAGGGTGTTCGGGTGGCGATCTGTGCGCGGAGCAAGGCGTCGCTCGAGGAGGCGGCCCAGGAGCTCGGCAAGGCGACGGGAGCGGAAGTGTTCGCGGTCGCGGGCGACCTCACGCGGCCCGACGACGTGCAGCGGATCGTCGACGCGACGGTCTCCCGCTTCGGTCGGATCGACGTGCTCGTCAACAACGCCGGCGCGGCGCCGGGCGGCGAAATCCTCGACCTGACGGAAGAGGACTGGCAGAAGGCGCTGCAGCTCAAGTTCATGGGCTACGTCCGGTGCATCAAGGCCGTGATCCCGCACATGCTGCGGCAGGGCGGCGGCCGGATCGTCAACATCGTGGGCAACGACGGCGTGAAGCCCATCGGGATCGAGCTCTCCCCGAGCGCGGCCAACGCCGCCGATCTGGCCATGACGGTCGCGCTGGCCGAGCAGTACGGCCGGCAGAACATCCTCGTGAACGCGATCAACCCGGGGCCGGTGGCCACCGAGCGATGGGGCCAGCTGATCGGCGGCATCGCGCGCATGCGCAAGATCAGCGTCGACGAGGCCCAGCAGCGCGCCGAGCGCAGCATTCCGCTTGGACGGATCTGCACGCCCGAGGAAGTCGCGAACGTGGCCGTGTTCGTGGCCTCGCCCCGGGCGAGCTTCATGAACGGGGCGATCATCACGCTCGACGGCGGCCAGCGGAAGGCGCTGCTCGACTGACGGCGGCGTGATCGTCGACGTCCACGTCCACTACGTCTCGCCCGGCGCCTTCGATGCGGTGCGGCGCCGACCGGACACCTACGGTGTTCGACTGCTGCCGGGCGACGGCGTGCGGCTTCAGGTGGGGGACGAGCCGCCGACGCGGCCGCTGCTCCCGGCTCTGCACACCTTCGACCTCCACGTGAAGTTCTTCGACGAGCAGGGGATCGACGCCGCGGTCTTCGGCCCGCTGATGGACATCGCGGGCTACTCGCTGCCGCCCGCGCAGGGGGCGGCGTGGAGCCGGCTCCAGAACGAAGCGCTCGCCGCCGCGCTCGCCGAGGCGCCCGGCGAGCACCGCGGCCTCGCCACGGTGCCTCTACAAGATCCCGCGGCCGCCGCCGACGAGCTGCGGGTCGCGGTGCGCGACCTCGGCCTGCGCGGCGCCATGATCGATCCGAACGCGCTCGGCCGCCCGCTCGGCGACGCCGCGTTCGACCCGTTCTGGAAGGCGGCGGCGGACCTCGAGGCGCCGGTCGTGCTGCATCCCTATCTGCTCGAGGCGGTCGAACGGTTTGGCCGACACTATCTGCACAATCTGGTCGGCTATCCCTTCGAGACGACGCTGGCCGCCGCCAGCCTCATCCTCGGCGGAACGCTCGACCGGTTTCCCACGCTGTCCGTGGTTCTGGTCCACGGCGGCGGCTTCCTGCCCTATCACATCGGCCGCTTCGACCGTGCACACCGAACTCGATCCGAGGCGCGTGCGGACGGTGCTGGACTTCCGAGCGGTTACCTCAGACGCTTCCACTACGACACGCTCGTCCAGCGACCGGAGGCCCTCCGCTATCTGGTCGGTCTCGTCGGCCACGATCGCGTCGTGCTCGGCAGCGACCATCCTTTCTGGCTGGGCGATCCTGATCCGCTCCGTGTCGTGCGCGAGGCCGGCCTCGATCGCGGCGCCGAGGCGGCGATCCTCGGCGAGAACGCCGCGCGCGTCTTCCACCTCGATCCGTGAATCCTCCAGCTCGAGCCATGACTGCGGCGAGCCCGCGCGTGGTCGGCGTGCCGATCAAGCGCAAGGAGGACTTCCGGCTGCTGACCGGGCGCGGCAAGTACGCGGCGGACGTGCGCCTGCCGGGCCTGCTGCACGCCGCGATCCTGCGCTCGCCGCATCCCCACGCGCGCATCGCCGCCATCCACGGGGACGCGGCGCGCGCGCTTCCGGGCGTGGTGGCGGTGATCACGGCCGACGATCTCGGCCCGGTCGGGCGCATTCCCGTGCGGCTCGGGCAGCGGTCCGGCGCCGGCGCCACCGCGTGCCTCCAACCGCCGCTCGCCACCGGGACGGTCCGCTACGTGGGCGAGCCGGTCGCCTTCGTGGTCGCCGCCAGCCGGTATCTCGCCGAGGACGCGCTGGAGCTCGTCGAGATCGACTGGGACCTGTTGCCCGTCGTCGCCGACGCGCGTCGCGCGAGCGAGCCGGGCGTTCCAGTGCTTCACCCGGCCGCCGGCGGCAACGTCGTCGAGCGGCTGACGACGCGCGCCGGCGATGCGGCGGGCGCGCTGGCGGCCGCCGATCGGCGCGTGCACGAGCGCTTCGCCGTCCAGCGCCACACCGGCGTGCCGATGGAGACGCGCGGGCTCACCGCCGCCCACGATCCCGGAACGGGCGTGCTCACGCTCTGGGGCGTGGCCAAGGTGCCCCACTTCAACCGGCGCGTCCTGGCAGACCTGCTCGGCTATCCCGAGCACCTGATCCACTTCATCGAGCTGGAAGTGGGCGGTGGCTTCGGCGTGCGCGGCGAGTTCTATCCCGAAGACTTCGTCGTGCCCTGGACGGCCATCCGACTCGGACGCCCCGTGCAGTGGGTCGAGGACCGGCGCGAGCACCTGATCGCGACGAACCACTCGCGGCAGCAGTACCACAACGTGGAGATGGGCGTCCGCCGCGACGGAACCATCGTCGCGCTGCGCGACCGGTTCATGGTCGACCTCGGCGCCTACATCCGCACGCACGGCGTGGTCGTCCCCGAGCTGACGATCGCGCTCCTGCCCGGGCCCTATCGCATTCCGAACTACGAGTGCGAGGCGCTGTGCGTGATGACCAACAAGACGCCGACGGGCACCTATCGCGGTCCCGGACGGTACGAGGGCACGTTCGTCCGCGAGCGGCTGATCGACCGCGTGGCGGCCGAGCTCGGGCTCGATCCGGCCGACGTCCGTCGGCGCAATTTCATCGGCGCGGACGAGATGCCCTACGAGGTTGGCGGCGCCTCCCTGGGCCAGCGCACCGTCTACGACTGCGGTGATTACCTCTCCGCGTTCGAGCAGGCGCTGGCGGCGGCGGACTACAAGGCGGTGCGCGCCGAGCAGACGCGGGCGAGAGGCGAAGGCCGCTATCTCGGAATCGGCTTGGGCTGCGTCCTGGAGAAGGCGGGGCTCGGGCCCTGGGAATACGCCCGCGTCGAGGTCGACGGCTCGGGACGTGTGGTCGTCTATTCCGGCGTCGCCGCCGTCGGGCAGGGGATCGAGACGACGCTCGCCCAGGTCGTCGCCGAGGAGCTGTCGGTGGCCGCCGAGGACGTCACCGTCGTCCACGGTGACAGCGCGCGGGTGCCATTCGGGATCGGCGGCTTCGCAAGCCGCGGCGCCGCGGTCGCGCTTCCGGCCGCGCTCGGGGCGGCGCGCAAGGTCCGCGACAAGATCTTCCAGGTGGCGGCGTCGCTCCTGGAGGCCCACGCCGGCGACCTCGTGCTCGAGAGCGGCGCCGTGCACGTTCGCGGCCTGCCCGAGCGCGCGGTGACGCTGCGACAGCTCGCGCGCGCGGCGGTGCCAGGCCCACCGGGGATGGACCCCGGGCTCTACGCCGCCCATTTCTTCGAGGCGCCGAAGATGACCTATCCCTACGGTACGCACGTGGCGGTCGTCGAGGTCGATCTCGCGACCGGCCGCGTCGCGCTCCGCAAGTACGTCGTGACCTACGACATCGGCCGCGCGATCAACCCGATGATCGTCGAGGGCCAGATCGTGGGCGGCCTCGCCCAGGGGATCGGCGGCGCGCTGCTCGAGGAGCTGGTCTACGACGACCAGGCCCAGCCGCTCACGACCACGTTCATGGACTACCTGGTGCCGACGGCCATGGAGATGCCGGAGGAGACGATCGTGAAGATTCTCGAGGAGACGCCGACGCCGCTCAATCCCCTCGGCGTGAAGGGCGTTGGCGAAGGCGGAAGCTCGGGCGCCGGCGCCGCCATCGCGAACGCCGTGGCGGACGCGCTGGCGCCGCTCGGCGTCGCCATCGCCGAGCTGCCGCTGTCGCCCGACCGCCTCGCCGGCCTCCTCCGCGCACGAGGCGCGCACGCCTAGACCGACAGGAGGTCGCACATGGCTGACCGGATTCGATCGCTCCTGAAGAGTGCGCTCGCGTCGCTCGTGCTGGCGCTGGCGATGACCGCGGACCCGGGAGTAGCGAGCGCCGCGGAGACGATCAAGGTGGGGTTTCTCTCGTCGCTGAGCGGCATCTTCGCCCAGGCGGGCAAGGACATGCTCGATGGCCTCAAGATCGCCTTCGAGCAGATCGGGTACCAGACGGCGGGCCGGAAGATCGAGCTGATCGAGGAGGACGACGAGGGCAACCCGGCGGTCGCGCAAGCGAAGTACCGCAAGCTCGTGACCCAGGACCGGGTTCACGTCCTCACGGGGGTGCTGCTCTCGAACATCGGCTACGGTCTCATCGCGCCGATCGAGCGCGACCAGCTTCCGACGCTGTACCTCACCACGCCCGACGACCTCACCAAGAAGAATGTGTCGAAGTGGATCATCCGGGCGAACTTCGCCGGCAGTCAGACCATGCATCCCCTCGGCGATTACGCCGCCCGGGTGCTCAAGTACAAAAAAGTCTCCGTGATCGCGATGGACAACCCGTTCGGCCACGAGCAGATCGGCGGCTTCCAGCGGGTGTTCGAGGACCAGGGCGGTCGCGTCGTGCAGAAGCTCTGGGTGCCGCTCAACGCGATGGACTTCGCCCCGTACCTGACCCAGGTCAACCGGGACGTGGACGCGGTCTGCGCCGTGTTCGTCGCGGCTCAGGGGGTGCGCTTCATCAAGCAGTACGCCGACTACGGCTTGAAGGGGCGACTGCCGCTCATCGGTAGCGGTGTCATGACCGATGAGCACGTGATCCGCAATCTGGGCGATGAGGCGGTCGGCGCCGTCGGCGCGCTCATCTGGGCCCCGACGCTCGCGACCTCCGCCAACCGCACCTACATGAAGCTCGCCGAGGCCAAGGTCGGAAAGACCCCTGCCTACTTCACCGCGGTCATGTACAGCGCCGGCCGGTGGGTCGCCGAGGCGGCGAAGATCGTGGACGGCCGCGTCGAGGATCGCGAGCGCTTCCTGGCCGCCATCCGGAAGGCGAGCGAGACCGTCGAGGACCCGCGCGGGCCCATCAAGCTCGACGAATGGGGGAATCCGACGCAGAACGTGTACATCCTCAAGGTCGAGCGGGTCGGCGGCAAGCTCACCAACACAATCCTACAAACCTATCCGATGGTCTCCCAGTTCTGGACCTACAAGCCCGATGACTTCCTCAAGCTGCCCGCCTACAGCCGCGACTATCCGCCGGCCAGGCCGTGATGGGCGAGCCGGCCCGGCTCCAGCTGAAGGTGCGCCATTATGAAGTCGACCAGTACGGCCACGTGAACCACGCGCAGTACGTCCACTATCTCGAGGTGGCCCGCATCGAGGCGCTGGAGACGCTCGGGCTGTCGCTGCCGGACATGCGGCGGCAGGGCTATCTCATTCTCGCGGCCGACCTGTCGGTCAAGTATCTGGCGCCCGCGCGGTCAGGCGACACGCTCGAGATCGTGACGTACGTTCGTGAGATCCGGGGAGCCCGGTCGATCTGGATCCAGGAGATCCGCGAAGCGACCAGCCAACGGCCTCTCGTGACCGCCGAGGTCACCGGAGCTTTCGCGACCGAGGACGGCCGGCCCGCCCGTGTGCCGGCGAGCTTTCGCGAGAAGCTGTCGGCTCTGTGCGTCCTCGATTCGACCGTCGCCCAGAGCGAGTGACAATGAAAACAGACCTCCTGATCATCCCGATGAGCGCCCGCTACAGTGACATGCGCGCCGCCGCGCTCGCCGCCGAGGACGCGGGGTTCGACGGACTCTGGACCTGGGATCACTTGCGGGATCCCGACGCGGAGTCGGGTCCCGGCGTGCCGGAGGCGTGGACCGTCCTGACGGCGCTTGCCGAGGTCACCCGGCGAATCTCCCTGGGACCGCTGGTGCTCAACGTAGCGAACCGCCATCCCGGCCTCCTGGCCAACATGGCGGCGACACTTCAAGCCGTCTCGGGCGGCCGGCTGCTCCTCGGGATCGGCGCCGGCGGCAGCCGTCGGACTCCCTATGCCGCCGAGCAGCAGGCGCTTGGTCAGTCCATCGAGCGGGACGAGGTGCGCGCCCGGCGGGTCGCCGAGGCGATCGAGCTGATGCGCCGGCTCTGGTCGGGGCAATCGGGGTTTCTGAAGCCCGAGCCTCCGCCGCCGATCATCGTCGGCGGCTTCGGCCCGCGGATGGCCGGCATCGCCGGCCGACACGCCGACGGGTTCAACACGCAGGCGATGCACCCCCGGCTCGGCGACCTCGTGCGTCTCGCGCGCGACGAGCACGCCGCTGCGGGACGCGACGCCGCGCGCTTCATCGTCACGGTGTTCGCGGGACTGGACGAGCGCTGGCTCCGGCCGGACTCGCGCGCTCGGCAAACGCTCGAGCGCGTCGGCGTCGAGCGGCTGATCTTGCTCGTCGAGCCGCCGTTCGATCCGAGTGAGATCCGCGAGGCAGGTGGTCTGCTCGCCGGCGCCGACGCGCGGTAGGCCGGAGCGCCTTAGCGCGCTCCCGGAGGCCGGTTGCGCTGGACGGCCTCGGGATGGGTCGAGTCGGCGCCCATGTAGATGCCCTTCTCCCAGGTGCGCTTGAGCGGATCTCGGACGGTGAGCCGCATGCGGCCGACGCCGTGGATCTCGAAGTCCACGACCTCGCCGTCCTGAAGCGGCCCCAGGCCCTCGTGGTTCGTCCCGCACGCGATGAGGTCGCCCGAGTTGAGCGTCATGATCGTCGTCGCGAACTCGACGAGCTCCGGGACCAGGTGCTCCATGTCGTCCGTGTTGTAGTTGTGCCGGAGCTGGCCGTCCACCCAGAACTGGACGTGAACGTCGTTGGGGTTCGGGATCTCGTCGATCGTGGCGATGCACGGGCCGATCGGGGCGAACGTGTCGAAGGACTTGCCGAGCCAGCTGCCGGCCTTCCACGTGCGCCGGCCCTCGCCGCGCGCCGATACGTCGATCATGCCGGTGTAGCCGAAGACGGCGTTCCGCCAGTTGTCGCGCTTGACCATCTTGGCCGGCCCCTTGATGACGAGCGCCAGCTCGGCCTCGTGCATGAAGATCCACGGCTCGGTGAACTCCGGCAGCACGATCGTGTCGCCGGGCCCGATCACCGCGTCCGAGCTCTTCAGGAACATGTTGAGCGGCCGGGCTTCGAGCGCACCGTGCTCCCAGTAATTGGCGATGCAGGCCAGGATCTTGCCCGGCCGGGCCAGCGGCGGGCGCAACCGGACGTCGGATGTCGGTATCGCCGTGCCCTCCCTCGACAGCCGATCCAGCGACGGACGCAGCCGATCGAAGGTATCGATGATGCCCGTCATCGTCGACTGGGGCGTGGCGCCCGCGGGGACGGCGTCGGCGATGCTCACGACGCCCCGGTCGGTGAACAGGCCCGGCATCACATCCGGCTTCCCGGCGATCTGAAACATCACGAGCTTCACGATTCCCTCCTCGCCGTTCTTCGCTTGGCGGACCCGGTCAGTCCAGGCGGAACAGTCGTCACTCGACGTTGCGCGCGCGAAGACATAGCGCCGCGTTCCCCAGGTGTCAAGGGCCTTACGTTTGCGTGTAGACTTGGCCCCGCGAGCGGCGTATATCCCAGGCGAGGCAGGACCGGGGAGCAGAGGAGGGCCGAGCGATGATACAGGCCACCGGAATCGACCATCTCGTGCTGCACGTCTCTGACGTAGGCCGCGCCAAGCAGTTCTACACCGACGTCCTGGGCATGACCGTCTACCGCGAGAACGACCGGCAGGTGTTTCTGCATGCCGGCTCGCAGGGGGTGGCGCTGTTCAAGAAGCAGGGTGATACCCCCCTGACGACGGGCAATGACCTCAACCACCTAGCCCTGAATGTGGCGCCCGGCACGTACGAGGCGCTCAAGGCCGATCTGGAGAAGCACGGAGTGGCCGTGAGCGGTCGCCCGGGGGAAGACCGATGCATTTACTTTCAAGACCCTGACGGGCACCGCCTCCAGCTGATGGTCCGCTCGTGATTCTGCTCGTGATTCTGACGGTCGACGCAGAACGAAGGAGGAACGCATGAGAGCCGGATTGCACGCGTGGGACGCCGATACGCACGTGAACCCTGCCGCAGAAGTCCTGGAGCGGTACGTCGATCCGAGCTTTCGGCCGCGCCTGCCCGAGCTGGCGTCGCACCGACACGCTACCGGCCTGATCGGGAGCACCCCCGGCACCCATCAATACCGCGTCGGCACGAAGCTCTACCGGCGTGTCCTCGGCGAGGCGAGCGCCCACGAGACGTTCACCGGGCGAGGCACCAACTGGAGGGGGACGAAGCAGCCGAGAGCGGGGGTGCAGGACGACCAGGCCGAGAACCGCATCAAGGACATGGACGACGAGGGGACCGACGCGCATCTCCTGATCCCGACATCGTGGGTCAGCGTCGTCGGCCTGCCCGATGTCGAGCTCGAGGTCGGGTTGGTTCGCGCCTATCACCGCCATGCGGCGGACTTCTGCGGGCAGTTTCCGGCGCGCCTCAAGACGATGGTCGTGGCCTCGACCCGTAACGTCGAGGAGGCGGTGCGCGAGATCCGCCAGTGGGGGACTTCGAAGTGGGCGGTGGCGGTCTGGCCCTTGCTCGCCCAGGACATTCCCGTCGACCACCCGGACCTGGACCCGATCTGGAAGGCCGCCCAGGAACACGACCTGGCGGTGATGCACCACAGCTTGACCTGGAATCCCCCGTATTTTCCCGGCTACCAGGACCTGTGGGACAACATCTTCCTCGGTCGCCTCGCCTCTCATCCGTGGGGTGGCATGCGGTTCATGGCCGCCTTCATCGGTGCCGGGATCATGGACCGCTATCCGAGCTTGCGCATGGGCATCCTGGAATGCGGCTCGGGCTGGTTGCCCTTCTGGGCCAAGCGCATGGACGAGCAAGCGGTCTATGTCGGGGGCATCGCACCGCTCAAGCATGCCCCCAGCGAGTACATGACCAGCGGACGGTTCTTCTGCAGCATCGAGCAGCACGAAGGCGAGGACATGTTCAACTACGTCAGGAGCGTCCTTGGGGACGACGTCCTCATGTACGCCTCGGACTATCCCCACTCGGAGTGCCAGTTCCCCAACTCCGTCGACAACGTCCTGAAGTGGTCGAGCCTCAAGCCGGACACGAAGAAGAAGCTCCTGTGGGACAATGCGGCCAGATTCTACAAGCAGACCTGAGGGGTGACACATGCCTGAGATCAGCGGGTTGGGGCACGTCGGGCTCTTCTGCAACGACCTCCCGAAGATGAGGGACTTCTACGCCCGCGTCCTGGGCCTCACGATCAGCGACGAGAACCTGGAGCGCGGCATCTGCTTCCTGAGCGCGGCGCCGGACGCCGAGCACCACGAGCTGGCCCTCGTCCAGGCCAAGGAGCCGGCGCAGAAGACGCACAACGTGCAGCAGGTGTCCTTCAAGGTGAAACGCCTGGACGACGTGCGGGTGTTCCATCATCGGCTCCAGAAAGAGGGCATGAAGATCGATCGCACCGTCACGCACGGGATCGCCTGCAGCGTCTACTTCTTCGATCCCGAAGACAACCGGATCGAGCTCTACTACACGACCCCCTACAAGGTGCGGCAGCCGCTCGGCGAGCACATCGACCTGGATCGACCCGACGAGGAGCTGCTGGCCTTCGCCAAATCGCTCGAGGAGATCAAGGGGCCGCCGCGCGGCGCCCAGCAACCCGTCGGGTAGACCCACGGGCGAGAGCCCTAACCAACTGGGGCGTGATGTACACCCACGTCCTCAACCGCGTTGCGTTCCCTTCGTGATACGGCTTGCTGTGTCTCCGCTAAAGTCTGCCAAGATACGCTGCACGACCGCGCAGCCTATCCCGACCGCGTCCGCCGGCGCGTTCATGGTCCAAAGTGGGGAAAACGAAGGGCGGACGGCGGAAACCCGAAGCGAGCACGACATCGGAATAGGCTGCATGGACGCGCAGCGTTTACAGTGCTATCGAGACCAGGTCATCCTGGAGTTGAATTCTAGTTATCCGCCTATGCGGTGGAGTTGACCTGGCCTGAGCGCGCGGAGGGCGTCGAGGATTACCGGGACGAGCGGCTGGAGGTGCACCATGCGGTTGGAGGGCGCACGGACAAGTAGTACACCAACGGCCCCTGTGGTCAGATTCTGCTGGAACTCGATGCCCTGGTCCATCGTGACGAGCGGTCATACGCGCCGCCCATACGCCGCAGAAGCTCGCCGTTCGTGATGCCCGTCCAGCCACGGCTGGCCACGGTATCGACACTGTGGCCCTGGAGCGCAGCGGCGAGGTCTAGCGGCAACTGCTCGTCAAGAAGAACGCGCACCAGCCAGCAAGGTAGCGCGCGCGAGGTCGAGCACCGCGATCGCCTGGTCGCGTCTCACGGACGGGAACTGGCGAAGAAACTCGTCCAAGGTCTCGCCCCCTTCGAGGTACTCGAACAGCGACTGTATCGGAACGCGTGTGCCGACGAATACAGGCGTGCCCCCGAGGATGTCCGGGTCGCTGTGCACGATGGCGCTTAGCTGGGTCATGCTGGTCGCCTCAGTATACACACGCAGCAACCGGGCGTATAACTCCGGCATGCAGCCGACGGCCTTCGGCCGCGGCTGATACCGACGTTATACGGATTGATGTCGGTATCGAGCGACGTGCCCACACGATTGGCAGACGGCCTTCGGATGAACGAGGCCCTGTGGGAGTGTCTGCATCGGCTCCCGGCATTGAATTTATCATCCTGGTACCTGGGGGCGGGCTGCGTGGCGCAGACAATCTGGAACCTCGCCCACGGCAAGGCCCCGAATGCCGACATCCTCGACGATGACCTCGTGTACTACGATCGCGACCTGTCGGAGGAACGCGAACGCCGCGTAGCGCGACAGGCGCGGGAGCTGGTCGCAGACCTACATCTTGAGCTTGATGTCACGAACCAGGCCCGCGTTCATATTTGGTATCCGAGGCGGTTCGGCTACCGCATCCAGCCATATCAGTCGACCGAGGACGCGATTGGAACGTGGCCCACGACCGCGACGGCCATCGGAGTTCGGCCGAGGGGTCATCAGCTAGAGGTGTGTGCACCTGGAGGCCCTTTCGTGGGAGGAGGGGGTTGGCCTTTCTGGTTTACGCCACCTGGACGCTGCTCATTCGCGCACCTATAACATCCGAGTGAACCCGACGGGCGGGGCCCGTATCCGTACCGCGGATCTGCCCCGCGCGCGGGTTACCCGGGGCGTTAGGCGGCCAGAGTCGAGGCGTTCAGGTGGACTCCAGGAGCAGCCGAAGGGTGCGAGAGGTGGGAAATGGTGGAACACGGCACGGTTGGCCTAATCGGATTGGGGGAAATCGGGTTGCCTATGGCGAGTCGGCTGGTGCAGGCCGGCTTGCGGGTTGTAGGCTACGACGTTCAGCGCAAGGCGCTGGAGCAGGCGGTCGCGGCAGGCGTGCAGCGGGCGGGGTCGCCGGCCGAGGTGGCGCGTGCCGTCGACCGGACGATTGTCAGTGTCGTCCGAACGCTGCCGCAAACGGAGGAGGTGCTATTCGGCGCGGACGGCCTTGTCTTCGCCAACCGGCCGGCCCTCGACGTGGCAGTGATGAGCACGCTCAACCCGGCGGCGATGGCCAAATTGGCCGAACGGGCGGCAGGGCACGCCCTCACGTTGGTTGATGCGCCTGTGAGCGGCGGCCGGGCCGGCGCCGAGGCGGGGACACTAGCAATCATGCTGGCGGGTGAGCCGTCGGCGCTCGAGCGGATGCGGCCGGTGCTCGAACTTCTGGGCACGAACCGCTTCGTGCTGGGCGAGCGGGCTGGCATGGGCCAAGCGGCGAAACTCGCCAACCAGGTCATGCTCACAGCCGCGCTGCTCGGTGTGGCCGAGGGGCTGACGCTCGCACGCTCCTTCGGTCTCGACGCCGGCACAGTGCTCCCGATCATCGGCGCGAGCGCGGGCAACAGTTGGGCGGTCCAGAACTGGGCAACGGCCCGCCGCTGGTGGGAGACCTACCAGCCCGGTACCACGCTCGACATCCTCGTCAAGGATCTTCGCTCCGTCCAGAGCTGCGCCGCGGACGCCGGCCTCTCGCTGCCAGTCGCGGCCTGCGTGTTGGAGCAGATTCTCGGGGCGTGGCCGCCTACAGTCAGTGATCAGCACGAAGGTACGCAGGACTGACGCATCGCTGAAAGAGCGGGCGGCAATGCTCCTTGCCCTCGTCGACCCAGACGTGGCTCGCTGACATAGCCCCTAAGAGCCCCAGAGCTGCTTCGTCGCCAGGCGGGCACCCTCGGCCATCGCCTGGAACATGGCCCAGGTGATGGACGGGTGACCGACACGCGTGCCGCGCCCACAGTCGGTCCCGGCGATGACGTTCTCGCGGCCAACCAGCCGCGCGTACGTCACCAGGCGCTCGGCGACGAGCTCCGGATGCTCGATGAAGTCGCTGTAGTGGCCGACCACCCCGGGCACGAGGATCTTCCCCGGCGGCAACTTCAGGGATTCGAAGCTTCGATGGAATACGCGCCGGCGCGCACCTTGATGACGAGGTCTACGATGTCGCGCAGCGGGATGTCGTAGCGGTGTGGGCCGTGGTAGCTCCCCAAGCACATGTGGAAACGCACGCGATCGGGCGGAATCGTCCGCAGCGCGTGATTCAGCGCGTCCAGTCGGAGCTCGGCGAATCGCCTCGTATTCCTCGTGCACGGCGTCGGCGATGGCGTAGAGGTAGGCCTCGTCGCTGGGATAATACTCGTTGCGTAGCCAGTGCTCGATGGTGCCGGGAGCCACCGCCGGCAGAAACGCCTCGTCGACCGGCACCCCCTCGAGCGCCGCCCTGAAGGTCTCGATGTCGGCCCGTACGGCGGCCGCCCCGATATAGTGGATGGGCCCCGTGCAGAACACCGGCCGCTGACCGGCGCCGAAGAAGGTTCGCGGCGAAGTATTCAGGGAACGGGAGACCCCTCGCCCGGTTGGGCGTGCTCCGCCGGGCCAGAGCGTCCTCCGCGTAGGGCTGCCCGCCGGCCTTGGCCGTGACCAGCGCACGAAGGTCGTCCGGCCGCGGCAAGCTGCCGGCATGCGTCGTGAGAATCCGGTGCGTGCTCCGCATCATGGCTTCCGTCTCCGGCCGTTCGGACGGGCTTCACGTATAGCAAACGCGGCTTGAAAGGGTCAAGCCGAAGCGTGTACTCTCCGGGCAACCCGAGCGCTGACGGGAGGAGGCTCCCTCATGTACGACCTACTGCTGAAGGGCGGCACGGTGATCGACCCGGCGCAAAACGTGCGCGGGACGTTCGACGTCGCGGTGGAGAATGGGAAGATCGCTGGCGTAGCCGCGAACATCCCGGCGTCGGAGGCCCGGCGCGTCATTCACGTTCCGGGTAAGACCGTGACGGCCGGGCTCATCGATCTGCATACTCACGTGTTCGACGGCGTGGCGGCCAATGGCGTCCACCCGGACATCGCGGGGGTCCACGCCGGCGTCACGACGGTCGTGGACGCGGGCAGCGCGGGCTGCGCGACCTTCAGCGCGTTTCCGCGGCACATTTTGCCCAGGTGCGAGACCGAGGTCATCCCCCTGTTGCACATCTGCCAGACCGGGCTCGCCACGAACCCGGACATCATCGCCGAGAGCAGCATCGACCTCGAGAGCACGCTTCGGGTGGCGAGGGAGCACAAGGGCCTCATCAAGGGGATCAAGGCGCGCATGGTCTCGCCCGCGCTGGAGATCTTCGGGATGGAGATGCCCCGCCTGGCCAAGCGCGCGGCGCGCGAGAGCGGACTGCCGCTCATGGTCCACATCGGTGACACGACCAAGCGGTACGATCCAAACGTGATCCGCGAGCTGCTCCCGCTGCTCGAGCCGGGAGACATCGTGACGCATCTGTTCACCGCCAATCCCGGCGGCGTCCTCGACGCCAACGGTAAGCTCGTGCCGGAGGCCAAGGAGCTCGCCGGTCGTGGCGTGTGGCTCGACACGGCCCACGGCCGCATGAACTTCGGCTTCAACGTGGGGCGCCGCGTGCTCGACCAGGGGCTGATCCCTCACTGCATCAGCACCGACCTGACGATTCCGGGCCGGCTCAACACCGTGCACAGCATGGTGGAGATCATGGCGCGCTTCCTCGGGATGGGATTCACGCTCGAGCAGGTCATCGCGGCGTGCACGGTGAATCCGGCGCGGGCGATCGGCGAAGACGGCCGGCTCGGCAGCCTCGCGGTGGGGCGCCAGGCCGACATCTCGGTGCTGGATGTCCGCGACGGCCGGTGGGTGGTCTACGACACGCTGCGGGACCCGCTGAAGATCGACAAGACCGTGGTCCCGGTGCTGACCGTGAAGCGTGGCCGGGTGTTCGAGCCGGAATGGGGTCCCCATCCGTGGGGCTGGGAGCCCGAGCGGGCCAGCTGACGATGCAGTTCGGCTTGATGCTGCGGGCGCAGTTCCCGCAGGGCGACGACATGCAGGCGCGCTTCCAGGAACAGCTGGAGCAGGCGCGACTGGCCAACGCGCTCGGGTATGCCTCCCTCACCAAGGGCATGCATTACAGCAGCGCGCCGTGGCAGGGCCTGCAGCAGCTTCCCTTCCTCTGCCGGGTCATGGCGGAGGCGCCGGACCTGCGCATCAACTTCGGGCTGATCTTGCTCTCGCTCCACAAGCCCCTGGACGTCGCCGAACAGATCGCGACGGTCGACGTTATGAGCGGCGGGAAGGTCATCTTCGGCGTGGCGCTCGGCTACCGCGAGGTCGAGTTCCTGGCGTTCGGCACCACCCAGAAGGAGCGGGTGAAGCGCTTCGAGGAGAACCTGGAGGCCGTCCGGAGACTCTGGACCGAGGACGTGGTGGACATGGTCGGCTCGCACTTCACCCTGCTGGGCGCTTCGGCCTCGACGAAGCCCGTGCAGAAGCCGCATCCGCCCATCTGGATTGGCGCCAATGCCGATCCGGCGATCCGCCGAGCCGCACGGCTCGGGGATTCATGGTACATCAACCCACACAACCGGATCGACACGATCGTGCGGCAAGTGGAGGTCTACAAGCGCGAGCTGGACGCGCACGACAAGCCGTTCCCCGAAGAATTTCCGGCGCGGCGTGAGGTCTTCGTGGCCAAGTCGCGGAGCGAGGCCATCCGGCTGAGCGCACCGTTCCTGGCCGCGAAATACGAAGCGTATCACCGGTGGGGCCAGGACCGCGCGATGCCCGAAGGCGACAACGACCTCGGTGTCGATTTCGACGACTTGATCCGCGACCGCTTTCTGCTGGGGTCGCCCGACGAGGTCGCCGAGCAGATGCTCGCGCTGAACCGGGCGACGGGAATCAACCATCTGATCATGAGCGTGCAGTGGCCCGGGATGCCGCAGAGCCTGGCGCTCGACGAGCTGCACATGCTGGCCGAGGAAGTGTTTCCGAAGGTGCGGCAGGGCTAGACCGGCCGCGCAGGAGACGACATGCCGAAGAAAGAGATCGTCCAGGTCAATCCCGCCGCGCCCAACCCCAACCTGTCTGCGGCCACCAAATTCGGCAACCTCGTCTTCGTCTCCGGCCAAACCGGCCGGCACCCGGTCACGGGTGAAGTGGGCAAGGACATCCGCGAGCAGACCCGCAACGTGCTGGAGCGGATCAAGCTGATTCTGGGGGCCGCCGGGACCTCCCTGGACAACGTGCTGACGGTGACCACGCATGTAACCAGGCGGGAGGACGTGCCGGCCTACAACGAGGAGTACGCGAAGTATTTCCCGACCAACAAGCCGGCCCGGACCACCGTGTCTGCGATGCTGAACTCGCCCGAGCTGCTGGTCGAGATCACGGTCACCGCCTGTATTCCGAGCTGACGCGCCGGCGTCAGGCGGGCAGGGGACGGCCTTTCGTCTCCGGCGCTGCGAACGGCGTCACGACGAGACCTATGAGGTAGGCGAGCCCGATGATGGACGCCGCCGCGCTCACGCCGCCCAGGTTCACGATCAGCCAGCCGGCCAGGAGCGGTCCCGCCGCCGCGAGGTAGCGGGTGACGTCGAAGACCAGGGAGATCGCCGAGCCTCGCACGGCCGTTGGAAACAGCTCCGGCAGATACACGGGCATCCACGCGAACTGGCCGAGCGTGAAGAATCCGTTCACGGCGGCCACCACGAGAAAGACGGAAGGATCCTGCACCGCCCTGAACAGCACCAGCACGAGGACGACGGCCCCCGCGTAGTAGAGCACCATTGTGGGCTTCCGTCCCCAGGCGTCGGCGAGCAGGCCGAACACGAAGTACCCGAGGATGCCGCCGACGTTGTAGTAGAGCCCGGCCAGCGCGACCGCCCGCTGAGCATTGCCGCCCGCCCTGGCGGCGATCTGGCCCGCGTAGAACGGGATCCACGACGAGACCGCCCACCACGCGACGATCGTGCTGAGCGACAGCATCAGGAGGAGCAGGAGGCGTCGTCGGAGGTCAGGCGACGCGAGAATCTGCGTCACCGTGAATCCCGCCAGCGCGCGATCCTCCGGACGGACCGCCCACCCGCTGGCCACGCGCTCGCGCGCCTGGCGTCGGCGCTCGCGGGCGGCGATCCAGAGATCGGGATCCTGCACGCTCGTTCGGATCCACAGCACTGAGAGCGCGGGCAGCACACCGATCAGAAACATGTAACGCCAGGCGGCCGGACCGAGGGGCGCGACGAACAGCCACACGCCGGAGGCGATCAGGAGGCCGAAGCCGATCGCCGACTGCAGCACGCTGGCGGCGCGGCCCCGCGACTTTGCCGGCCACGATTCACCCAGGATCGCCGTGCCGGGTCCCCACTCGGCGCCCAGCCCGAGCCCCGTCAAGAAGCGCAGGATCAGGAGGCTCGCGTAGCTGCCGGCAAACGCCGTGAGCCCCGTGAAGAGCGCATACCAGAGAATCGAGAGCATCAGCATGCGCTTGCGACCGATGTAGTCCGCGAGGATTCCGGCGATGATCCCTCCGGTCGCCCATCCGACGAGAGTGACGGCCAGGAGGCCTCCGATGTAGATCGGAAGACTGGCGAGCTGGTCCGGCGCAAGGAGCTGGCGCAGGGCGACCGGCGCCACGAGGATCAGCGCGTAGGTCTCGTAGCCGTCGAACATCCAGCCGAGGAAGGACGCGACCAGTGCCCGCCAGCTCGCGGCGGTCAGCGCCTGCGGTGCACCCGGCTCTCGCGCGGCCATTGTCGCCATCGATCCCTCCTAGCGAAGTGCGGTCATCGTCGGGCCTGCTGCCAGATCGCCGCCAGCGCGTCGCGGTCGATCTTGCCGTTGGCGTTCTTCGGGACGGCGTCGACGACGACGACGGCCGCCGGCACCTTGAAGGCCACGAGCTTGGCGCCGCAGTGCTCGAGCAGCGATGCTTCCCGGGGGCTCCGTCCGGGCCGGAGCGCCACGAAGCCCACCGGGACCTCGCCGTAAATGTCGTCGCGCACGCCGAGCGTGCCGGCGTCGGCGACGTCGGGGTGCTCGAGCAGGCAGTTCGTGATCTCGAGCGAGGCGATGTTGACGCCGCCCTTGATGATGATGTCCTTCTTGCGACCGGTGATGTAAACGTAACCCTCGTCGTCCCGCCTGGCGAGGTCGCCGTTACGGAAGCCATCCTGGGGAATCGGCACGAGCTTGTCCGGTCCCTGCCAGTAGGCCGAGGCCAGCTGCCGGCCGCTGACGACCATCTCGCCCTCCTGGCCGGGCGGCAGCTCGTGGCCCGCATCGTCGAGGATGCGCACGCGCATGTTGAGCGTCGGCCGGCCGATGGAGCCGAGCTTGCGGTGGCTCGGAGAATTGCCGCACATGAAGCCCGTCTCGGTCCCGCCGGCGAGCTGCACGATCGGAATGCCGTAGGTCTTCTCGAACTCCACGTGTTTCTCGACTGAAAGGGGTGCGGTGCTCGAAGTCATGAAGCGGAGCGCCGGCAGATCAGCTTTCGTCACGGCCACCGGCCGCGCCAGGAGCATGTTGATGACGGTCGGGATCCCGACCGCGACGGTGACGCGATAGTCGCGCAGCCAGTCGAAGAATCGCGCCTGCGAGAACTTCCGCGCGAGCACGAGCGTGGCGCCGGTCAGCAGGGTCGGCCCGACCGAGAGGATCTGCGGCGAAGACCAGCTGAAGTGACGATAGTCGAGGATCGTGTCCGCGTCCGTCAGTTCGAGCCGGTCGATCGGGGACTCGCACATGGCGTAGTACGCCTCGTGCGTCCAGATGGCGCCCTTCGGCGCGTCGGTGGTACCGGACGTGTAGTCGATCAACGACCAGTCGCTCCGCGCGGGCCGGGCGGCGACGGGAGCGTCCGACGCGCCGCCGAGCCGGGCAAAGAGATCGTCACCGGCTGTGTTCGGCGCGTTCCATGTTCCGAACGCAAACCACGACGCCCCGCCCGCTCTGAGCCCCCGGGGATCGCTCGGCAGCTCGCGGCTCCAGAAGACAGCCTTGGGCGCCACGTCCTGGAGGATCTGGCTCACGTGCTTTTCGCGGATCTCGACGTTGATCGGGTTCACGATCACGCCGGCCCGGAGCGCCCCCCAGAAGACGACCAGCGCCTCGATCCCGTTGTCTGAGAGCACCGAGATCCGGTCGCCGACGCGCACCCCTTCACTCGCGAGGAAATTCGCGAAGCGCCGCGTCAGCGCTTCGAACTCGCCGAAGGTGATTCGCGAGCCTTGGTCGGGGCTTTCGATGAAGACCTTGCCTGGCCGGCGGCGGGCGTGCGAC
The DNA here is from genome assembly GCA_023249095.1 of Candidatus Rokuibacteriota bacterium. GTDB lineage: Bacteria > Methylomirabilota > Methylomirabilia > Rokubacteriales > CSP1-6 > AR31. The sequence continues at coordinate 11,533 of JAHFDK010000042.1, read as the reverse complement.
TCGAACAGCGTGTTTGGGTCGGTGTAGGCGCTGGAGCCCAGGTCACTCACCGGGTGGGATACTGCGCCGGCGAGGGCGCCGCCGTCAAGCGAGGCTCTCGTCGCCTTCTTGCGCACTGCTGCGACTTGAAGAAGAATGCTGGGGACATGCACGAAGGCAGGACGACCGAGAACAGACGGATGACCGTCAACAGCCGAACGCTCGGCATGCTCTTGTTCGGTACATCCCTGGCGGTGTGTTCAGTCGTCGTCGATCCAGGACCAACCGCGGCAGTGGAGGTCGGCGAGCCGGCGCCCGACTTCACGCTGCCGAGTACCACCGGGGCGGACATCTCGCTCAGCGACTTCAAGGGCAAGAAGTTCGTGTTCCTCGAGTCCAAGGCGCTCGGCCTCACGATTCCAACGCCGCCGCTGCAGCGGGCGGATCAACTCATTCAGTGAGGATTTTACAGAAAGGAGCCAGTCATCATGCCGCGCGTGACGCCCATCACGACTAAGGATCAAGTGGCCCCGGAGCACCGACCGGTCTTCGACGCGGTTGCGGAGGGCCGTGGCAGCGTGCGCGGCCCGTTTAGCATCATGATGTACAGCCCGCCGATGTGCGAGCGCGTACTCAACACGAGCAATTTTCTCCGTTTCCAGTCATCGGTGAAGCCCAGAGAGGGCGAGCTGGCCATCATCGCGACCGCCCGGGAGAAGGACTGTGCGTTCGTCTGGGCCGCGCACGTGACGCTGGCCCGCAAGGCCGGCACGCGCGAGGAGGCCATCACCGCGGTGCGAGATCGGAAGGACGTGGGCGGCCTCGCGCCCGACGAGCGAGCGATTGTTTCCTATGTGCGCCAGCTGCTGCGAACCAACCGCGTGGAGCAGACGGTGTTCGACGCGCTGAAGGATCGTTACGGCGTGCCGTGGGTCGTGGAGCTGACGGGGATCATCGGCCACTACGGGCTCGTGACGGGCCTGCTCAACGCCTTCGAGATGGCGCCGGCGCCCGACGCCGAGCAGCTACCTGTCTAGGCCAAGCATGCGAATCTCGCGGAGGGACGCGTCATGACGATGATGACGATGACGATCGAGCGGGTGCGCGCGTTCAACGGCCTCGACGTGCTGGTCGCGCGGGACGAAGGGCTGTTCGCGGCGGAGGGGCTGGATCTGCGGATCGCGACGCCTGCGCCGGCCGACGTCCGCTCCAGTGCCGAAGGCACCCTCGCAGAGCCGGTCACGAATCAAGGACGGCTCCAGCATCGCGGCGAGGCCGCGATGTTCCAGGGGTGAGAGTGCGGCAATAACCGCCGGGTGGCGGAAAGCCGGGTCGGTGCTCTCCAGGTGGGACGACGTTCGATGATCGTCTGCGGGGCCCTGGTGGTTTCGTCCGGGTCGAGCGTCTATACCCCGCAAGAGCTCGCGGGAAAGCTCGTCGCCCTCGATTACGGCAACGGCACCGCCTACGCCGGTCTCCTGATGCTGGAGGGCGCGATGCCGCGGGCGGCGGTGAACACGTGCGCTGCCACGGCAGACCCAGCCGAGCGATTCGCCGGGCTGCTGCGGGGGGATTTCGAAGCGACCGTGCTGCAGGAACCGTACATCACGATCGCGGAAAAGGCCGGGTGCCGCCTGATCTCGACCACGTTCTTTCACGGCACCTGGGTCGCCGACGGGAGCGTCAGCGCCGGGACCTACGCCGCCTTCGTGCGCGCCCTCACGCGGGCGGTCCGGCGCATCAACGCCGACAAGCGACGGTACGTGTCCTACTTCATCCGAGACTTTCCGGGTAACGCCGAGGTCGAGGCGCTCCGCCCCGAGGACTTCGACCTGAACCGGATCCGGCTGAAGGAGCCCGGCCCCATTCCCGAGAGCGAAGCGCGGTGGGCGTGGGAATGGATGGCCAGCTGGGGCTTGATGCCAGGCGCGTTCGACGTCGCGACGCAAATCAACCGGACGGTCGAGCGCGAAGCTCACGAGCTCGCTAGTTCCCCCTTGGCCGGGTAGCCGCGGCCGTGCTGATCGACAAGGACGTCGCGATGAAGACGCGGGACGGCGTCACGCTTCGCGCCGACGTCTATCGGCCCGCGGCGCCCGGCCGCTACCCGGTGCTGCTCTCGCGGCTTCCCTACGACAAGAACCTGCGCCGGCGGCCCGGCGACATCGACGTCTTCGTCGAGCACGGCTACGTCGTCATCATGCAGGACACGCGCGGCCGCTTTGCCTCCGACGGGGACGAGTACTATCCGCTGTCCTGGGAGGCGCAGGACGGCTACGACGCCGTCGAGTGGGCCGCCGCGCTGCCCTACGCCGACGGCAAGGTCGGCACGATGGGGCAGTCCTATCTCGGCGCGACGCAGTATCTGCTCGCGCCCACGCGTCCTCCCCACCTCGTGGCCTCGTTCCCCGCCTCCGCGCCCGCCGACTTTCACGAGTGCTGGGTGTATCACTCGGGCGGGGCGTTCGAGCTCGGGTGGCAGATCCCGTACGCGATCCTGATGGCGCGCGACTCGATCGCGCGGCACGGGCTCACGAAGACGCTCTGGCCGGAGCTCGAGCGCGAGCTCGCTCCGGCGCCCACGCCCTGGGCCCCGCCGCTGTCGCCCGAAGCCTACCGGCGCCTGCCGTTGATGGACTGGGCCAAGCGGCTCGAGCCGGTCGCGCGCTATCTCACGGACTATCTGCGGCAGCCCGATGACGGAGCGCCGTGGTGGCGGATCAACGTCGAGCGCCAGCACGACCAGGTCGCGGTGCCGATGTACCACGTGACGTCCTGGTACGACATCTTCCTGCAGGGTGGCCTCGCCAACTTCTGCGGCCTCCGGCGCCACGCGATGACGGAGACGGCGCGCGCCGCTCAGAAGCTCCTGATCGGTCCGTGGGCGCACCTGTTTCCCTATACGAGCCCCAGCTCCACCGGCACGGGCGACATCGACTTCGGGCCGGCGGCGCTCATCGATCTGCACGAGACCCAGCTCCGATGGTTCGATCACTGGCTCAAGGGGACCGACACCGGCCTCCTCGACGAGCCACCCGTGAAGATCTTCGTCATGGGCGAGAACCGCTGGCGGGACGAGCGCGAGTGGCCGCTCGCGCGGGCGCGCGCCACGCCGTACTACTTGCACAGTCGTGGACGGGCCAATAGCGCATCCGGCGACGGCACGCTGAGCCAAGAGCCGCCGGGGGACGAGCACGCCGACCAGTTCGTCTACGATCCCGACGATCCCGTGCCCACGCGCGGCGGTAACACGCTGATCATCGCGATGGGCGTGCAGGATCAGCGCCCGGTGGAGGCGCGCGCCGACGTTCTGGTCTACACGAGCCCCATGATGACGGACGCCCTCGAGGTGACGGGCCCGATCGCCGTGACGCTCTACGCCGCCAGCAGCGCGCCCGACACCGACTTCACGGCGAAGCTGGTCGACGTCCGCTCCGACGGCTACGCTCAGAATCTGGCGGACGGCATCGTGCGCGCCCGCTACCGCGACTCGCGCGTGGCGCCCGCGCCGCTCACGCCGGGCGCGGTGTCGAAGTTCACGATCGACCTCTGGGCAACCAGCCACGTATTCCTGCCCGGCCACCGCATCCGCGTCGAGATCTCGTCCAGCAACTTTCCCCGCTTCGATCGCAACCTGAACACCGGGGACGATCCCGCCACCGCCACGCGCAGGCAGACCGCGCAGCAGACGATTTTCCACGACCAGCGCTATCCGTCGCACATCACGCTACCGGTCATTCCGCGCTGACGGGCGCTCGTGACTCCGGGGGCGGTGCAGTATTCAGGCGCCTGAGGCGCCGACGACCGTGAGGCCACAGGCCCGTGCGGCCCTGGCCAGCGAAACGTCATGAGTGGCCATGACGATGTCGTCGCCGCTGTGCTCGCGCCAGAGGAGCGCCGTTGCGAGATGGATGGCGTCGAGCGTGCCGAGCTCCGTTGGAAGCGGCTGGGCGGCCCGAGCGAGCACGGGCGCGGTCACCTCGACGACCTCGAGGCTTTCCAGGAGCCGAAACACGGTCTGTCGCCGCCGTGCCAGCTCCGGGTCCGACAGGCCGGCCCGCAGGCGAAGGCGGTCGAGGGTGCGAAGGCACTCGGTCTCGGCGAGCGCGCTCGCGACGCCCGTACCAACGGCCGTCCACTCCCTGAGCGAGCCGGGCTGGCGAAGAACCTTCCGGAGGAGAACGGACGAGTCGATGTAGGCGATCACCGTTCGGGTTGGCGCTCCTTGGCGAGGAGCGCGACGACGTCCACCTTGAGCCGCAGCGCGGGCGGAAGCGGCACGCGCGGCAACGGGACTGCCCCCGGCCGTGGAGAGCGGACCGTGAGCGGGCGGCGCGCCGCGTCGTACGGGACGATACGCGCGATCGGCCGGTCGCGATCGAGGACGATCAGGGTGCGTCCACGACGAACCGCGCGGAGGTGCTCGCTCAGACGCGCCTTGAGATCGGCGATCCGTACGGAATCCGTATCCATGACCATAATCTAGTCATGAGTAGTCACTTGTGTCAAGCCGAGCCGCCCGCCCGCAACCGTCGCGAGGTGAGCAACACGAGCGCGTTCGCCGCAACCATGGCGCCGCCGATCAGCACGGCGAAGCGCGCGTCCACGGCCGCGGCCAGCGCGCCGGCCAGGAGGCCGCCGAGCGGCAGCAGGTTCCAGCAGAGTGAGTAGAGGCTCAGCACGCGGCCGCGAAGCTGGTCGGGCACCTGCTGCTGGATGATGGTCGTGACGTGCGTCAGGTAGAAAGTGCTGCAGAAGCCGACGAGCGCCAGCATGGGCATCGCGAGTCCTATCCCGGGCGACCTTGAGAACATCATCAGCGCCAGACCCATGCACGCCGCCGCGGCCAGCATCACCGTGCCGGGGCGCAGCATGCGCTGGGCGAGCGTCGCGATGATGAGCGTGCCGAACATCGATCCGGCGCCGTGCGCGGCGCTCAGCAATCCGTATCCGGCCGAGCCCATTCCGAAGTACGAGTCGGCGTACACCGGCAGGAGCGTGATGTACGACAGGCCGAACAGCGCGTTGAAGAGGGCCAGGCTGATCAGGCTCGCGAACACGAAGTTGTGGCCGACGAAGCTCAGGCCCTCGACGAGCTGGGCGAGAACGCGCTGCCCGTCGCTCGCCTTGGTGTCCTCGCGGATGCGGAGGCGGCTGTACAGCGCGAGCGCGGTGCACGAGGCGACCGCAGCCAGTCCGAACCCGACGGTCCCGCCGAAGGCCGCGATCAGGACGCCGGTGATCGACGGGCCGATCATCCGCCCGGCCTGCCAGGGAATCGAGCCGAGCGCGATCGCGTTTGGCAGCCGCGCGCGGTCGATCAGCTGAGGCACGAGCGCCATGCGGCTCGGCTCGTCGAACGCCCGGAAGGTACTGCTCAACGCCGCGAGCACCAGAAGGTGCGGGACGCGGACCAGCCCGAGCACCGTCAGGACGAAGGCGAAGATCAGGGCCGCGGAGGTCAGGATGGTCGTGCCGATCAGAAGCCGGAGCCGACTGGTGCGGTCGGCCAGGACCCCGGCGAGGAGCTGGAAGACGACCAGGGGCGCCCCCTGCGCCAGTCCGAGATAGCCGAGGTAGAGTGGGTTCTGGGTCAGCTCCCACGTGATCCACGCGAAGGTGACGTACTCCGCCCGATGGCCGAGGACGTAGAAGATCAGTCCGACCCAGTAGAGGCAGTAGTTCCGCGTCTTGAGGGCGGCGAACGTCGATAGCCGACCGGTCGCCGCCGAGCCCGCCGGGCGGGCCTCTAGTCGGTGAGCGATCTGTAGATCTCCACCTCGGGCCGGCCCTCGGTGAGCCCTTCCTTTTCGCGGCGCTCGCGATACGCGGCGAGGTGGGGCGCCTTGCGGTGGAGGTCGAACGCCGCGTCGTCCTTGTACTGCTCGTAGAAGATGAAGACGTCAGGGTCCTTGGTGGATCGGTGCGGGCGGTACACGAGGCAACCCGGCTCCGCCTTCCGTACGGCGGCCACCTGCTCCTTGAGGATCGCCGCCAGCGCGTCGCCCTTGCCCTTCGCCGCCCGGATCTTCGCGACTACCGTGAGCACATCAGCCATCGCTCTCTCCTTGCCCGACGCCGCTTCGCGGCGCTCTTGAACGGCACCACGCTATTGCAACTCCGGAGGGGCGTCAATAGGACGCGGGAGACATCCGCGCCGAGATCCATTAGGATGATGCCACGGGAGCCGCCGCGACGCGGCCGACCGAATACCCGAGGAGGACACGCCGGTGCCGAAGGGACTGACCGTCGTTCTCAACCAGCCTGGCAAGCCACTCGAGCTCGAAACGCTGCCGACTCCGGAGGTCGAGCCCGGCGGCATCCTGATCAAGAACACCGCCGCCGCCATTTGCGGGTCCGATCTCCACTACTGGCGGAACGACGGCAACTACTCCGGGCCCGATATGCGCCGGGTGCCCGGCCATGAGTTCACCGGGGTCGTCCACAGCCTCGGGCGCGGTGTGCAGACCGACTCCCTGCGGCGGCCGCTGAAGGAAGGCGATCGCGTCGCGTTTCCGTTCTTCAACCCGTGCAACCGCTGCTACTGGTGCGTGCGCGGCGAGCATCACGCCTGCCCGCACCGCCAGCGCCGGAGCATGCAGTACACGCTGAACGAGTACCCGTACTGCGACGGCGGCTACGCCGAGTACTACTTCCTGCCGCCCGGCCACTACGTCTTCAAGGTGCCGGACGTCCTGCCCGACGACGCCATCCCGCCGGTGAACTGCGCGATGTGCCAGGTGCTCCACGGCCTCGAGTACGCGGGCATGCAGTTCGGCGACGTCGTCGTCATCCAGGGCGCGGGCCTCGGCATCTACGCGGCGGCCGTCGCCGCCGAGAAGGGCGCGTCGAAGGTCATCTCGATCGACAAGCAGCCGCTCCGCCTCGACTTCGCGAGGAAGTGCGGCGCGACCGACGTCATCGACATGAACGAGCTGACGACGCCCGAAGCGCGCGTGCAGCGCGTGAAGGACCTCACCGACGGGCGCGGCGCCGACGTGGTGGTCGAGGTCGTCGGCATCGCGGCGGCGACGGTCGAAGGCCTCGACATGGTCCGGTTCAACGGCAAGTTCGTCGACATCGGCAACATCGTCCCGCAGCCCGTGAGCTTCCCCGCCATCAAGGTGATCTCGCAGCAGATCAAGTGGATGGGGCTGATGCACTACAATCCGTGGATCATGCCGAGCGCGCTCGATCTCCTGGTGCGGACGAAGGACAAGTACCCGCTCTCGAAGGTCGTCTCGCACAGCTTCCCGCTCGCGGACGTCAACAAGGCCTTCGCGTTCGCGGAGTGGCAGGGCAAGAACACCGGGACGGCCGCGACGCGCGTGATCCTCAAGCCGTAGCGTTCTCGGCAAGCAGCCAGTCGAGGATTCTTGGATTTTCGTCCCGCGGGTAGGTGTGGGACAGGTCCTCGATCTCCCGGTAGATGAGCCGCGCTCCGGCGGCCTGCAGGGCCTCGCGCGCGAGATGGGCGACCGAGATCGGGAACATCCAGTCGAGCGCGCCGTGGACCATGTAGATCGGCCGACCGCGAGCATGCGCGAGCCCGCCGTGAGCGAGCAGGAAGGGATGAAGGACGCCGCACGCCGGCGCCAGGTGCGTGAACGGCATCCCCTCGCGGAGACCGCAGAGTAGCGCGTACGTGGCGCCGTCCGACATACCGGTCAGCAGCACGCGCGAGTGGTCGACCGGATAGCGCACGGCCACCGATGCCACCATCTCCCGCAGCGCCGCGGCGTCGATATCCTCGCCGCCCATGATCGACCAGGTGCGGTCCCGCGACGTCGGGGCCATCACCAGCACGCTGCGCGAGCGCGCCTCGCGGAGCCAGCTCCACAGGAAGTCGCGACCATGGCCGTGGCCCCCGTGCAAGGCCACGACCAGCGCCATCGGCGACTGGCCGTCCCAGTGCTCGGGGACGTAGAGGGAGAAGCCGCCCCGGGCGTCGCGCTCGTTCTCGGCGTGCAGCACGCCCACCCGGACCTCGCCGTCGCGGAGCGCCCCATCGCGTAGCCGCGCGACCAGATCGTCGTCGTCGCGCCGCGTCGGTTCGAGGAACCAGCGGCTCACCGGTTCGAGGGTCGGCGCCAGTGGATAGAGGGCCTCCTGCACCCGGGCGAAGCGTCGCAGTGCCCGGTAGAGGTCGATGGGATTGCCCGGCGACCTCGCGGCGTCGACGAACGCCGTGACGAGCTCGACGGTCTGCCGCGCCACGTCGACGAGCCGGTCCCGCATGAAGCTGAGATCGTCCGGCCAGACGAGCCCCTCCACGGCACGCAGCGGTCCGGTCACGGCGCCGATGCCCGGCGCGAGCTCATCGGCGAGACGGCCGGCGAGGGGAGGGAACAGATGGCGTTGAACCCAGCCCACTCGTTCGAGGGTCTCGAGGAGCGGCTCGAGGAGCGCTCCGATCGCGCCGATGACGTCGGGCGAGGTCGGCATAACCTATCTCTCGGCGGCGCCGGACGGCTTGACGAGGACGAAGCCCCAGTTCTGACAGAACGGAGAGAAGAGCCGCTCCAGAATGCCGTCGAGCCAGTTGATGAGGGCCACGCCGGGAGGCGCGTCGCTGATGATCCCCGGTAGACGGCTGAGGCGGTTGCGCCATAGGAAGCCGTAGCGCCGGGCCTCGACAACTTCGAACGGCGTGGCGCGGAGCAAATCCCCGAACGTCCGCTTCGTGTACAGCACGGGGTGGAACTCCTCCCTGGCTCCCAGCCGTTTCATGACCTTCCGAAGATTTTCGCCCCACGCGTATCGGTTGGGCAGATGGAAGCAGAGGAAGTGGCCTCCCGGTTTCAGGACGCGGTGAATCTCCCGGATGGAGGCGCGGGGGTCACCGCCCGCCTCGTGGACGTGCTCGAGCACGCCCACGCTGAACACGAGGTCGAAGGCGGCAGCAGCGAAGGGGAGCTTCACGGGCTCCCCGGGGTCGCCTCGCCGGTGCTCGAAGAGCTCTTCGCGGGCGAGATAGGCCGGCGGGCCCTCGAACGAGTACCCGACGGTGCGCACGGCGTGCCGGACAAGAAAAAAGGAGAAGTGGCCATTGCCGCAGCCCCAGTCCAGCGCCACCGCGCCCGGCCTCAGATACTTGCGGGTGGTCTCGAAGGGCCGGCGGTACTGACAGAACGTGGCGAAGCTCTGCCACTGCGAGACATGTCTCTGGAGGCCGGCCTTGCGGATCTCCTCGTAGAGCGCCGCGTCACGCACGAGCGCCGGCCGTGTCCTCGCCGGTGCCTCAGTCGCGCAGCGCGTCGAGCCGCTTCACGATCTCGCGCTTGGGCGCCGCCCCGACGATCCGGTCCTTCTCGGCGCCGTCCTTGAAGAAGATGAGCTGCGGGATCGCCTGGACGCCGAAGCGCCCCGCGAGGGCGGGATGCTCGTCCACGTTGACCTTGCCGATCGTCACCTGATCGCCCAGCTCACGGGCGAGCTCGTCGAGCACCGGCGCGATGGCGAGGCAGGGGCCGCACCACGGCGCCCAGAAGTCGATCAGCACCGGCCGGTCGCTCGTCACGACGCCGTCGAAGCTCGCGTCGGTCACGTGCACGATGAACTCCTCCGTGCTTGCCTTCGGTGTCGAACTCATCGACAGACACCTCCTGGGCGTTGAGATGCGGCGACACCGCGCCGAGATTCAGTCGGGCCGGCGTTCGATGAACCGCGCGACCTCGTTCATGTGCTCGTCGAAGAGGGCGAACACGGGGATCGCGCGGTACAGACCCTGCTTGAGATACTGATCCATCAGGTCGGGATTGGCATCCCGCAGGAAGATCCGCATCTCGATGTTCGGATTCCCTTCGACCATCCTGGCCACGAACGGCACCTCGGCCAGAGAAGTGCCGCACCAGTCCTCGGTGATGACCATCACTCTTCGCGTCGCGCCGAGGCGCTCCAGCACCTGCGTCTCTTCGGTCGTGATGGTGGCGGTGTCGAGAGCCCTGACGAAGCGAGCCTTGTTGGCGGACATCTGGTCGACGTACTGCGCGAGCGTCATGCCCTGCTCGAATCGCTCCTTCGTCACCACGACCGCTATCTCCTCGGGCGCGTCATCCGCCGTCCGGTTACACTATGGGGCCACATGGAGGATAGCGCATGCGATTGAGTCTGGCCTACGAGATGCAGCGGCCCGTAGTTGATGACCACGCGGTCATCCAGGAAACGCTCGAGCAGTGCGTGCTGGCCGATCGGATGGGCTTCGACACCATCTGGTTCGTCGAGCATCACTTTCTCACGAGCTTCTCGATGTCGCCGTGTCCCGAGGTCATCTTCGGAGCCCTGAGCCAGCTGACCAAGCGCATTCGCCTGGGATTCGGTGTCGTGATCCTGCCCTACCATCACCCCGTGCGCGTCGCCGAGCGGGTGGCGATGGTCGACCACATGTCCGGCGGACGCGTCGAGTTCGGTACCGGGCGCTCGGCGCCGTACGAGCAGATGGGGATGGGCATCGACCCGCGCAACACACGCGCCATGTGGGAAGAGTCGCTCCGGATGATTCCTCGGATCTGGGAGGACGGTCAGTTCTCGTGGGAGGGCACGTTCTGGAACGTGCCGCCGCGCGACGTGCGCCCCAAGCCCTATCAGAAGCCGCACCCGCCCATCTGGGTGGCCGCGCTGCAGCCGGCGACCTACGAACTGGCCGCCGAAACCGGCATCGGCGTGATGGCGCTCAGCGTGGCCGCCCCGTCCTATCTCGCCCCGCACATCAAGCAATACAAGGAGCGCGTGCGTCACGCGAAGCCGGTGGGCAAGTTCATCAACGACCAGTGGCTGAGCTCCACCATGGCCCTCTGCGACTGGGACAACAAGGGCGCCCGCGAGCTGGCGGCGAAATCGCTCCGAACGTTCTTCGGGCCGGATCGTCCCTATCTCAAGGATCAGACGCATCTCTACGAGCAGCTCGTCGCCTCCTGGGGAGGCGTGCCAGAGCACCTGAAGGCGAACTTCGCCCGTTATCTCAAGACCGAGGGCGCGGCCGGCGCGCCCGAGGGGCGTGCGGACGCGCCCGAGGGCGCAGGCGCGCCTCAGGTCGATCTCTCCGGCGGGTCTGGCCAGATCGCCGCGGCGCTCTGGAACCAGATCGACGCCGACACGCTGGTCGACCGCGGGGTCCTCGTGGCGGGCGATCCGGACAGCTGTCTCAGGGGCATCGCGATCCACGAGGACGCCGGCGTCGACGAGCTGCAATTCCTGATGGCGACCGAGACCGTGCCCCACGAGAAGGTCATGTCGTCGATCGAGCTCTTCGGCAAGCACGTCATCCCCGAGCTGAAGAAAAAACTTTCTAGCGCGCGTCCTTAGGGATCTCGCCCTTCGAGAGCCGCACGAGGAACCGGGCGAGGTCGCGGGCCATGTCGTCGAAGGACTCCTGCAGGTGCTCCTCATCCGAGCCGCCGAAAAGGCCCATCGTGGCTCGCCGACGGTCAGCCGTCACGATGACGACCCTATCCGAGGCACCTTCGGTGAATTGCATGTCGGCCTGAGCTCGCGTGGCTCCTGCGCCGTAAAGGCCGCCGAAGTAGCGTGCCGCCTGCGAGCCGCGGCCCAGCCG
>JAHFDK010000264.1 GCA_023249095.1 Candidatus Rokuibacteriota bacterium | reverse complement strand
AGAAGACGCGGGCGAAGGAGCCGCTCACTTCGACGCCTCCCACGTAGTCCGAGGCGATCGAGACCACCTTCCGCCATCCCGCGACCTTGTAGGCCCAGTCGGCCCCCGCCTGGCCTGGCCCGGTCCCGCTCTGGGACCATCGAAAGATGTACGGGTTGAGAAGGGGCCCGGGCACGGTGAGGGCGCTGGCGCCGAAGTCCGCCGACACGATCACCGGGATCTTTCTGTCCTTCGCGTACGCCGCGACGGCCAGCCCGACCGCGCTGCTGACGATGCCCTTGAGCATGTGGACGCCGTCGCGCTCGACGAGCTTCCTCGCCTTGGTGAGCCCGACGTCGGGCTTCCCCTCGTAGTCCTCCACGAGGAGCTCGATGGGCCGCCCCTGCACCTTCCATCCGATCTCGTCGAGGTACAGCCGGGCCCCATCGACGGCCTCGCGGCCGTTACGGGTGAAGACCCCCGTCAGGGGAACGAGCATGCCGATCTTGACGGGCGCCGGCGCCTGGGCGACGGCCAGCCCGGGTATCAGAAGGGCGAAGCACAGACCCGCCACGACGGCCTCCGCACCGAGACGCCCCATCGCCGTTCCTCCAGGGTGTCGGGGGACAACGCGCGACCTACCACGCAGGGCGCGACGTTAGCACATTCCTGATATAGTCCCGATCGGCTATGGCGAACGGCTCCCACCCCGGCTGGCTCACGGTGCACGGCGTACGACTCGAGATCGTCGAGCGAGGGCAGGGGCGGCCGATCCTCTGGCTCCACGGCGAGGAGGGCCTCGATCCCGGCGCGCCGTTCCTCGATCTGCTCGCGGCCCACGGGAGTGTGCTCGCGCCCTCGCATCCCGGCTTCGGCCATTCCCCCGACGTCAGCAGCATCGACACCGTCGACGATCTCTCCTATCTCTACCTCGACGTCCTTGCCGCGCGGAATCTCCGCGACGTCGTCGTGATCGGGTCGTCGCTCGGTGGCTGGATCGCGGCGGAGATGGCGGTGAAGAGCAGCGACCGCCTGGGCGGACTCGTCCTCGTGGCGCCGTTGGGCATCAAGGTCGGGGATCGTGAGACCCGCGACATCCCGGACATCTTCGCGCTCCCGCCGGACGAGGTCGCGCGTCTGCAGTACCGCGATCCAGCCCGCGCCGCCGTCGACCACGCGAAACTCTCGGACGACCAGCTGACCGTGATCGCGCGCAATCGCGAGGCGACGGCGCTGTACGCCTGGGAGCCCTACTTTCACAACCCCAAGCTGCGCCAGAGGCTGCACCGAATCACCCCGCCCACGCTGCTCCTGTGGGGCGCCGACGATCGGTTCGTCACTGCGGCGTACTACGGCGCCGCCTATCGAAGCGCCATTCCGGGAGCCCGGTTCGAGACGATCGATGGGGCCGGGCACTTCCCCCATATCGAGGAGCCCGCGGCCTTCGCCGCGCGCGTCCGCGGCTTCCTCGGAGAGCCGAAGGCGTAGGAGAGCGGCGGTGGGCATGCGCGCCTGGTTCTTCAGCGAGAACGCGTATCACCTCTTGCCCGATTCCAAGGAGTACGACTCGATCCGGGTGAAGCTCCCCAATCGCTACTACGACCCCAAGATCGGCGCCGACCTCTATCACCGCTTCATCGACGAGTGGCAGATCGCCGAGGAGCTCGGTCTCGAGATCATGGTGAACGAGCATCACCAGACGGCGACCAACCTGAACCCGTCGGCGGCGGTCGTCATGGGCGCGCTCGCGCGCGATACCCGCAAGGCGCGCATCCTGATTCTCGGCAACCCGATCGCGAACCGGCGCGAGCCCGTGCGCGTGGCCGAGGAGATGGCGATGGTCGACGTCTACGCGCGCGGCCGCCTGGAGTGCGGGTTCGTCCGCGGCGTCCCGTACGAGATGTCGGCCGGAAATCATCGGCCGACCCGTATGATGGAGCGCTTCTGGGAGGCCCACGATCTGATCGTGAAGGCGTGGACGAGCCACGACGGCCCCTTCAACTGGGAGGGCAAGTACTTCCACCACCGGCAGGTGAACATCTGGCCGCGGCCGTACCAGGAACCGCACCCGCCGATCTGGATCACCGCGCTCAGTCCAGCCAGTGCGCGGGACGTCGGCGAGAAGGGCTACGTCGTCGCCTGCTTCCTGACTGGCTTCGACGGCACGAAGAACGTGTTCGGCTCGTATCGCGAGCGGCGCGCCGAGTTGCGACTGCCCACGCCGGCGCTCGATCGCTTCGCCTACGCGGCGCTGGTCTACGTGGGCGAGACCGACGAAGAAGGCTATGCCGGGGCGCGCAAGCTGATGTGGTACCTGGAGTCCAACAAGGTCCCGCCGCAGTTCACCAGCCCGCCCGGCTATCACCCGACCGCGTCGACGGTGAATGCGATGAAGGGAACGAACCCGGGCATCTTCAAGATGTTCCAGAATCCCGCGCTCGGGCCTCTCATGGAGAACGGGCTCGTCTTCGCCGGGAATCCGGATTCGGTCTATCGGCAGATCATGAAGATGCACGACCACGTCGGCGGCTTCGGCCACCTGCTGATCATGGGTCAGGCCGGATTCCTCGACCACGAGGAGACGGTCAAGGGCATGCAGATGTTCGTCCGCGAGGTTTATCCGCGGCTCAAAGCGCTGGCGTAAGCTCCCGGGCCTGACGGCAGGTCGGGAGGGGTCGCTGCGACCACGCGGCACGCGTGCGGTGCTCCGCGGCGGCTGGGCTCCATCTGGGCGCGCGACGTCCGACGCCGCTCCTAGGGAACGGGTCCAGCGACCCCTCCCGACCTGCCGTCAGGCCCGGGAGCTCACTCGGCGGATGAGCCTTTACTCACCTAGCGAACGAGCCCTTACTTACTTAGCGAAGGAGCCTTTGAGGGTGATGAGGCGGGGCTTCTTCAAGTACTCGGCCGGGTCCATGCCGAGGAACTGGTCCACGCCTCGAACGGTCTCGATCACGACGGGCACGATCTGGTCGCCCACCTTGTCGATCCGGCTGATGTGGATGTCGGTGACGACGTTCTGGAATCGATCGAAGCGCACCCGGCCCTGGGGCGCGTCGAGATCCGTCTTGCGGAGCGCCTCGAGGAACCGGGCCGAGTCCTCGATGTTGCCGCCGGTCGCGGTCACGGCCTGGTCGATGGCGGCCATCGCCGCGTAAGTGAACGCGGCGGGCGAGCCGGGGTCGCGGCCGAACTTGGATCGGAACGCCTGGACGAACTTCCGGTTCCGGGGCGTGTCGACAGTGTACTGGTAGGGCTGGCTGTTGTAGACGCCGACGGCCGCCTCGCCCGCCGTGGGCAGGAGCGAGATCTCGCTGACCCCCACCGAGGCGTCGACCAGCGGGATCTTGCCCTTGAGCCCGTACTCCTGGAACTGCTTCACGAAGCGCACGCCGTCGGCGCCGACCGTTTGCACGCCGATGACGTCCACATCGTGGCGGAGCTTCGCGACCCAGGGTGCCATGTCCGCCGTACCCAGCGGCGGATAGATTTCCTGGACCACCTTGCCGCCCGCTTCTTCGAAGGCGCGAGCCCAGGCCATCATGAGCTCCAGCGGTCCCACGCTGTCCGAAGCGATGATCGCTGCCCGCCGCGCCTTCAGATGGCGATAGGTCCACTGGCCGATGGGGGCAGCGGTCATGCACGGGCTGTAGGTGAGGCGGAAGACGTACGGGTTGGGCTGAAGCGTGAGGGTCTCGGCAACGGCGAAGCCGGAGATGAGCAGCGGAACTTTCTGCGTGTTCACGTAGTCCTTCACCGCGAGGGCCGCCGCGGAGAGCACGAGGCCGACGATCGCCTGAGCCCGGTCGCGCTCCACCAGCTTGCGGATCTTCGTCAGCGCCACGTCCGGTCTGGTCTGGTAGTCCTCGACGACCAGCTCGAGCCTCCGCCGTCCCAGCTGCCCGCCGGCCTCGTCGGAATACAACCGCGCGCCGTCGATGATGTCACGCGCGTAGGTCGCAAAGGGACCAGTCGAGGGCGCCAGAACGCCGATCGTGATGGGGCTGGTGGCCGCGGGCGTCTGAGCGGGGGCGCTCGCGGCCGGGCCCAGAATCGCCAGGATCACGAGGCCGGTGATGGCGGTCAGGGAACAGCGGCTCCGGTTCATGACTCTCTCCTATCGGTCACGACCGACGTTGACGGTCGGTCACGACCGGGCACTCACAGTTGGAAGGCCGGCACCACCTGCTCGGCGAACAGGCGCAGGGAGCGGAGCGACTGTACCAGAGTGAGATCGCGCCACGCGAAGCAGCAGATGACGTAGTTGACGCCGGTCGCCTCGATCAGGCGGGCGACCTGGTCGCGCAGGCGCGCCGGCGACCCGGCCAGAATCGTCTCGTGGCGCAGCGCCGCGTCGAGGTTGACGCGGTGGCCGTAGCTCGTGTCGCCGTGGTCGACCCAGAGCTTGACGAAGCTCGCCGCCCAGCGCGGGTGGACGGCCCGCGCGATCGCCTCCGCTTCCGCGTCGGTATCCGCGATGACGATCTATCGGTTGATCCCGATGCGCGGTACCCCGACGTGAGGGTTGAGTCGACGCGGATCGTCCTGGTGCTTCGGCGAGATCGCTCGATACTTCTCGACGAACGGCCGGTACGCCTCCGCTGGACCGAGCCCGACCAGATGCATCCCCCGAGCGGCCGCCCAGGGCACGCTGTCGAGGTTGCTCGTCGCGTACCAGAGCGGCGGATAGGGGCGTTGGAGCGGAGCGAGCTCCATCGGCACGTCGTCGTAGCGGTAGTGCTCACCACGATACGTCAGCCGCTCGCTCGTCAATCCCGCGACGATCACCTCGAGCGCCTCCTGGAACATGGAGCGCGTGCGCGCCGGGTCGAGCCCGTGGTAGCCGACCTCGTAGGGCGACACCCCGCGGCCCACGCCCAGGTCGAGCCGGCCGCCACTCAAGTGATCGAGCATGCAGATCTCGCCGATCAAACGCAGCGGCGAGTACAGGGGCAGCAAGTAGACGAGGGGCCCCAGTCGAATGCGCCGCGTGCGTTGCGCTGCCGCCGCCAGGAACACCGACGGCGACGGAGCCATCCCCAGCGGCGTGGCGTAGTGCTCGGCGAGGTGGTAACAGACGAAGCCGGCCGCCTCCGCCGCCTCCAGGAGCTGCAGCCGTTCCTCGTAGAGCTGCCCGAGCGGCCCCTGCCGCCGATCGATCCAGTCGAACAGCGCGAACGCGACTCCGGTCACGGCCCGAGGATCACGCGCTCGCGCGCCTGCTGTCGGTGCGCTGCCACCAGCTCCCGGTACAGGGCCTCCACACGCTCGACCTTCCCGCGAGTGGAAAAGAGGAGCTGGACTCGTCGGCGACCGGCTTCCGCCGTCTGTCGCGCAGTCACTGGATCCGACATGACGCGGGTAATGGCTCGTGCGAGCGCCGGGACGTCCCGGGGCGGGACGAGCAGGCCGGTCTCGCCATCGAGCACGAGCTCGGGGTTGCCTTCAATCGCTGTTGCCACGACCGGAGTCGCGACCGCCAAGCTCTCGCGGAGCGAGCCCGTCAGCCCGAGACCGCGATAGGACGCATCGACGCAGCAGTTGCTCCCGGCGAGAATTTCCGGGACATCCTCCCGATAGCCGAGGACGTGGAAGTTTCGTTTGAGCCCAAGTCGCTGCGCTTGCGCATACAAGCTCTGAGGGTCACGCGCTCCCACCATGAGAAGGTGCGCGGACGGCGCCAGGGCGGTGACCGTCGCCATGGCCTCCATGAGGTCGTCGTTGCCTTTCTCGCCGCGCACGCCGATCTGGGTCACGAGAAACTGTTCGGTCGTCAGGCCCAGCTCATCTCGAATGCGCACCCGATCGACCCCGGGATGAAAGCGCTCGGTATCCGTGCCGGAGTAGATCACGTGGATCTTCGCCTCAGGGACCCCCGCCTGCACTAGATTCGCCTTGATGGCTTCGCAGACGGCGATGATTGCGGTGACTCGCCGGGTGGTGTAGCCGAGACGGTTGAAGCGGTCGAGGGGAAAACTGACACCGCGATTGAGCAGCAGAACGGGCGTACCCGTGAATAGTCCGGCGAGAAGAATCAGTGTCCGGGCCCGTCCCTTGTGCGCGTGCACGATCTGGATGCGATGTCGACGCAACACACGGATCAACCCGAGGACCGACCGGAGGTCGAGCTCCGAGGTCATGGGGAGACCGTAGTAGGTAACGCCCGCGCCGGCGGCCCTGCTCGCCCAATGTGAGTTCGGCCGCGTCGCAAGCACGATGTCGTGACCACGAGCCTGCAGGCCTCGGACCAGATCCCAGACCTGGATTGCCGCTCCGGTGAAAAAGTCGCCCTTGGGATAGAGGTGAAGAACGCGCAAGCTCGAAGAATCTCGATGAGGGTCTTCTCGACGCACTCCGCCCATCAGCCGCAGGCCCGGGCTGAGTCGCACCCAGGCCATGGCCGGGACTCTACCATGCGTCGGGCGTCCCCGCCGACACTCAGACACGCCCCGCGCGGGTGGCCTCGACGCACGAGCGCGCGCTCTGGCGGAAGCGCACCTTGTAGTAGGTGATCCAGAGCGTGATCATTGGCACGCCGATCGCGGTTGGCCAGAGCCAGCGCACGGCGGTCGGCAGAAACGTGAAGTTGACGACGGAGAAGGCCGACACCGTCGCCACGTAGGACCCGAGCATGCCCGCCATGTGAGCGAACCACCAGGCGTTCGCGTCCACCGACGGACGCGCGAACTTCCAGACGTCGAGCCCGGAGAGCACCATCCCGAGGACACCGAAGACCACCGGCACCGCGCCGACGCGCTCCCAGCTCGGGCCAGGCCTCAGGAGCCCGAGCACGACCAGCGCCGCGCAGGCGGAGAGCGTCACCAGGGACGCGGCCCAGTCAATCGCCCGGGGCCCTCGATCCTGCGCGAGGCGCTTGCGAAACAGCGCGCGATAGCCCGAGAACGCCAGATAGAAGCTGAAGACCGCGAGCAGCGCCAGGAAGATCTGAGGACGCCAGAGGCCGAGCGCCACAGCGGTCGACCCGACCACCGCCATCGCCCAGAAATAGATCCTGCCCCAGCGCCGGTGGGCTCGGCCGCCCTTCACGGTCAGCATGGCCGCGGGCGCCAGGCCGAGGGCGAGCGTGCCGGCCGCGATGTGGATCCACCGAAGCGTCTCGATCAGGGTGTCCATGGTCGGACTCCTCAGCGGGTCGGCGTCGGTCCAGTGAGAAGGGGAGCTCCGGAAGGCCGACCATCTCCGCGCCGAAGAGACGACGCTCGATCCCGAGGTAGTCTCGAGGAGCTCCCGCCGGCTGGGCTAGCCGTCGGCGTCTAGGACGAACAGCTCGCCCTGGCGCCACACCCCGGCGAAGGTGCGCCGGTGGAGGGGGCACGGGCCCCAGCGGTCGAGCGCGGCGAGGTGCTCCGGGGTCGCGTAGCCCTTGTGGCGCGCGAAGCCGTACTCCGGGAAGCGCTGGTCGGCCTCGACCATCAGGCGGTCGCGGGTGACCTTGGCGACGATCGAGGCGGCGGCGACGGTGGCGCAGCGCGCGTCGCCGTCCACCAGGTTCCGCTGCGGGCAGGCGAGGTCCCGCAACGCGACGAAGTCGGTGATGACGAGGTCGGGCCGCAGGGTGAGGTGTGTGAGCGCTTCGGCCATCGCGAGGCGGGTCGCTTGCAGGATGTTGACGCGGTCGATCGTCTCGTGATCGACGATCCCGACGCCGACGGCGACCGCGCGCTCGCTGATGACGTGGAACAGCGTCTCGCGCTGTTCGGGGGTGAGGACCTTCGAGTCCGCGAGCCCCTTGATGCGCCGGTCGGGTGCGATGATCACCGCGGCCGCGACCACTGGCCCCGCCAGCGGCCCGCGTCCCGCCTCGTCGACGCCGGCGACCAGGGTGACACCTGTCCGCCAGGCCTGAGCCTCGTAGCGGTACGGCGCCGACGGGGGCGGCGTCACGCGGAGCGCGCCGGCTACTGCTCGGGGGCCGTGGCGGGAACCAGGGGCACGCGCTTTTCCTTGAGGCGCGCCGCCTTGCCGGCGAGCCCGCGCAGATAGTAGAGCTTCGAGCGCCGGATGCGGCTGCGCCGGGCGACCTCCACCCGCTCGATGCGGGGCGAGTGCAACGGGAAGGTGCGCTCGACGCCGACGCCGTACGAGATGCGTCGGACCGTGAACGAGGCGCGGCCGCCCTCGCCGCGCCGGCGGATCACGATGCCCTCGAAGACCTGCAACCGTTCCTTCTCGCCCTCGACCACCTTGACGTGCACGCGCACCGTGTCACCCGGCGCGAATCCCGCCCGGTCCTTCTTGAGCTGCGCGGCCTCGACCAGTCGAATTGCGTCCATCACCCACAGTCCCTTTCTCGAGATTCTCATCGGCTCGCCTCGGCCGGCGGGGCCCCAGCCCCGCGACGGCCTGCGGCTCGCACTACCATCATAGGCTCGCCTCGGCCGGCGGGGCCCCAGCCCCGCGACGACCTGCGGCTCGCACTACCACTCAGTTCGCGGGGTCGTCGAGCTGC
>JAHFDK010000041.1 GCA_023249095.1 Candidatus Rokuibacteriota bacterium | reverse complement strand
GTGTCAGTGAGAAGATCGTGCTGGCGCGCCTGCTCCATGACATCTCCGTCATGGGATTCATTCGCGGCGATCACGGGTACTGGAGCGCCCAGCTCGTCGAGCCCTACGTCGACGAGGAAGTGAGCTGGGCCATCCGGCATCATCAGGTGCTGCGGTTCTTCGCAGACGAGTCCTTCGGGTACAAGTACCCGGACTCGTACATCCGGCTGTTCGGCGCCGACTACAAGCCGGAGCCCTACGTCCAGGAAGCCTACAAGTACGCGCTCGACCACAAGTGGTATGAAACGTCGCGACTGATCACCGTGAACGATCTCTACGCGTTCGACCCCAGCGTGCGCGTCGAGCTCGAGGAGTTCACGGACGTCGTCGGCCGCCATTTCAAGCAGCCGAAGGAAGGACTCGGCTTCGATCACAGTCCTTCGGCCCACATGTGGCGCACGATCAACTGGCCGACGAAGTACCTGTAAGACGGGACCGCCGCCGCGAAGAAGCTTCGCGTCGCGCTCCTGGTCCTGACCGCCGGCGCGCTCGCCTCGCTCCTCCTGGTGCGTGAGTGCGCGTTCGGCGGGGGCATGGGGGCGCGCGACCGGACGTGTCACTGTCTCGGCGTGGAGTGGACGCTCTACGACCGGCGACCCGCCGACGGCCCGCGTCAGTCGCTCTGCGTGGGTGTCGTGCTGTCGAGGACGTGCTACCGCATCACCGATGGGCCGGTCATCGAATGCCCTAGGTGAGCCGGCGCGCCATCAGGACCCACGTGGGCTCGCTGAAGCCTTCGTGGCTCTTGAGCACCACGTCCTCGAAACCGCAAGATCTGAACAGCCGGCGGTTTTCTTCGAGCTCCAGTCTCACGCCGAGTGTCATCCGGGTGAGCCCTCGCCGCCGGGCCTCGCGTTCGGCTTCGTCCATGAGCGCTCGCGCGATGCCTTGCCTGCGCTGTTCCGGATCGACTGAGAGCCGGCCGATGTAGAGGGCGCCGTCCTCTTCGGCCCAGAGCACGACGCCGACGATCGCCCCGCCGCTTTCCAGGACGGCCCCGCCGCCGCGGGCGAGATGATCGGTGATGGCAGCGGCGGTCTCCTTCAAGGCACTGGACGGCGGATTGGTCGGCCGCGACTGCACCGCGAACGCGAGCCGCACCAGGTCGGCGATCACGGCGGCGTCGCTAAGCTCGGCTCCACGAATCGACTGATGTCGGGCGTTCGGGTCAGCGACGGCGGCTGCCTCCACGGCGCTCGATCGCTGCGCCCCAGCGCGCGAGAAAGGCCGTGATGAACGCGTGCTCCTTGGCCGGATCGACGGCGAGAGCCGCGAGCGCCAGCGCCACGGCGAGCGCGACGTGATAGCCCTCCGAGCGTGAGGCAACCGCTCGGCGATAGGCGGGGTGAGCCTCGTTGACCCACACGGTCGATTCCACGAGACGGGCGAGCTCGGCATCACCCGGGTGGGCTTCGAACTGAATGCTCAGGCCATAGCGCGCTGGCCGGCGCGTCCGGGGTCCGGCAGCGAGACGGACGGTAGCCGGTGCGGTCTCAGGTTGAGCGGGCGGCGTGGACTCGACACTCGTCGCTGCTGTCGTGATGGGCTGCTCCAGGGCAGTCGCTTGGCCGGGTGTCGCATGCTCTGCCGTCAGAGGAGCCACTTCGGGGGCCGCCAACAACGTCGCACCATGCCCGACGGCGTCAGGACCCGATCCGGTCGTCGGCAATCGTCGCTGGCCTCCGGCCCGCTGCTCCACGAGAGGCGCCAACAGCGGAAACTCGTCCGCGAGATCGGCCAAGACGGCCTCGAGATCACGCTCCACGGGCCGGGCGGCCCGCCGCCGCGTGCGCTCGTCCGGCTCGCCCGCATCGCCCCACAGCTGGAGCTGGCGCGAGACGGCCTCCTGGACCGCCTTGCGGTATGCGAGGTACGTCGCGCCGCGCGCTCCGGCGCGGACGAAGTCGGCTTTGTTGAGCGTGAGGCACTCGGCAAGCGCCGGCACCTCGATCAGACCGGCCACGCGCTCGGGCGCGGCAGGCGTGAGGGCGACCCAGTCCCACCCTCGCCGGATAACCTTGCCGAAGGTGCTGACGGCCACGCCGCGTAGCTCATCGGATATCGACTCGCCCGCACGCAGGAGATAGCCCGCGCCCGCCGGCTTCCGCTTGCGCCCGACCCGGATCGCGATAGGCGCGACCTCGGACGTACCCGCGCCCTGGTGCTCGAGCGTCCTCCCGTTGAGGGCGAACGCGACGCCCCGCGGATAGTGGGCGCTCAGGATCTCGGCGAGCGCGGGATCGAGGAGCGGCTGGAAGCTCTGGCGGATCACGGCCTCGACGAACCCCGGGTCGAGCAGGGGCGAGAGGGCGTTCGTGGGCGAGAGGCGCACCGCCGTGCCCCGCGTCGCCACGAGACCCGCTGGCGGGATCCAGCGCCAGGGCGCCCTGTGACGTGAGGCCAGCCGCCACGACGAGGCAACGTGGTGCTTGCCGCGCCGCGTCTCGGTGACGACCTCCGCGCAGACCAGGAGTGCGATCTTGATGCCGACGCCGGCGAATCCAATACCGGCGCCGCGAGCTTTGGCGCTGGCGGCGATGTCGTGGTAACGCGCGAGCTCGCGCCGCTTCATGCCATCACCGTCGTCCACGATCGTGAACGCGGGCGCGGTCGGGTCCGTAGCGATCGCGATGGTCGTGGCGCCGGAGTCCAGGGAGTTGGCGACGATCTCGGTGAGAATGGTCTCCTCGGTGGACCCGGGATAGGCATCGCGGAGGTCTTCGAGAAGGTGGAGCAGATCGACCCTCGTCTCACCCACCGGTCGCCCTACCTTCGAGCGATGCGTTCGAGATCGGGCGCAGCCATGCGACGATTATAGAATCAGTTCGCGATGCGCTTGCCGGTGATCTTGACGGACAAGGCCGCTCACCACTCTGTGCAGGACTCCCCACGTCCAATCGGGCGTTACGCCTCAGAAGGCCTGGCCCCAGCGATCGGCGAAGGCGACCTCGCGGAGGGGCCGGCGCGGCGGGCGCCCGAACTTCCCGAGCGGGTAGCCCAGCGGGATCAGCGCGGCCGTCTCGACGTCCGACGGGATGCCGAGCAGCTCCTTCACCTGCGCGTCGCGGAATCGGTGAATGGTCGTGATGCAGCTCCCGATGCCGAGCGCGCGCGCGGCCAGCATGATGTTCTGGACGGCCGGATAGATCGACGCGCCGGTCGTCAGCGTTGGTTTGATACCGGACTCCAGCGCGATGCACGCCATGACGAGCACGGGTGCCTCGCCGAGATGTTCACCGAGATGCCGCGCTGATGCGAGCATCCTCGCCGCCGGGCTGTCGGGCGGCTCCTTCGCCACGCCGGCATAGTACGGGACCTTCATCAGCTCGCCCCAGGCCTCGCGGTACAGCTCGCCGAGCCGCTTCCGTCGGGCCGCGTCGCGGATGACGAGGAAGCTCCAGCCCTGGCGGTTGCCGCCGCTCGGTGCGCAGATGGCAGCGTCCATGATCTGACGGAGCGCGGCGTCGGGGATCGGATCGGTCTTGAGGCGCCGAATAGCCCGCTGCGTGGTCACGACATCGAAGAAGTCCATGAGCCCTCCGGGGTATATTCAAGACCCTATATAAGAGAGGACTATGACCGACTACAAGTGCCTACTCTACGAAGTCAAGGACGCCATCGCGACGCTGACGCTGAACCGCCCCGAGCGGCTCAACGCGCTCGGCGGCACGCTGCGCGATGATCTCTACGCCGCGGTGCTGCGGGCGAGCCAGGACGCCGACGTCCGCGTGATCGTGGTGACCGGCGCTGGCAAGGGGTTCTGCGCGGGCGGCGACGTGAAGGCCATGAACGAGGTCAAGGAGGGCCGCGCCGAGCGGCCGCTGCTCGACAAGGTCGCGCCCCTGCGCGACCGCGTGCTACTCGCAATGCGCGATGCTCCCCAGCCGGTGATCGCCGCGGTGAACGGCGCCGCGGCCGGCGCCGGCATGAACCTGGCGCTCGGCTGCGATATCCGCCTGGCCTCGACGGCCGCGAAGTTCACCCAGGCGTTCGTCAAGCGGGGCCTTCATCCGGACTGGGGCGGGACGTACTTTCTGCCGCGACTCGTCGGCATGGCCAAGGCGTGCGAGCTCATCTTCACCGGCGACATCATCGACGCCGGGGAGGCGCTCCGGCTCGGGTTGGTGAGCGCCATCTACGCGCCCGAGGAGCTGCTGCCGGCCACCTACGAGCTGGCGCGGAAGATCGCCACCGGGCCGCCGATCGCCATCCGGCTCGCGAAGCGCGCGCTCTACCACAGCCAGGACGTCGATCTCCGCGCCGCGCTCGAGTTCGAGACGTTCGCCCAGAACATCGCTTCCGAGACGGAGGACGCGCGCGAGGGAATCCGCGCGTTCGTCGAGAAGCGCCCGGCGGCGTTCAAAGGGCGCTGACGGGCTCAGGGCATGGCCGCGATGAGGTCGATCTCGACCAGGGTGCCCGGAACCAGCAGGCCCGTCGTGCCCACGGTGGTGCGCGGCGGCGGCGTGGCGAAGAATTCCTTCCACACCTCGTCGAAGCCGGCGAAGTTCGCGAGATCCGTGTGGAACACCTGCGCCTTGACCACGTGGTCCAGCGAGGTGCCGGCTGCGTTGAGCGTCTTCGCCAGATTTTCGAGCACGTACCGGGTCTGGCGCTTGATGTCCGAGCCGTAGTAGGGGAACGCCGGGTCGACACGCACAGCGCGTGGCACGCCGGTCGCGTAGTCACTGGCGATCTGGCCGGCGGCGAACACGAAATCTCCCACCCGCGTCGCGGGCGTGTAGTGCGCCAGCGGCACCGGAATGTCGGGCACCGAGACCTGTTGCACCCTGGCCGAGGGCAGCGCCGCGATCAGGTCGATCTCCACCAGCGTGTCCTTCACGAGCAGGCCGGTCGTGCCGACGGTCGTGCGCGGTGGCGGCGTGGGAAAGAATTCCCGCCAGACCTCGTCGAAGGCGAAGAAGTTGTTCAGGTCCGTATGGAACACCTGCGCCTTCACCACGCGGTCCAACGATGTGCCCGCGCTCTTGAACGTCCGCGCCAGATTCTCGAGCACGTACCGCGTCTGACGCTTGATGTCCGAGCCGTAGTAGGGAAAGGCCGGATCCCCGCGCGCCGCTCGCGGCACGCCCATCTTGAAGTCACTGGCGAGCTGGCCGGCGGCAAAGACGAGATCGCCGACCACGACAGCCTCTGAGTAATTCGCCAGAGGCCGCGGGGCGTCCGACTGGATCGCGCGGCCGGCGACCGTCGGCACGGTGGCGATCAGGTCGATCTCGACGAGGGTGCCGGGGACGAGGAGCCCGGTCGTGCCGATCGTCGTCCGCGGTGGCGGTGCCGGAAAGAAGTCCTGCCACACCTCGTCGAAGCCGCTGAAGTTCGCGAGATCCGTGTGAAACACCTGCGCCTTCACCACGTGACTCAGCGACGTGCCCGCCGCTTTGAATGTTTGGGCGAGGTTTTCCAGGACATAGCGCGTCTGTTTCTTGATCGCGGAGCCGTAGTACGGAAACGCGGGATCGATGCGCGCCTCGGCGGCCACGCCCTCGTTGAAGTCGCTCGCGAGCTGACCGGCCGCGAAGACGAGATTGCCGGCGCGGGCGGCCGGCGTGTAGTTTGCCAGCGGCCGCGGGATGCCGGGGACGGAGATGTTCACCCTGGGCACGTGGGCGCTCCTCTCGAGCTGACGCGTCGTGAGCATAGCCGGTCCGCCGCGAGTTTTCTAGAAGATGACCCGTGCCGTAGGATCGCAGTATGGCGACCGGGCCCGGGCATGCACTTGCCGTCGGATTCGAAGGGACGGCGATTCCCGACGATCTCGCCGCGCTGGCCGAGCAGTCGGGGCTCGGTGGCGTCATCCTGTTCGCGCGCAACTGTCCGAGCCTCGAGACCGTGCTTGCGCTCACGGCGGCCGCGCGACGGCTCGGCCCCGACGTCCTCGTCATGGTCGATCACGAGGGCGGACGGGTGCACCGCCTGCCCCCTCCGTTTACCCGGTTTCCGCCTCCGGCAACGATTGGACGCTCCGGCGACCTGCGCCTGGCCGCGGCTGTGGCACGAGCCATGGCCCGCGAGCTCCGTGCCGCCGGGTTCGACTCCGGGCTGGCGCCGGTACTCGACTGCCTGGTCAATTCGGCGAGCGCGGTGATCGGCGACCGGGCTTTCGGGACGGCTCCGGATGCCGTCGCCGGGTGCGGCGTCGCGTTCGTCGAGGCGATGCTCGGTGAGGGGCTCCTCCCCGTCGCCAAGCACTTCCCCGGGCACGGACGCGCGGCGGTCGACTCGCATCAGGAGTTGCCGGAGGTCGACGCCACCCTGGACGACCTGAAGCGTGGGGACCTCATCCCGTTCCTCGCGGCGCTCGGAGCCGGCTGCCCGGCGGTGCTGGTCGCCCACGTGCGCTACCGTGCGCTCGACCCCGAACTCCCCGCGTCACTCTCGCCCGAAGTCATCGGCAGCCTGCTTCGACGGCATCTCAACTTCTCCGGCCTCGTCCTCAGCGACGACCTCGAGATGGCCGCCGTCGCCGACACCTGGGGTATCCCCGGCGCGGCTCGCCGGTTCCTGAGCGCGGGCGGCGATCTCGCGCTCGTCTGCCGGCGTGCCGATGCTCGACGCGAGACGCTGACGGCGATCGGTCAGGACATCGACCGGGGCGCCCTCGACCTCGCCCCGGCACTACGGCGCCGCCAGGCGGTCCGGCGCCTCATCGACACCGCCGGACCCCGGCCCGACGCCTCGGTGATCGGCTGCGCCGAACATCGCGCCCTCGCCGAAGAAGTGGCTCGGCGCTCGGCCGCGCGGGCCTGACCATGCGATTCTATAGACGCGATGAATGACGGGACCCCGGGCCGGCGAGCGTTTCTGACCCTCGTGTCCAGGGCGCTCCTCGGCGCCGGGGCGCTCGCGATTGCGCATCCGGACCGCGTGCCCGGGGGTGAGGACGACGCAGCCGTCGTCACCGGCCGGGAGACGTTCGATCGGCTCGTGACGCAGGCGCGCGAGCACAGGTGGGCCGAGCGGCCGATCGGCGAGCGGACGGGCGCCATCGGCATGGCACTCCGCCACACGCCGTACGTCGACGGCACGCTGGAGCTCTACGAGGATCGCGAGGTCTGCTCGGTCAACCTCCGTGGCCTCGACTGTGTCACGTTCTTTGAGAGCGCGCTCGCGTTCGCGCGCATGCTGGGGCGCGATGGGCGCACCCCGGAGGCGCTGCTGGCGGAAGTCACCTTCACCAGATACCGGCGCGGCCAGCTGACCGACTACGCCTCGCGGCTCCACTACATGAGCGACTGGTTCGTCGACAACGAAGACAAGCGCGTGGTCCGCCTGATCACGCGCGAGCTGCCGGGCGCGGCTCGCTTCACCAAGCGCGTCAGCTTCATGAGCGCGCATCCCGAGGCCTATCGGCAGCTCAAGGCCAATCCAGCGCTGGTTCGGAAGATCGCGCGCGTGGAGGCCGACATCAATGCGCGCGAGATGCACTATCTGCCGAAGGAGAAGATCGCGGCGGCCCGACCCCTCCTGATGACGGGCGACATCGTCGGCATCACCACGACGATCGACGGTCTGGACTGCGCGCACGCGGGGCTGTGCTACCGGGAGGCGGCCGGAGCGATGCGGCTGCTCCATGCGTCGACCACCCGGAAGGCGGTCACCCTCGACGAGGATCTCGCGACGTACCTCGCGGGCGTGTCGACGCACACCGGCATCATGGTGGCCCGCCCGCGGGAGGCGACGGAGCGATCCCCGGCTGTCCGCTAGCCCGCGCGACTCCTGCCTTTTCCCTTGTGCCGCGGCGCCTGCGGCGCGGACTCGAGGGCGCGGACGCGCCGTTCGAGGTCGCGAACCTGCTGGCGAAGCTCGGGGAGGTGGGGGATCACGCTGTAGGCCCTCAGCGCAACCGTATGAGGAATCGCCGGATTGCCGGAGACGATCTGGCCGGTCTCGGTGTGGCGGCTCACTCCAGACCGCGCCGCGATCATGGTCTGATCGCCGATCGTCAGATGGTCGCCGATGCCCGCCTGTCCTCCCATCACCACGTGGTGCCCCAAGGACGAGCTGCCGGCGATCCCGGACTGCGCCACGAGGAGGCTGTCCTCTCCAACCGTGACGTTATGGGCGATCTGCACGAGGTTGTCGACCTTCGTGCCGCGCTTGACGACGGTCCGGCCGAACGTGGCGCGATCGACGGTCACGTTGGCGCCCAGGTCCACGTCATCCTCGATGACCACGATGCCCAGCTGCGGCATCCGGTGGTGGCGCCCGCCGTGCTGGACGTAGCCGAATCCGTCGCTCCCGATCACGCTCCCGCTGTGAACGCGTACGCGGCTCCCGATCTGGCAGCGGTCGAGGACCGTCACGTTGGGGGAGAGCACGGTGTCGTCGCCGACCGTGACATCATCGCCGATGAATACACCGGAGTAGAGCGTCACCCTCGCGCCCAGGGTGACCCGGTCGCCGAGGGTGACGAATGGCCAGATGGACGGGTCCGGACCGATGCGGACGTCGACCCCGCGAGCGATCTGCTCAGCGATCCCGCGGGGCTTGAACGGGGCGGTGAAAAACCGATGCACCACCGTCACGACGGCATGGGCAGGGTGCGGCACGACGATGTGGGGCCGCTTCAGCTCCGGGAGCGGACGGTGGGTGACGAAGGCGCCGGCCCTGGACTTGAGGGCCGCGGGAATGTAACGGTCGGCGGTGACATAGGCCAGGTCCCGTGGGCCGGCCTCTTCCAGGCTCGACACCCCCGAAAAGTTCTCCTCCCCGGATCCGACGAGCTCTCCTCCGATGACTCGCTGCATGTCGCCCAGACGGACAACGAGAGGCCCCTCAGGCATGACGGCGCGATGCTTTTGCTTTGGCCTTCTTGGCGGGGGCCTTCGCCGCGGGCGTCGGGCGCGTCGTCGCGGCAGCCGGGGTCGCGCGCGCCGCCGGGGCAGCTGGGGTCAATCGACGTTCCAGGTACTCGATCACGTCCCCGACCTTGACCAGCCCTTGGATGTCGTCGTCGGGAATGGACAGATCGAACTCCTCCTCGATCCTGAACATCAGCTCGATCGCATCCAGAGAGTTCAACCCCAGGTCGCCGCGAAGCGTGTGTTCGGGGGTGATCGACGTGACGTCCTGCTTCAGCTCCTTCGCCAGCGTGGCGCGAAGTCGCCGGGCGATCTCGGTGTTGGCCGTCATACGATGGCGCCCTTTCTCGGTTAATCGTACCGTTTCAGCACGAGCGAGGAGTTGTTGCTGCCGAACCCGAACGCGTTGACGAGGGCGACCTTGATGCGGCGCTCCTGGGGTTTGGCGGCGATGCCGGGAAGCTGGCACTCGGGATCGGGATCCTCGTAGTTGATCGTGGGGTGGACCAGACCACTCTGAATCGCCATCGTCGTCGCGACGGCCCCGAGGCTGCCCGCGGCACCCAGGGTGTGGCCGATCATGGACTTCGTGGCGCTGACCACCACCTTGCTCGCTCGTGTCTTCAGGAGGCGTCGGATTCCCCGGATTTCAACCTCATCGCCGCGGATCGTGGAAGTGGCATGGGCGTTCACGTAATCCACCTGGGCGGGAGCGAGCCGCGCGTCTCGAAGCGCCAGGGACATCGTCGCGGCCATCTCCGCCCCGTCCTCGCGCGGAATCACCATGTTGTAGGCTTCGCTCGTGGCGGCGTACCCGGCGACCTCGGCATAGATCCGCGCGCGACGCTTCCGGGCGTGGGGGAGGGACTCCAGGATCAACGCGCCGGCGCCCTCGCCCAGCACGAATCCATCGCGCCCGCGATCAAACGGCCGGGACGCCCTGCGCGGATCATCGTTGTACCGTGTCGACAGCGCGCGGAGGGAGCCGAAGCCTGCAAGGACCAGCGGGGTGATGCTTGCGTCCGCCCCCACGACGATCACCACGTCCGCTTGCGCGGTCCGGATGGCAACCAGGGCCTGGCCGATCGCGTGAGCGCTCGATGAGCAGGCGGTGGAGATCGTATAGTTGGGTCCTTTGGCGCCGTGCGCGAGGGCGATCAGCCCCGAGACGGAGTTCATCGTGATGGCCGGAATGAAATTGGGAGGCACGCGATTCGGTTTCAGTTCCAGGTAGAGCTTGGTGAGCTCGCGCTCGCCCAAGGTCATCGCGCCCATGCCGGCGCCGACGATCACTCCCACACGGTAGGGAGCTTCCTGGTCCATCCGCAACGCCGCGTCGGTGATCGCCTCCTTGGCCGCCACCAGCCCGAACTGAGCGTAGCGGTCCAGGCGTTCTGCCTGCGCTGAGTCCAAGTATGTCGCGGGATTGAAGTTCCGCACCCGGCCCACCACCCTGGAACGGTAGGCCTCCATCGGCAAGCTGTCGAATGCCGGGACCGCGCTGATCCCGCAGTCTCCCGCCAGCGCGGCCTTCCAGAACTCCCCGACACCGATCCCGATCGGAGAGACCACACCGAGGCCTGTGATGACGACGCGTTTCTTCATGAACACATCCAATCAACCATCCGCTATCCAGCCCCCTTCTGGATCTTCGCCCACGTGTCGCGCAGCCCGACGGTGCGGTTGAATACCAGCCGCGCCGGCGCCGAATCGCGCGCGTCCACGCAGAAGTAGCCCTGGCGCTCGAATTGGAAACGCGAGCCCCGGTCGGCGCCGGCCAGCGTCGGCTCGAGGCGGGCGCCGCGTACGACCTCGAGCGAGCGTGGGTTGAGGACGGTCTTCCAGTCGTCCGCGTCGTCGGGCTTGGGCACACTGAAGAGGTGATCGTAGAGCCGCACTTCGGCGGGGATCGAATGCGACGCCGACACCCAGTGGATGGTCCCCTTCACCTTGCGCCCGCGGGAGTCGCCGCCACGCGAGTCCGCGTCGTAGGTGCAACGCACCGTCACCACCTGCCCGGAGGCGTCGCGCTCGACGCCCGTGCACTTGACGATGTAGGCGTAGCGCAGGCGCACCTCGGCACCGGGCGAGAGCCGGAAGTACTTCGGCGGCGCCGGATCGCGGAAGTCGTCCTGCTCTATATAAAGGACGCGGGAGAAGGGCACCTTGCGGCTGCCGGCCGCCGGGTCCTCGGGGTTGTTGACAGCCTCCATCTCCCCGACCTGCCCCTCCGGGTAGTTCTCGATCACGACCTTGAGCGGCCGCAGCACGGCCATCCGCCGATCTGCGCGACGATTGAGATCCTCGCGCAGGCAGTGCTCGAGGAACGCGATGTCCACGACCTTGGCGGCCTTGGCGGTGCCGACGCGCTCGGCGAAGTCGCGGATCGCTTCCGGCGTATAGCCGCGGCGGCGCAGGCCCGCGAGCGTCCACATGCGCGGGTCGTCCCAGCCGGAGACGAGGCCCTGCTGGACGAGCTCGACAAGCTTCCGCTTGGACATGATGGTGTGCGAGAGGTTCAGGCGCGCGAACTCGATCTGCTGTGGATGATGCACGCCGAGCTGGTCGAGGTACCAGTCGTAGAGCGGCCGGTGGTCCTCGTACTCGAGCGTGCAGATCGAGTGCGTGACGCCCTCGATCGAATCGGACTGGCCGTGGGCCCAGTCGTACATGGGGTAGATGCACCAGGCGTCCCCCGTGCGATGGTGCGCGGCCTTCCGGATCCGGTACATGACGGGATCGCGCAGGTTGATGTTACCCGAGGCCATGTCGATCTTCGCGCGCAGGGTTCTGGTCCCGTCTTCGAACTCGCCCGCGCGCATGCGGCGGAACAGGTCCAGGTTCGCCTCGATGGAGCGATTGCGGTACGGACTCTCTCGGCCCGGCTCGGTCAAGGTGCCGCGGTACTCGGACATCTCATCGGCCGTGAGATCGTCCACGTAGGCCTTACCCGCCTCGATGAGCTGCACGGCCCACGCGTAGAGCTGCTCGAAGTAATCGCTCGCGTAGTAGAGGTGCTTGCCCCAGTCGAAGCCGAGCCAGCGCACGGTGTCGATGATCGAGTCGACGTACTCCTGGCTCTCCTTGGTGGGATTGGTGTCGTCGAAGCGCAGGTGACAGCGGCCGCCGAACTCCCGGGCCATGCCGAAGTCGATTGAGATCGCCTTGGCGTGGCCGATGTGCAGATAACCGTTCGGCTCGGGCGGAAAGCGCGTGATCACCGTGCCGCCGAAGCGCCCGCTGGCGTTGTGCTCCAGGATGATGTCCCGGATGAAGTTGCCGGGCTTCTCGCGTGGCTCGTCGCTCATCCCGATGAGTGTAACGCATGCAGCGCGTCGATTCCTCGGCCTGTCCCGCCCGCCCTGGCGCCGCGGCGCCGCCCGGCCACCCGAGGCGCCGCGAAGCGGACCGACGTCAGCAGCGCGCGTCGTCGGTGATCGTGAGACTGAGCCCGCCCGTCGTCGGGTCGTACTCGAAGTCGTTGCCGGGGCACTGGAACTTCGGCGGCGAGACCAGGAGCCCGAGCACGGTGGCCTTGTCGGGCGGATACTGACCCTTCTCGGCCTGATAGCCGCGCACCAGGCCCTGGACGGACGTCAGCGTGGCCTGGTCGGCGGCGAGCTTGGTCCGCGCGAGGGGACGGTCCTCTTGCAGCTTCTCGATGGTCTTCGCCGTCGAGGTGAAATACTGCATCAGCAGAAAGCCGGCGAC
Source organism: Candidatus Rokuibacteriota bacterium (assembly GCA_023249095.1). Taxonomy (GTDB): domain Bacteria; phylum Methylomirabilota; class Methylomirabilia; order Rokubacteriales; family CSP1-6; genus AR31. The sequence continues at coordinate 18,382 of JAHFDK010000041.1, read as the reverse complement.
GGCGACGATCGCCGCCACGATGATGATCTCGATGAAGCCGAAGCCGCGTTGGCTCATCGAAGCGATCGTATCACCGGAGGGGGTGCGCTCAGGCGAGATGCGGCGGGACGCGCGGGCGCCGAGGGAAGACGGGAGCGCCCGGTTGACGAGGGCGCGCGAGGGCGCTTAGAGTGACGAACCCGCTGGCGCGGAGGAACAATTCGAGAGAGGAGTGCCGATGGCGAAGATGCTGGACGGCATGGAGGCGTTGCTGCGCGGAGAGATTGCACCGCCGGCCGCGGCCACGCTCCTGGGAATGCGGCTCGTGTCGTTCGCGGCCGGTGAGGCGCTCGGCCAGCTGGACGCGACCGCCGTACACGGAAATCCGATGGGCACCGTGCAAGGCGGAATTTTTGCCGCGATCGCCGTCGCCGCCATGGGCTGGGCCTACATGACGACGCTCGGCGAGGGGGAAAGCTACACGACCGTGGAGATGAAGGTGAACTTCCTTCGGGCGGTCCGCACGGGCCGCATCGCGGCGCGTGCCCTCGTCAAGAACGCCGGGCGCACGCTCGGGCTCATCGAGTGCGATGTGCTCGACGCGGACGGTAAGCTGCTCGCGCATGCCGTGAGCACCTGCATGATCCTGCGAGCAGCGCCGGCCGAAGGGCGCTGAGCCGCTGACCGCCTCCCCGCGCCTCTACTTCGGCTGGATCGTCGTGGGCGGCCTCTCGATCACCGAGACGGTGTCGTGGGGCATCCTCTACTACGGCTTCCCGGTCATGCTCCGGCCGATGGAGGCCGATCTCGGGTTCTCGCGCGTCGAGATCACCGGCGCCCTCTCGATCGGGCTCTTGACCTCTGCGCTCGGGGCACTGCCCATCGGGCGCTGGATCGATCGGCATGGCGCCCGTGAAATCATGACACTCGGCTCGATCCTGGGCACGGCACTTCTGCTCGTGTGGTCGCGCGTCGAGAGCCTCGGCGCGCTCTACGCGGTCTGGGCCCTCATGGGTCTCGCCATGGGGGCGACGCTCTACGAGCCAGCTTTCGCGGCAATCGTCGGCTGGTTTCCCATGCAGGGCCGGGACCGCGCGCTCCTCGTCGTGACGCTCGTGGCGGCGCTGGCGAGCACCATCTTCATGCCGTTCGAGGCTTGGCGGGTCGACCGGCTCGGCTGGCGAGGCGCGCTCACCGCCCTCGCGCTGATCCTCGCGGTGCCGACGATTCCGATCCACGCCCTCGTGCTTCGGCGCCCGCCGCGGCTCGCCACACGCGACGCGGCGGCGCGGGCGGGTGCCCCGGTGCCCGGGCTGACGCTCGGTGCCGCGGCGCGGACCGGAGTGTTCTGGGTGCTGGGGCTCGCCTTTCTCGCCAGCAACTTCACGACGAACACGGTCACCGTCCATCTCATCCCGTACCTGAGCGACCGCGGCTACTCGCCCACGCTCGCGGCCGCCATGATCGGCTGGATGGGCGCCATGCAGCTCCCGGCTCGCCTCATCTTCGGGCCGATCGTCACGCGCTTCGGCCACCGCATCGTCACCGTCGCGATCTTTGTCTTCCAGGCGGTATCGTTGGCCCAGCTCGCCCTGGTGCGGCGCCTGCCGACCCTGGCGCCGATGGTGATCATGCTCGGCGCGGCCAACGGCATGGCCACGCTGGCGCGCGCGACGACGATCGCCGAGATCTTCGGACCGCGTCACTACGGATCGATCAGCGGCGCGATCGCGCTCGGGGCGAACGGCGCTCGCGCGGTCGCGCCCTTCACCGCCGCGCTCCTGCAGGTGGCGCTGGGCGGCTACGAGCCGGTGTTCTGGCTCCTCGCCGGGGCGCTCGTGGTGGCGGGGATCGGCCTCCTCGCGGCGCCGGCGCGGGCGCGCGAAGGATGAGGTAGGGTAGGGCCGTGAGCGTCACTCCCCCGTCCAGCCCGAAGTTCACTCGCGCGACGGACTGCGATCTCTGCCGCGCCCTGAAGCTCACGCCCTGGTTCTGGGAAGACGAGATCTGCTGGATCGCCGAGTGCGAGATCTGCGAGACGCCCATGGTGGTCTGGCGCTTCCACGGCACCACGCCGCCCGAGGCGCACGTGGCCCACATGCGCGAGCGCCTGCGCGAGGTCGCCACGGCGCGGCTCGGCGAGTTCTGGGTAGACGGTCACATGCGCAACATCCCCGACCACTACCACGCGCACGCTCGGCCAAAGGACGGCTTCTTCGGCTTCGACCGCAAGCGCTAGAAGGAGGTCCCGGATAGGACCCATGTCCGTGAGGGCGGTCGAATTCGAGCCGACGTTCGAGGGATGGCAGGCGGCCGCGCGCGCGCTGCTGCGGGAAGGCGTGCCGCCCGCGGACGTGCGCTGGCGCGAGACCGCGTCCGGCGCGCAGCCGTCGCTCATTGCCGACGCCACGGCGCCTTCATCCGGCGCCGTGCGGGTGCCGCGCCGCTTCTTGGACCTCGCGCGTCGGGCGGCGGCCGCGCCTGATCCAGCGCGTTGGCAGATCCTCTACGAGACGCTCTGGCGGCTGGTCCACGAGAATCACGATCTCCTGAATGACGCGCGCGACCCCGGCGTTCGGCGGCTCAGCGCACTCGCGAAGCAGGAAAGCGAGGGCGAGCCGGAAGGCGAGGGCGCAGCGCGGCTTGTTCCCGCAGGCGCCGGGCTCGCTGAGCTTCGCGGGGCCGCGGCGAGCTGCACCGGGTGCGATCTCTATCGCCATGCCACCCAGACGGTCTTCGGCCGCGGACCGGCCGACGCGCGCATCGTGCTCGTGGGCGAGCAGCCGGGGGATCAGGAAGATCTCAAGGGCGCGCCGTTCGTCGGCCCGGCCGGCGAGGTGTTCGACCGCGCGCTGGCCGACGTGGGGCTCGAGCGCGAGCGGCTCTACGTCACCAATGCGGTCAAGCACTTCAAGTTCGAGGAGCGTGGCAAGCGGCGAATCCATCAGACGCCGCGGGCGAACGAGCTCGCCGCCTGCCGCCCGTGGCTCGACGCCGAGCTCGCCGCGATCAAGCCGGAGATCCTGGTCTGTCTCGGCGCCACCGCCGCCCGCGCGATCTTCGGCGCCGGCTTTCGGATCATGAAGGACCGCGGTCGCTTTGCGGCGACTCGCTGGGCGCCCAGGACGATCGCGACCCTGCACCCCTCCGCCGTGCTGCGCGGTGAGGACCCGGCGCAGGAGGCGAAGCTCTACCAGATGCTGGTGGAGGACCTTCGGCTGGTCGCGACCGCCTAGAAACAGGAACGCTCGGGGGCGGGACCGGTGCTCCGTCCCCGAGCGTCGTGACGGTCTTGCGCAGCCCCAGGGCTGCGCGTCCCGGCGTGCGCCGGGATCCAGTGGAGCGATCAGTGCGCTAGGCGCGCCGCCGGTGACGGACCATCAACGGCGCGCCACTCGAGCCGGGTGGTGTCTCCATATCTACCTCCACTGCGGTTAATCCCACGACCAGGAGGCGGCGCCCCCCTCCCGTCGACTCCAGTCAACGCCCGCGCTCGCGGTCTGTCAACCAGTCAGGGACGCACCGCGGCAAACACCTTGCCGAGCCACGCCGCGATATCGACGATCTCCTCCGCGCACACCGAATGCGGCATCGGATACTCGTGCCACTCGACGCGATAGCCGAGCCCCATCAGCGTCTCGTACGCGCGGCGAGCACGCGCCATTGGGATCATCGGGTCGTGCGTGCCGTGCGCCATAAAAATCGGCACATCGCGATTCGCCGGCGCTCCCTCGGCGGCCACCGTGTCGGCGAGCGGCAGAGAACACGAGAGCGCCATGACGCCGGCGAGACGCTCGGCGTGGCGCAGGCCCGTGTGGAGCGCCATGGCGCCGCCCTGCGAGAAGCCGGCCAGCACGATCGACGCCGCGGGAACGCCGCGTGCCTTCTCACGCTGGATCAACGCCTCGATCGCCTTCTGGGAGGCGCGCACGCCACCGGCGTCTTCACGCCGCACGCCGCCGTCATCGCGGATGTCGTACCAGGCGCGCATCACGTAGCCGCCGTTGATCGTCACGGGCCGCATCGGCGCGTGAGGAAACACGAACCGCACGCCGGGACGCGCGGGCAAGTGGAGCTCGGGCACCACGTCCACGAAGTCGTGGCCGTCGGCGCCGAGACCGTGCATCCAGACGATGCTGGCGGTCGGCGTGGACGCCGTCTCGATCTCGACCGCGTCGAGCAGATCGGCCACGCTCAGGCGCTCGCGGGACGACGGTTCACGGCAGCGTCACGGCGGCACGCGGTGCCTGGGTGAAGTCGAACGCTTCGAGCGGCGCCGCGGCTCGCCGGTCGCGGTCGGTCAAGGGCGCCAGCCCGAACCGCCACTCGATGAGCTTCAGGACCGAAGCGTGATCGTACTCTCGATGGCCGACGACGCCGCGCTTCGCGTAGGGCGACACGACGAGCGCCGGCACGCGCGTGCCGAGCCCGAAGCGGTCCACCGCGGGCGGGCGAACGTGATCGAACCAGCCGCCGCCCTCGTCGTAGGTGATGACCACGGCGACGCGCGGCCAGTAGCGGCTCGACATCACCTCTCGCACCATCTCGCCGACCCACCGGTCGCCCGCGCCCACCGTCGAGGACACCGCGTGGGCGTTGTCCTTCCAGTGCGGCTTCACGAACGCCACGGACGGCAGGCCGCCGTCGCGGAGCGCCCGGCTGAACTCGGAGGCGTCCCTGATGTGGGTGCGGCCCTCGGGCGTCTCCATGATGCGCCGCACGTACTGGAACGGGTTGTGGTGGGGCATCAAGCCCTGTTTCACGGCGTCGGCGCCCCCGCCCCAGCCGGTGGCGTACCAGACCCACGTGATTCCGGCCGCGTCCAGCCGATCCGCGATCGTCGGCGTGGCCTGCGGCGCGCGCAGGATGTGCTCCGTGCGTTGCGGTGGATACGGCGGATCGAGATTGTTGACGACCCAGCCTTCGGGGTCCACCTCGCCGTCCTTGTCGGCCCGACCGTCGGGCCCGACGCCGGCCGCGCGCTCGGCGGCGGGCGCGTCCGCATACCGCGCCATGCCCGCCGAGACCAGATAGAAATGATTCGCGAAGGAGCCGCCGTGGATCCCCTGGAACCAGCGATCGAGGAGCACGAACTCCTCGGCCAGGCGCCATTGCACGGGACTCGCCGCGCGGTCGTAGTACCCCATGGTGATCCCGCCGCTCGTCCCCTCCGCCACCCATTTGCCCATCGGGACACCGTCCGCCCCGGCGCCGTACTGCCGTTGCATGTGAAAGAAGCGGTGGACGGGATTGTTGGTCTCGGCGAACGGCCCGACGTACCTCTGCAGGAGAAACGGCGCGTTCGGAAGATCGACGGGGAAGCGCAGATCGGCCTTGCGGTCGCGCCCGAGCGGTTGCGGCAGGGTGGCGTACGTCACGCCGCGCGGGTCGGCCTGCCGGCCGCGGTAGTCCGCCAGCCCGTCGGCGCCGGGATAGGTCCCGAAGAGATGATCGAACGAGCGGTTCTCGAGGAAGAGCACGACGATGTGATCGATCGGCGCGCGGCGACCGTTCAGCGCCTCGCCGCCGCCGGAGAGCCCGGCGGCGCAGGCGGCCAGGACGAGGCCCACGAGGGACACGGCGAGGAGTCCTGGACGGCGACAGCGCATGGGGTATTCTAACTGACCATGGCGACTCCAAGACTGATGGGCGCGGAAGTCAAGCGCAAGGAAGATCCCCGGCTGATCACGGGCACCTCGAGTTACGTCGGCGACCTCGCGTTGCCGGGCATGCACTACGTCGCGTTCGTGCGCAGTCCCCACGCCCACGCGCGCGTTCGCCGGATCGACGCGTCGGCGGCCCTGCGACGCCCGGGCGTCTTCAAGGTAGTCACCGGCAGCGACATCCGCAAGCTCTGCGCGCCGCTGCCGCTGGCCGGCGCAGGCGAAGGCGGCGGCGGGGACGCGTCGGCCAACACCGGGCGCAAGCACTACCCGCTCTCGGTGGACCGCGTGCGGCACGTCGGCGAGGCCGTCGCCGCCGTCATCGCGACCTCGGAAGCGATCGCGGTGGACGCCGCTGCCGAGGACGTCGTCGTCGACTGGGAACCGCTGCCAGCGGTGACCGATCCGTTCGCGGCGATGGCCAAAGGCGCGCCGCAGATCCACGACGACGCGCCGAACAACATCGAGCACCAGAATACGATCAAGGCCGGTGATCCCGACAGCGTCTTCGCCAAAGCCAAGCGCATCGTGAAGCAGCGCATGGTGAGCCAGCGGCTCTGCGGCGTGCCGCTCGAGGGGCGGGCGACGCTGGCCGCGCCCGACCCGACCAGCGGCGGACTCATCGTGTGGGCGACGAACCAGGCGCCGCACGGCCTGCGCAACGATCTGGCGACGGCCCTCGGCATGCCGCAGAACTTGATCCGCGTGATCGCCCCGGAGGTGGGCGGAGGCTTCGGCGTGAAGTTCGGCTGCTATCCCGAGGACGCGGTCCTCGCCGCGCTCGCGCGGCTCTACCGGATGCCGCTTCGCTGGACCGAGACGCGGGTCGAGCACATGATGGCAACCACGCACGGACGCGCCCAGGTCGCCGACCTCGAGGCCGCCGTCGAGGACGATGGCACCATCTCGGCGCTCCGCATGCGGGTGACGGCGGACATCGGCGCCTACCCGGTCTACACGTTCATCCCCGACCTCACGCTGAGTATGGGCGTGGGCGTCTACAAGACCGCGCACGTCGACCTGCAGTCGACCTGCGTTTTCACCAACGCGACGTCCGTCGCCGCGTATCGCGGTGCCGGACGGCCGGAGGCCGCTTACTATCTCGAACGCCTGATCGACGTGATCGCTGCGGAGCTGTCCCGGACGCCCGAGGAAGTGCGGCGGAAGAATTTCATCCCGCCCAGCGCGTTCCCGTACGCGGCGCCCACCGGCCAGAACTACGACAGCGGCGAGTACGACCGCGCGCTCACGAAGGCGCTCGCGCTGGCGGGGTACGCGAAGCTCCGCGCGGAGCAGAAGGACCGGCTGGATCGCAAGGACCGGACCCTCCTCGGCATCGGCATGTCCTGCTACGTCGAGATGTGCGGCTTCGGCCCCTTCGAGAGCGCGGTCGTTCGCGTGGAGCCCGGCGGCACCGTGACAGCGTACACGGGCACCTCGGCCCACGGCCAGGGACACGAGACGGCGTTCTCGCAGATCCTCGCCGACCACCTGGGTGTGCCGTTCGACAAGATCGTGGTACGGCACGGCGACACGCTGAACACGCCGATGGGCAACGGCACGGGGGGCAGCCGCAGCCTCGTCGTGGGCGGGTCCGCGATCATCGGGGCCTCGCTCAAGGTCCAGGAGAAGGCGCGCCGGCTCGCCGCTCACATGCTCGAGGCGGCGGCCGACGACGTCGTTTTCACCGACGGCCGGTACCAGGTGAAGGGCGTGCCCGACAAGGCCCTCTTGCTCGAGGCAATCGCGGCGCGCGCCTACGGCGAGGGGCTTCCCGACGGCATCGAGTCAGGGCTGGAGGCGACCGAGTTCTTTCGCCCGCCGGCGCTCGTCTATCCCTTCGGGGCCCACATCGCGGTCGTGGAGGTCGACCGCGAGACCGGCCGGGTCACCGTGCGCGACTTCATCTCGGTCGACGACTGCGGCGTGCGTATCAGCCCCACGCTCGTGACCGGACAGGTGCACGGCGGCCTCGCGCAGGGCATCGCGCAGGCGCTCCTCGAGGAGCTGGTCTATGGAGCGGACGGCCAGCTTGTGACGGGCACGCTCATGGACTACGCGGTGCCGCACGCCGACGACCTGCCGTCGTTCGTGACCGATCAGACGGTGACGCCCACGCCCCGCAACCCGATGGGGGCCAAAGGTATCGGGGAGGCGGCCACGATCGGCGCCACGCCGGCGATCGTCAACGCCGTGATGGACGCGCTCCGTTCGTTCGGCGTGCGGCACCTCGACATGCCGCTCCGTCCCGAGCGCGTCTGGCAGGCGCTGAAGGCGGGCGCGCCCGCCGGCCGCGCGAGCGCCCGAGCCTAGCGGCCGCTGCCCGCGGACTCGAGGAGGCCGGTCGGGCACGCGACGCCGGTGCCACCGAGGCCGCAGTAGCCGGCGGGATTCTTGGCAAGGTACTGCTGGTGATAGTCCTCGGCGTAGTAGAACTCGGGCGCGTCGAGGATCTCCGTCGTGATGGCGCCGAAGCCCGCCTTCGAGAGGACGCGCTGAAAGGCCTCGCGTGAGGCTTCGGCCTGGCGGCGCTGCTCCGGCGAGTAGACGTAGATGCCGGAGCGATACTGCGTGCCGACGTCGTTGCCCTGACGCATCCCCTGGGTCGGGTCGTGGCTCTCCCAGAAGATCTTCAGCAGCCCGTCATAGCCGACGCGCTTGGGGTCGAAGACCACGAGCACGACCTCGTTGTGGCCGGTGAGGCCCGTGCACACCTCCTCGTAAGTGGCGTTCGGCGTGAAGCCGGCGGCGTAGCCGACCGCCGTTGTGAAGGCGCCGGGCGCCTCCCAGAACTTGCGCTCGGAGCCCCAGAAGCAGCCGAGGCCGAACATCGCCATCTCGAGCCCCGCCGGAAACGGCGGCGTGAGCGGATGACGGTTCACGAAGTGAGCGGCCGGCACCGGCATGCGCTCGGCTCGGCCTGGAAGCGCCTTCTCTCTCGACGGCATCGCTAGCTTCGCTCTCGACCCCCACATAGGCTCGTTCCTCCTCGTCAGATCTTACCAGGGAGATCCGCACCGAAGCGAGACCCCGTCGTGGTCGGAGAACCTCGGACGCGTTCTGGGGGGCGCGTTGCCGCGGCCTGGCGCGGCGTGCTACCGTCCGGGCGTGATCACCGGGAATGTCGCGAGCTCGTGGCGCCACCGCCGGGACGGCCGAGGGGAGCGCCGGGTCGTCGCCCTCGGGTGAAGGGCCGGGGAGCGCGTGCGCCTCAGCGTCCGACACAAGCTCATTCTTTTCAGCACACTGGCCATTCTCGTCGTCTCCTCGGGGTTCACTTGGGTCAACCTGATCCTCGCGCGTCAGGCGATCGAAGAAGATCTGCAGAACCGCGCGATCGTCTACGCGCGTGAGGTGGCCGCCGCCATCGGCGGCCGCCGTGAGCTCGAGAGCGGTCCCGCGCTCCGTCGGCTGATCGCGCGCCTCCTCGAGATCCGTCGCAGTGTGCTCCAGCTCGATGTTCTCACCTTCGGACCCGAGGGGACGACGGTCGTCGCCACGAACGAGCCGAACGTCCGGCTGCCGTTCAGTCGGCGCGACGCCGAAGAGGTGCAGAACGGCCGCGTCGTCTCGCGCGCCGTCACCGGGACCGAGGCCCACTGGGAGGTGATGGCCCCGATCACGCTCGAGGGCGTGGTGGCCGGCGCGGTCGCCGTGAAGTTCTCGGCGCAGCGGGCCCAGGAGCTGGCGGCACGGATCCGGTTCTGGGCACTCACGCTCGCCGCGATAATGCTGGTGCTCATGGGCGTCTTGATGAGCATCGCGATCCAGCTCGTCGTGGACCGTCCGATTCGGCGCTTCATGGACGCGATCTCCTCAGCCGCAGACGACGGCGTGCCCGTCGCGGTCTCGGTGGCGACGACGGACGAGTTCGGCGTCCTCGCCCACCACTTCAACGAGATGGTCGCGCGTATCGGCCGGTTCAGCGAGGAGCTCAGGACGCGCATCGCTGAGGCCACCGGAGAGCTCGACCGGCGGTACCAACAGGTCGAGCACCTGAACGCGCTGCTCTTCGAGATGCAGCGGCGGCTCAGCCACGCCGAGCGGCTGGCGCTTTCCGGACAGGTCATGGCCGAGGTGGCCCACGAAGTCGGCACGCCGCTGCACTCGGTCGCGGGGCATCTCGAGCTGCTCCGCAAGGACCTGCCGCCTGCCGTGCTGACCGATGATGTCGGGCGGCGCCTCGCAGTTATCGAGACCCAGGTGGCGCGCGTCATCGAGATCATCGGCCGTCTCTTGGACGCTACCCGGCGCTCACCCGGTGAGCCGAGCGCGGTCGACCTCAACGGTCTGGCACGCGACACGGCCGAGCTGGTTCGCCCTGGGCTGGCCAGCGGCAAGATCGACCTCGACGTGCGCGCCGAGCCCGCGCTGCCCCTGGTGCGGGGCCGGCGGGACCAGCTCCAGCAGGTGATTCTCAACCTCCTGATGAATGCGATCGACGCCACGCCCGCCGGCGGACGGGTCGAGATGACGACCCGCGCCCGGCCAGATCAGGGGGAAGTGGAAATCGCTATCGGCGACACGGGCCTCGGCATCTCGCCGGCGAATCGCAAGCACATCTTCGAGCCCTTCTTCTCGACGAAGGAAGCCGGACGCGGCACCGGGCTCGGGCTGTTCGTCACGGCCGAGATCGTGCGGGAGCACAAGGGCAGGATCGAGCTCGAGAGCGACGAGGGACACGGCAGCACGTTCCGCGTCATTCTCCCCGCCGTGCGGAGTGGAGCCTGAGCGCTCCCTCCCCGGTGCTCCTGGTCGCGGACGACGATCAGGTCGCGCGCGAGCTGCTGGCCGAGGCGCTCGGCCGCGAGGGCTACCGGGTGCGCCTCGCCGCGGGTGGCGAGGAGTGCCTGCGGCTGGCCGCGGCCGAGCCTTTCGACATGGCGCTGGTCGACCTCCGGATGCCCGACCTCGACGGGCTGGGCGTCCTGAAGCAGCTGGCCACGATCCAGCCCGACCTGCCGGTCGTCATCCTCACGGCCTTCGCCACCATCGAGACGGCGATCGAAGCCGTCACCGCCGGCGCGTCCGACTACCTCTCCAAGCCGTTCCGGATGGAGGAGATCAAGATCGTCGTCCGGCGCACCCTCGACGCGCGGCGGCTCACGCGCGAGAACCTCCAGTTCCGGCAGGAGCTCAAGGCCCGCTCCGGCTTTGAAACCCTGGTCGGTCAGTCGCACCAGATGGTGGAAATCTACAAGCTCGTCGCGCGCGTGGCGAGTCTCGAGACGACGGTTTTGATCCAGGGAGAGACCGGCACCGGCAAGGAACTCGTCGCCCGCGCGATCCACGACGCCAGCGCCCGCGCCGGCCGCCCGTTCGTCGTGGTGGACTGCGCGGCGCTGCCCGAGACACTCTTCGAGTCGGAGCTGTTCGGCCACGAGCGTGGCGCGTTCACCGGCGCGTTCGCCGCGCGGCGTGGCCTCCTCGAGATGTCGGCCGGCGGCACCTGCCTCCTCGACGAAATCGGCGAGCTCCCAACGCCGCTCCAGGCCAAGCTCCTCCGGACGCTCCAGGAACGCACCATCCGCCGCGTCGGCGGCAACGACCCGATCCCGGTGGATGTCCGGGTGGTGGCCGCGACGAACCGCGACCTCCGGAAGCTGGCCGCAGAGGGCGGATTCCGGGACGATCTCTACTATCGGCTGAATGTCGTCACGATCACGGTGCCGCCGCTGCGCGAGCGGTCGTCGGACATCCCGCTCCTCGCCCAGCACTTCCTCGAGACCTTCGCCCACCGGACCGAGCGCCCGGTGAAGCACCTCGCGCCCGAAGCGCTCGCGCTGCTCGCCGCCTATCACTGGCCGGGCAACGTGCGCGAGCTCGAGAACGTCATCGAGCGCGCGGTGGCGCTGTCCTCCTCGGAGACGCTCCTTCCCGACGACTTTCCGCCCCACCTCCGCGAGGCCGGCCGCGCCCCCCGTTTACCGGCTGCGGGAATGACGCTCGAGGAGGTGAAGCGCTGGTACGTGAACAAGGTGCTCGAAGAGGCAGGGGGCAACAAGCTCCGGGCCGCCGAACTCCTCGGAATCGACCGCCGCACGCTCTATCGGATCCTCGAGCGCCAGGCGACCGAAGACGAGGGATGAGAGGCGCGCTCACGCTGGCGGCGCTGGCCCTCACGGGGGCCGGTTGCGTCTCGGCATCGCCCGTCCCGGACCGGGGCGAGCTGATCCGCGGCATCCTCGCGTCTACCGTGCAGCTCCGGTCCGAGCGCGACGGGGGCGTCCGGCGGGCGGCGTCCGGGGTCGTCGTCGCGAAGGATCTCGGATCGCAACGCACGTGGATCGTCACCGCCCGGCACTTCGTCGACCCATCCCCGCCGGAGCACATCTACGTTCGGTTGCCGGGCCGCATGACCGTCGTGCCGGCGGTGGTGGCCTTCGTGAGCCCCAACCGCGATCTCGCGATCATCGAAGCGGAACTGCTCGACGTCGCACCCGCCCGCATGAAGATGGAGGCGAGCCTCGGCGACGAGATCCTGGTCGTCGCGTTTCCGTGGGGCCAGCGGTTCACCGTGGTGAGGGGCATCGTCAGCCAGGTCGCTTCGCTCACGGGTGTCGCCGGACCCGCACGGATGGTGGACGCCTCGGTGAGCTACGGATCGAGCGGGGGCGGCGTATTCGATGCGCAGACCGGTGAGCTGGTGGGGATCGTCGAGGGTTACCGCACTGCGAAAGTGGCGATCCCAGAAATGAAGGAGCGCGTGCTCGAGATGCCAGTGGCGGGCGAGACGACACTGATCCCAGCGCCGGAGATCTTCCACTTCCTCGTCGACTCGGGTCTGAGCAACTTTCTGCCGAGATGAAGGGGAGCGCTACTTGACCTCGATGCTGGTCGCCACCTTCTTGCCGTCGCGCTCCTCATAGGACGCCCTCACCGACGCACCCTCCCTGAGCGAGCCCATCGAGAGCCCCTCGGCCACCCAGATCTTGGTGCCGTCCTCAAGGGCGAACTCGCGCGCGGTCGAGTCGAGCGACTTGATCTTTCCCTGGATCTCCTCGGCCCAGGCCCTGCCGACCGCGAACACGAGCAGCAGCGCCACGGCCATCCCGATCACCTTCTTCATCGCAGGTCTCCTCCAGCCGGGTCTTGTCCGATCGTCGGGCCAGTCACCAGGCGCCACCCCGACGTGACCACCGACCCATACAGGCAAACGAAAGGCCAGAGCACGACGGAATTGAGAAGGCAGCAAACCCGGCGTGTTGCGTGGGCTCACGCCACCGCGCGTCGCCGGGGGCCCGCCGCTTCGCCACGGTGTGTGGCGCTTTGCCACAGAGGACCGACCCGCAGCGCGCCTCCAGCGAGCCTAAGTCCGCGGGAAATATGAGCGCCGAGGCTCAGCGAATTCGGCGCGCCGATTGCACTGTTGGCCTTACAAGTTCGAAAGTTCACTCCAGGGAGGACAGCACATGAAGAAGGCACTGGGACTGGCGCTCGCACTGACGCTCGCGCTTTCGCTCTCCGCGGCGGCCGAGGAGACGAAGGGGACGATCCAATCGATCAATCCCGCCGACCACTCGATCGTCCTGGACGACGGCACCCGGCTCTGGGTGTCGGAGGGCCAGTTCACCGATCTGTCGCTCGGCGATCAGGTGCAGGCGTCGTACGAAATGCAGGGCGACAAGAAGATCGTCATCCAGATGGCCCGCCCGGGACTGGACGGCAGCTTCGACCCCCTGAGCTCCATTCAGACCGGGGACTAGTCTCTAAAAATAGAACCTGCTCGATCCGCTGCACTGAGGCCACGCCGGCATGCCAGCGTGGCCTCAGTGCGAACCGAGTAGCCCAGGCGAGCTGAGCGTCGCCACCGGGCTCGAACCGGTCATCGCTTCTGCCAGACGGCTTCCCACTGAGCCCAGCTGCCCGTCTTCGGCGAACGCGGAGCCCTTCCTTGGGCCCTTCCTCGTACCGGATCGTGAGTCCACCGAATCGGTTCTGCTCCACCACGGTGTGACGGAAGTGGATCTCGGTCGCCGCCGAGTTGACTCTCAGGAAGAGCAGCCCGCCGGATCTCAGCGCCGCCGCCGCCCTGGCGAAGTACGTGGCCGCGTCGGCCACAGCGCCGTGTTGAAAGACCTGAATGGCGACGAGGTCGAGACAAGCTCGGCGCTCAGACTTCGCCCTTCTCCCGCATCGTCTTCTCGTCCCACAACCAGATGTGATAGCCGTCCGGGTCCTTCAACTCGGCGCCGTAGCCCCAGAAGGTCTTCTGGGGCGGATGGCCGAACTTCACGCCGGCCGCGACGAGCTCGCGATGCTTGGTCTCGACGTTGTCGACCTGGAACGTCAAGATGCAGCTCGGCCGCCCCGGCCCTCCGGGCGTTTCGGCGAGGAACAGCGTGAAGCCGAACTCGTCTTGCACCGCTGAGGTGCGACGCTCGGGTATCTCGAACTCGAGCTTCAGGCCGAGCGTCTCCACGTACCAGTCGCGCGACTTCTCGCAGTCGCTCACCGCGATCGTGAGGTGGTCGAGCTTGATCATGCGCCCTCCCCGTGGCGAGGACAGCATACGCCATGCCCGGGTCGGCAGTCACGGAACGCGGAGGGCGCCCGCGCGGTCGACCGTGGGGATCACGGCCGTGCCGATCAGCTTGATGGCGGAGACCGGATCTCCGTGCGGAGCCAGCGCGATCTCGCTCAGCCCCAGCCGCTCGAACTCCACGAGCCGCTCCACGCAACGGTCCAATCCCCGAAGGTCGCTGGTCAGAGTGAGCTGCTCGATCAGCAGATCGGCGACGTGAGGGGGCGGGGCCCAGGGCTCTTTCCCCTGGAACACCGCCCGGAGCATCTCGGGCTGTCGTCTCGCCAGCTCTCGTGCTTCGGCCTCGCCGAGCCCGATCGAGGACGCCACGTCTCGAATGTAGTAGAGGCGAAAGCCGAGCTGCCGGCGGGCCAGGCGCAGGGCCTCCTCTCGGGTTTCCTGCACGTTCCACACGAACCAGTTGCTGAGCGTGAACGGCCGCGGATCGCGGCCGGCCTCCGCAAGCTCGGCGCGGACCCGGGCGATCAAGGAGCCCAGATAGCCCTCGGGCATGTCCGTCATCATCACCCCGTCGGCCTGCCGCGCGGCGAGCCGGAGCATCCGAGGCCGATTGGCGCCGAGATAGAGCCGATTCATACGCACGTGACTCCACGGGGAGAAGAGCCCCGCGACCCGGTAGTGAGCCCCGGAATAGTTGACCTCGCCACCGGCCGCCAGGGCGCGAACGATGTCGACGCACTCCGCCACGGCCTCGACCCGGCCCCGCGCCGGGAGCCCGAGCGTCGCCGCCAGATCGCCGCCCGCGCCGAGCACCAGGCTGGCCCGACCCGGCGCGATCTCGTCGAGCGTCAGGAGTGCGAGGCCGATGCGCACGGGATGCATCTCGAAGGGGCTCAGCGCGACCGGGCCCAGCTGGATCCGGCGCGTCGCCGCGGCCGCCAGAGCGAGCCGCACGAAATGGTCCTTCGTCCGGGCGCCGCCCGAGAGCCACACGTGAGAAAATCCGTGCGTCTCGGCCAGCCGCGCGAGCTCGGCGATCTCCGCCGCCGTCCGGCGCCCGTCCAGAACCACCCCGACCCTCATCGGCCCAAGATACCCCTCCGGGCCCCGCCCATTCGCGAAGCCTTTCTCGGCCGGCGCAGGAGTCGCCCTGCTGTACAATGGCCTTCGCTTATGAAACTGGCGAAGGCGAAGCGGGTGAAACCGACGGTGCCGGTCGCGGCCTCCGTCATCCGCCTCACCCCCGAGCACACCCTGCAGCGGGCCGCAAAGCGATTCCTCACCGGACCTCAAACCCGGTGCCCCAAGTGCGACAGCACCTACGTCGGCCGGGAGCCGGCGTTCATCCACTGTCGCCTTTGCGGGAAACTCGCACGGATCGCTGACGCGCCGCTCGAGCTGCAAGAGCTCTGGGAGATTCGCTCCGGCCTCCGCATCGCCTCCTGAGGGCCCGCGCGATGGCGCTCGACTCCGGGAAGCTCCGCGACTTCGTCCAGAAGACGTGGGACGAGAACATCGTCCCCACGCTCACCGAGTACGTCAAGATCCCCGCGAAGTCGCCCATGTTCGACGCGCAGTGGCGCGAGCACGGCCACATCGACCGCGCCGTCGAGCTCGTGCGGGGGTGGGCCGGGGCCAGATCCATCGAGGGCCTGCGCATCGAGGTCGTCCGGCTCGAGGGGCGCACACCGTTGCTCCTCATGGAGGCGCCCGGCACCGGCACTGACACCGTGCTGCTCTACGGCCACCTGGACAAGCAGCCCGAGATGGTCGGCTGGGCCGAGGGCACCGGGCCGTGGACGCCGGTGCGCCGCGGCGACAAGCTCTACGGCCGCGGGGTCGGCGACGACGGCTACGCCGCCTTCGCCGCGCTCACCGCCATCCAGGCGCTCCAGGAGCAGCGTGCGCGGCACGCGCGTTGCGTCGTGCTCATCGAAGCGTGCGAGGAAAGCGGGAGCCACGACCTTCCCTATTACGTGGACGCGCTCAAGGCGAAGCTCGGCACGCCGAGCCTCGTCATCTGCCTCGACTCGGGCTGCGGCAACTACGATCAGCTCTGGGGCACTACCTCGCTCCGCGGGGTCGTCGGCGGCGTCCTCACCGTCGAGGTGTTGACGGAAGGCGTGCACTCCGGCGCGGCGAGCGGCATCGTGCCCTCGAGCTTCCGCATCCTGCGCCAGCTGCTCGATCGGATCGAGGATTCGCGGACGGGCGAGATCCTGCCCCGCGACTTCCACGTCGATATCCCGCGCGAGCGGGTCGCCGAGGCGCGCGAGGTCGCGAACGTGCTCGGCGCCGAGATCTACGACCGCTTCCCGTTCCCGCCGGGCGCCCGGTCCGTGAGTACCGACGCGCACGAGCTGATCCTCAACAACACGTGGCGGCCCGCGCTCGCGATCACGGGCGCCGCGGGGCTCCCGTTACCCGCCGACGGCGGCAACGTGCTGCGCCCGAAGACCGCGCTCAAGATCTCGCTGCGATTGCCGCCGACGTGCGACGCCGGGAGCGCGGTACAGCGGCTCAAGGAAATCCTCGAAGCCGATCCGCCGTATGGCGCCCGCGTCACGCTCGACACGTATGGCGAGGCGGGCAACGGGTGGAATGCGCCCGCGACGGACCCGAAGCTGCTCGAGTCGGTCCATCGCGCATCGTCCACCTACTTCGGCAAGCCGGCGATGTTCCACGGTCTCGGCGGCTCGATTCCGTTCATGAGCATGCTCGGCGAGCGCTTTCCGCAGGCCCAGTTCCTCATCACCGGGGCGATGGGCCCGGGCTCGAACGCGCACGGGCCCAACGAGTTCCTGCACCTGCCGACCGGCGCCAAGGTGACCGCGTGCGTGGCGCAGGTCATCGCCGACCACTCCGGACGGAGTCAGACATGAGCAAAGCCGGGTTTCGAGTTCTCGACAGCGATCTCCACGTCATCGAGCCTTCGGATCTCTACGACCGCTACCTGGACCCCGCCTATCGCGACCGGACGCCACGACCGACGGTCACGCGCGGTGCGTACACCAGCCAGTGGACGGTGGGCGACTATACCTTTCCGCGCCCACTCGGCCGGGGCCGCGTCGACGCCGAGAAGCGAGCCGGCGCCGTGCTGAAGGAGTACGCGGCCGCCCGGTTCGACGCGGTGTCCCAGCAGCGGGCGATGGACGTCGAGGGGCTCGACGTCGCCGTGCTCTTTCGCACGCTCCCGGTGGTGTGTGTGGACGCGTTTGATCCGGAGTTCGCGCTGGCCCTCTGTCGCGCGTGGAACGACTGGATGGCGGACTTTCGCGCGCTGAACCCCGAGCGGATGCAGGCGGCGGCGCTGGTGACGCTCCACGACGCGACGCGCGCGGCGCGCGAGCTGAGGCGGGCAGTCGCGGAGCTCGGCTTCATCGCTGCCCAGATGATGCCCAACCCAGTGAACGGCGTGAACCTGCACGATCCGGCGATGGATCCCCTCTGGGCGGAGGCCGAGCGCCTGGGCGTGCCGATCTGCTTCCATCCCGCGCCCAACAACTACTCGGACACGCACTTCGTGAACCGCTATCTCACCGCACCGAGCACCACCATGGCCGGTGGGCTGAACAACCCCGTGGAGCTGATGGCCGCCGTGGCGTCGATGACGGTCGGTGGTGTCCTCGAGCGCTTCCCGCGCCTGCGGGTCGCGTTCCTCGAGGGCAACTGCAGCTGGCTCCCCTGGCTCCTCTGGCGGCTCGATGAATACTGGGAGATGTCGAAGAGCGGCGAGACGGCGAAGCTGCAGGCGCTGCCGAGCGAGTACTTCCGGCGTCAGTGCTTCATCAGCGTCGATCCCGACGAAGACCAGGTCGAGTGGGTGATCCAGCGCCTCGGCGACGACACGCTCGTGTTCTCGACCGACTACCCGCACTCCGACTCGCACTTCCCCGAGGCCACGAACCTCTTCCTCAAGCTGCCGCTCTCCGAGGCGAACAAGCGCAAGATCCTCTGGGACAACTGCGCTCGACTCTACGACCTCACGTAGCGTCGGAGGCGGCGGGCGGCTGCGGCAGGCGGTAGAAGGTCGACTGGACCACGCGCACGCGTTCGCCGACCCGCGTCGCCTGGGCTCCATCCGCGCGGGTGACTGCCGTTGTCGCTTGACGGGAATCGCTGCGGGTTCGGTCGAAGGTGTCACGGCCGGTGGGGGAGAAATAGAAGTAGCCGGTGGGGAAGCAGAGCCAGCGCTTGATCGCGCTTTTCTTCAAGAAGTTCTTGGAGGAGTACTTGCGCCCTCGGTGATTTCGTC
>JAHFDK010000263.1 GCA_023249095.1 Candidatus Rokuibacteriota bacterium | reverse complement strand
TCGACATCCTGCCCGAGACGGTGCTGGTGATCTGTGGCGACGACCTCATCACGGCCGATCAGGTCGTGCGCGACGACGCTACCATCGAGCTACGGCCCGTGATGTCCGGCGGCAGTCAGAACGACGATCCGCGATGAAGTGCCGCAAGTGCGGTGAGCCGGCCGTTCTCGAGTTGCGGCGTCATAACGCCGCATTCTGCGCGCCGGACTTCCTCGAGTTCTTCCGCAATCAGGTCCGCGAGGCGATCCGGAAGCACCGGATGTTCACGAAGGACGAGCTCGTGCTGGTGGCCGTGTCCGGCGGCAAGGACTCGCTTGCGCTCTGGGACGTGCTGATCGACGAAGGGTACCGGACGACCGGGCTCTACCTGGATCTCGGGATCTTCGACTACTCCGTCGAGTCGAAGGCCAAGTGCGAGAAATTCGCCGCGGCTCGCGACGTCCCGCTCATGGTGACCGCTGTCCGCGACGAGGTGGGAGCGCCCGTCCCGGTCATCAAAGAAGTCACGCGGCGGCCGCCGTGCTCGGGCTGCGGCCTCTCCAAGCGCTACCTCATGAACCGCGTGGCGCTCGAGCACGGGATCCCGGTGGTCGCGACCGGCCACAACCTCGACGACGAGGCGGCGACGCTCTTCGGTTCGGTCATGCACTGGCAGACCGATGCGCTACCGCGCCAGTCTCCCGCGCTCGCGTCGACGCATCCGAAGCTGGTGCGGCGCGTCAAGCCGCTCTATCGGCTGTCCGAGCGCGAGACAGCCGCCTTCGCGTTCCTCCGGAAGATCGACTACATCGTGGAGGAATGCCCGTTCGCCGCAGGGGCGACCTCGATCGCCCACAAGGAAATCCTGAGCCGCCTGGAGGACGCCTCGCCGGGCGCCAAGCACAACTTCCTCTTCGGCTTCCTCGACCGGGCGCGAGCCGCCTTCGAGCGCGCGGAGGCCGTGGCCCTCAACGAGTGCCTTCGCTGCGGCCAGGTGACGACCGGCACGATCTGCGCGTTCTGCAAGCTGGCGGACCAGGTCAAGCGCCGGGTCTCCTGACCCACTGCCGCGCTCCGGCGTCGTTTGCACCACCCCGGGCGAGCCGGTAAGATGAATTGTTGTTCGTTCGCCAAGGAGGTTCGCCATGAGGGATGCAGTCATCGTTGGGGCTGTGCGCACCGCCGTGGGGCGAAAGGGCGGCAAGCTCTCGGGCATCCGTCCTGACGACCTGGCCGCGCTCGTGCTGAAGGACCTGGTCGCGCGCGTGAAGGTCGACCCGGCGGAGATCGAGGACGTCATCCTGGGCTGCGTGGACCAGCTCGGCGAACAGGGATTCAACATCGCGCGCAACGCGGCGCTGATCGCCGGCCTCCCCGTGGAGGTGTGCGGCACGACCCTCGACCGGATGTGCGGCTCCGGTCAGCAGGCGGCGAACTTCGCGGCGATGGGCGTCATGGCGGGCCAGTACGACGTCGTCATCGCCGGCGGGGTCGAGCACATGACGCGAGTGCCGATGGGCTCGAACGCCATGGGCCCGGGCGACGGGCCGCTCTCACCGAAGCTCCAGGAGCGCTTCAACATCGTCCCGCAAGGAATCTCGGCCGAGATGATCGCCGAGAAATGGGGCCTCACGCGGGAGGCGCTGGACGAGTTCTCCGCGCGGAGCCACGAGAAGGCCGGTCGGGCCATCACCGAAGGGCGCTTCCAGCGGGAGATCGTTCCGGTGGCGCTCCCCGACGGCTCCGTCTTCGCCATCGACGAGGGCGTCCGCGTCCCGGTGAATCGCGAGAAGATGGCCGCGCTCGCCGCGTCCTTCAAGCCCGACGGCGTGGTGACGGCCGCGAACTCCTCACAGATCTCGGACGGCGCCGCCGCGCTGATGTTCATGTCCATCGACCGGGCGAAGGCGCTCGGGCTCGAGCCGCGCGCCCGCGTCGTCGCGACGGCGCTCGCCGGCGTGGACCCGACGATCATGCTCACGGGGCCCATTCCGGCGACCCAGCGCGTGCTGCGGAAGGCCGGCATGAAGCTCGAACAGATCGACCTGATCGAGATCAACGAGGCGTTCGCGTCGGTCGTTCTCGCGTGGGAGCGTGAGCTGCACCCGGACATGAGCCGCGTCAATGTCAACGGCGGAGCAATCGCCCTCGGCCATCCCCTCGGCTGCTCCGGCGGCAAGCTCATGACGACCTTGCTGCACGAGCTGGAGCGGACGGGCAAGCGCTACGGCCTCCAGACGATGTGCATCGGCTTCGGTCAGGGCATCGCCACGATCATCGAACGGCTGTAGGCACGGACGGCGGGGAGGAGAGATGGCCGGATTTCGCTGCGCGAAGTGCGGGAAGGTCGCGATGGCGCAGAAGATCTGCTGCGGCCGCCCGATGAAGCGCGCCTGACACGTCGTCGTCGCTTGTTCGTCGCTGTGTCAGACGGCGGCGAGGGCGTCCTGAATCGCTGCGTCGAGCTCGCCTGGATGCACGGGCTTGAAGAGACACTTGCGGATCTTGAGCATCTTGAGCCGGCCGTGTTCCTCGTCTCGTAAGCCCCAGCCCGTGATGAAGAGGATCACGACGTCCGAATCGACCCGGCGGAGGCGTTCGGCCAACTCCCAGCCATTCATGCCGGCCATGCCGAGATTACTCAACACCACGTCGAAGCGCCCCGGCCCGTAGGCGGCAACGCCTGCGGCGCCGCTGGCCGCGGCGGTCACCGTGTGGCCCACACTTCTGAGTATCTCGGTCAGGGTACCGAGCACCTTTGGATCGTCGTCGACGAGGAGGACACGCGCCGGGCGGCGTGCCCGGGGCAAGGCCGCCTCCGGCTCTGCGCCGACGGGCTCGCTGGCGACCGGGAAGGTGAGCGCGAAGGTCGCGCCGCGACCCGGCTCACTCTCCACGCGGATTTCGCCTCCGTGCCGCCGTACGATCGAGTAGACCATCGACAGGCCGAGTCCTGACCCGTCTTCTCCCTTGGTCGAGAAGAATGGCTCGAAGATCCGCCGGCGCACGGGCTCCGGCATGCCGATACCGGTATCCGCCACCGTCAGCGTGATCTGCCGCCTGGGCTCGCCGCGGGTGGTGATCGTCAGGGTGCCGCCGTCGGGCATGGCGTCGAGCGCGTTGAGGATCAGGTTCGTCATCAGTTCGGTCAACGCCGCCGGCCGGCCGTTGATGGTCTCGATCGAGCCGAGGTCGAGTCGGAGGTCGAGTGATCGGTTGTCGCGCGCGATCTTTTCTTCCCAGCGCGGGCGGACGATCGCGATCGCGTCGTGCACGATCTGGTTCACGTCGACGCCCACGAACTGCTCGTCGGGGCGCAGGCGTGCGAACTGCTGGATCCGCCGCACCGTCTCGGAGCCGTCCACCGCCGCCGCCTCGACGATGTTGAGCGAGCGCGCCACGAACTCGGCGTCCCGCGGGTTCTGCTTCATGAGCTGGGCGTAGCCGAGGATCGCCTGGAGGAGGTTGTTGAAGTCGTGCGCGATGCCCCCCGCGAGCTGCCCGAGGGCGGTCAGCCTCTCGGACTGGCGGAGCTGTTTTTCGACCTCGCGCTGCGCGGTGATGTCGCGGACGATCGCGATCAGCCCCTCGAGCCCGCCGTGGCGCCCGTGCAGGGCCGACAGCGTCACCGCCAGCTCCGCCGGTCGCGGCTGCCCGGCGGTCGCCGTCGTCTCGAATGCGTGCATCGGCGTGCCGTCGGCGAGCCGTCGCCTGGCGTCGGCGTAGTCGCCGCGCGGGAGCAGGTCAGTGATCGGCCGGCCGATGGCCTCCGCGGCAGCGAGGCCGAAGATGCGCTCGGCGGCCGGATTCCAGCCTTCGATGCAGTTCTCCGGCGAGAGGGAAATGATGGCGTCGCCGGCGGAGGCAATGAGCTGCTCGAGCGACCGCTTCGCGTCGGCGATCTCGCCGTAAAGGCGGGAGTTCCGCAGCGCGATGGCCAAGTACTCGGAGAGCATCTCGAGGAGCTCGCGCTCTCGTGGATCGATCGCGCGTCGGGACGGCCGGTTGTCGATGACGAGATGCCCGAGCGGCCCCTGCCCGTCCTGGATGGCGCAGGCCATGACCGCGGCGTCGGCCTTGTCGAGGTCTGCCGGCGGCTCGGGGACGATCGCGACGCCGTCGTAGCCGAGCGCCATCCGGAGCTGCTCGGTGACGGCAGCCGTCACACGCTGCGGATCGAGCTCGCCGACGATCGTCCGCGAGATCTCGCGCAGGATCGAGAGCTGCATGACCCGGAGCGATGGCTCCACCGCCTCGCGCCGCGCCGCTTCCTCGAGCTCGCGGGTCTTGGCCGAGAGATGCCGCATTTCCTCCACGAGCCGCGTGACCTGCCCGCGGGCGCCGATTTCCGTCTGACGGCGCAGGAGAGCGCGATGGACGACGTCCTCGAGGTCCTGGCGCGAGAAGGGCTTGATGAGGTACTCGAAGGCGCCGTGGGTCAGCGCGTGCCTCACGGTCTCCAGCGAGGCGTATGCCGTGATCATCACCACTTCGATCGAGGGGTCGGCCCGCTTGACGTGACGGAGGAGCTCGAGCCCGTCCATCTCCGGCATCTTGATGTCCATGATCACGATGTCGGGCTGAAATCGCCGCAGCAGGTCGAGGGCCGTGCGTCCGTTCTCGGCCGTCTGGATCTGGTAAGCGGGCTTCAGCAGCATGCGGAGCGATTCGCGAGGACCAAGCTCGTCGTCGACGACGAGCACGCGTGCGAGCGCGGTGGTCGTCGCGCTCATGAGGTCGCGAGCGGCAGCGTCACCAGGAAGTGGAGCTCGTGCCGGCCCTGCCGGACCGTCAATTGGCCGCCCACGGCCTCGACGAGACGTTGGCTCACGGCCGGCCCCACGTCGATCAGGCTTTCCTGAACCATCTGCACGGGGTCGAAGACGCGCTGGAGCTTCTCGGGCGCCACCGACGCCGTGCGCGAGCCGACCAAGACCCGTACGCTCTCACCGTCCTCCCGCTCGGAGTGCCGGGCCACGGAGACCGACACGCGCGCTTGATCCGGGGGTGAGTTGTGAGCGAGGTACCAGATGAGGTAGGAAAGCGCCTTCCTGAGCTGAGCCGGATCGACCTTCACGACTTGCGGCGTCGTCTCTCGCGTGACGTCGAGCTGAAGCGGCCTGGCCGGTACCTCGTCGACCAATTCGATCGCGGTCACGACATCGTCTACCACCGTGTGCACATCCACGGTCGTGAAGTTTAGCTCACCTTCCGTCACAAGCCCCGCAAGTTTCTCGAAGACCTCCACCAGCCGCCGGACGTCGCGGCGGACGACCGACGAGAAATGCTTGCGGAACTCGGGGTCGTCGTAGCGCTCGCCGATCAGCTCCATGAACGTGTTGATGGACACCAGCGGATTCTTGATCTCGTCGGCAATCCGGGCGACCACTCGGGTGAGGAGCTGGGTCTGTTCGACCTGCCGCTTCTGCGTCAGCAACTCCTTCTGGGCGGTCAGGTCTTCGAAGACGAGCACGGCCCCGAGCGGGGTGCCGTCCTCGCCGCGGACGGGGTAGGTGGAGACCTCGAGCCAGAGGCCGCGGAGAGCGATCTGGATTTCGTGCCGGCCCGCCGCGCGGCCGGTCCGCAGCGTGTCGAAGAGCATGTCGCCCAGCGGCGAGGGAAGCGCGCGCAGGTCCTCCTTGACGACCTCGGCCGCGGACAGCTGCAATATCTCCTCGGCCCGGCGATTGATGGTGCCGATTCGCTGGTCGCGCCCGATGGTGATGACCCCGCTGGACATGTGAGCCAGGATGCGTTCGCTGAACTGCTGTTCGCGCTCGAGCTGGTTGTGGAGCGCGATATCGCGGATGGCCGTGGCCAGGTGCGAGGCGAGGTCGAAGAGCGTCTCGGTCTCGCCTCGCCCGTAGGTCGATCCGACGACGGGTTGACCGACGGTGAGGATCGCGACGAGCTCCCCGTGGGCGAGCAGCGGGACGGCGAGGACGCTCTGGAGCAGCTTCAGCTCGCGCGCGATCTCTGGGTCG
The DNA here is from genome assembly GCA_023249095.1 of Candidatus Rokuibacteriota bacterium. Classification (GTDB taxonomy): domain Bacteria; phylum Methylomirabilota; class Methylomirabilia; order Rokubacteriales; family CSP1-6; genus AR31. The sequence goes on along the minus strand of JAHFDK010000263.1, from coordinate 2,565 downwards.
GCGAGGTCGGGGAGCCGGGCCGGCCGACCCTGCGCGGCGATCCACCGAGCCAGCCCTTGGTCGGCGGGGAGGCGCACCGACTCCACGATCTGAGGCGCCAGCCCCCGGTGAGTGACCACGCGGTATTCCTGGGCGTCGGCGCTCGGCATGAGAAGCGCCATCCGCGTGGGCCGGACGAGCTCGCCGATCGCGTCGAGGAACATCTCGAGCGCCCGCGGCAGGTCGAAACCCGCCGCGAACGCGCGCGTGAACTCCTTGAGCACGCGGGCGAACGCAGCGCCCTCCCACGGCTGGTCCAGGCCGGCTGTCCCCGGCCCTTCCGGCGCGAGGCTCGAGCGCAGGGCAGTGATCTCGCGTGTGAGGCGGAGCTTATCGGTCACGTGGCGCAGCGCGCCGTCGAGCTCGCGCTGAGTGAAGGTCGCGGAAAGCGAGAAATCCGCGACTTCCACCTCGTCGCCCGTGCCGATTGCGACCGTCAGTGCGGAGGGCGCAATCTCCTTCACGCGGGCAACGAACGCGTCGAGGCCTCGCGCCAAGCCCGGGCCGCCGCGCAGGATCACGTCGATGTCGATGAGCCGCAGCGTCTTCAAGGCTTCGGCGTCGCTCTGGGCGACGAACACCGAATGGTCGGCGAGGGCGGCGACCAGGCGGGCCCGCAAGGCCTCGTCTGACGCGACGACGAGGACGGTGGTCATGCCGACACCGGCAGCGTCGCGGTGGCGGCGAGCGGAAAGTCGATCGTAAAGACGGCGCCGCCGACATCACGATTCGCCGCCTGGAGCCGGCCGGCGTGCGTCTGGGCGATGGACGCGCAGATCGCAAGGCCGAGGCCGGAGCCGCGTTCCTTGGTGGAGAAGAACGGATCGAAGACCCGCTCCAGAAGCTCGGCCGGAACGCCCGGGCCGGTGTCCACGACAGCGACGATAACACGACCGGCCGTGGTCGCGAGCTCGACCCGTGTCATGCCGCCCGCCGGACAGGCCTCGTGCGCGTTCATGAGCAGATTCAGGAAGAGCTGTTCGAGTTCCGAGTGGTCGCCGAGGATCACGCACGGAGACTGGCCCGTCGCCGCCGACAGAACGACGTTCTTCTCGATGAAGGCCGGCCGCATGGCCTCGATCGCGTCGTCGATCGGCGCTCTCAAGTCGATCGGAAGGCGAGGCCGCCCACCCGGCCGCGAGAGCGTGTGAAGCCGGTCGAGAAGCCGCTCCATCCGGGCGATCTCGTGCGTCACGGTCCGACCAAAATTCTCGATGAACCGCTCGTCTGCGCGGCGGCGCGGCAGGAGCTGGGCGAATGTCTTGATCGCGACCAGGGGATTCTTGATCTCGTGGGCGATGCCCGCCGCCAGCATCTCGAAGTACGCGAGCCGCTCGGCCCGCCGCCGCTCCACCTCGAGCTCCTTGAGGGGTGTCAGGTCGCTGAAGACGGCGACGGCCCCCAACACCGCGCCCGCCTGATCATGCAGCGGCGAGGTCGTACAGATGATCGGATGGGTCGTCGAGCCGTCAGAGAGCTCGACTTCAGGCTGAGTACGGGCGCTGCCGTCCACGACGGTCTCGGTCAACATGGCGCTCACACACGCCGGCAGCACGCTCACGGGTTGATGCCGGGCCCGCTCGGCCGGGATGCCCGTGAGCTGCTCCGCCGCACGGTTGAACAGCGTGACCTGGCCAGTCGCGTCGACGGCGACCACCCCGCTCTCGATCGTCGAGACGATGTTGTTGAGATGCTCGTTGGCCAGTACCACTTGCGCGTAGAGCTGGGCGTTCTTGACTGCGACACCGGCTTGGTTGGCAAGCGTCATCAGAAGATCAAGGTCCTGAGGGTAGAACGGATCACCGGAGAGCTTGGGTCCGACCACGATGGCGCCGATGACCTTGTTCGCAGACACGAGCGGCAGGACGAGCGCCCAGTTGAGGCGCGCCAGCACACTGTAGAGGCGTTCGCGGTCGCCGCTCAGCCGCTCACCTGCGATCTCGTCGGTGAGCAGGAGATCCCGGGTCTCCGTAAGAGCTGTGATGACCTCGATAGGCGCCTCGTCCGGCGTGTCGAAGTGGCTCTGAGCGTGGTGTCGTTCGGCGATTGCGCGGCGGACTCCGGATCCGGGCTCGAGCGTGCCTGCCTCGAGGTAGACCGCGGCACCCTCGGAGTTCGTCGAGGTCACCACGGTGTGGTTCAGGAACGGCAGCAGCATCTTGAGGTCGAGGACACGCGTCAGTGCCTCGCTCGCCTCGCGTAGAGTGCGCTGATAGTTCACATGAGTGCGGTACACATAGCGGTCGAGGAGGCGCCCCGCAGCGTCGCGCGTCAGCGGGATGAGCAGGCTTACGACGACGACCGCCAGAATGAGGGCCACGAGGTCGTCCGGCGCGAGGTGATCTGAAAGCTTCGGCCAGGCGAGCGCCAGCAGGCCGCCCACCGGGATGAGTGAGACCACGAGTGCCAGCGCGAACGTCAGGCCGCGGTGGATGACGAGGCGAACGTCCATCAGCCGATGACGGATGATGGCGTGAGCCACCATGGCGACAAGGACCAGAGCAAAGTGCGGTCCAATCCAGCTGT
>JAHFDK010000262.1 GCA_023249095.1 Candidatus Rokuibacteriota bacterium | reverse complement strand
CTAGCTAGAAAAAGTCCGATGCAGGCTGAAGACTGCCTATTCGCTGAGGTGACGTTGTTGTTCGATGCCGTTCACGTCCATTCGACCAAAGGCGACCTCACACGCGGCATCCCGTGGACCGAAAGCGTAACGGTGCTCCCGACCGCGCGGCAAGAGAGATTCGCAAAGCACGGGATGAAGCTGCCCGGTTCATCGAAGACCGGCGAATGACCCACCGCAAAGGAGAGGTACGTCTGCCTCGACACCCATCGCGATCCGCGCGGGCCGAAGGGGAAGTAAACGGCGCGGCGAAGTGGCGCGAGCAGTACGACCGGATGGTGCGGTGGGAAAAGCGGCTGCGGCGTTATCGGCTTGACCCCGACAACCCCGAGTACGCGCGCGATAACTTCTTCGCCTTCACGCAGGCGTGCTACCACCTCGTAGACTGGCTGGAGAACGACAAGTCGCAGGCGATCAGACGCACCGCCGCAGATCAATTCGTGGATGCGACGCCCGTCCTGGCGTTCTGCCGCGACATCTGCAACGGCTCGAAGCACGCGGTGCATGATGCGAAGAGGCAGAAGGTCAAAGTGACGACCTGGTCTATGCGGGTTGGAGAAGGTGAGGTGGGAGGCTCGGAGCTGCGGGTCGAGTACGACGGCCAGTCGCACAGCGCGGAGGGGTTCGCCTACCTGTGTATCGCGAACTGGAGGAAGTTCCTGCGCGAGAAGAAGCTGCTGAAGTAGCGACGGCAGGCCGCCACGCTTGCTCGGTTCGGCCCGCACCGCTCCACGGACGGCAAGCTCCACGGTCGCCCCGAGGCCGGCCTGCTCTCCCCGCACCTGCTCAATGGGTTCGCTGTGTGCGGGGTTGTGGCGGCAGTCTCTCGTTCCAGTCTAAGAACAACAAGACCAAAGCCTATTACTGCACCCGCCGTGTAGCCCGTGGCACCTCGTCCTGTACGAATAGCCGTGGCGTGCCCGAGGCGGCGCTGGACATGGCCGTGATCGAGAGCCTGCACAAGCTCGTCGAGGACCCCGAGGTCGCCTGGGCGTTGGTCTGCGAGCGCACCGAACGGTGGAAGCGTGAGCGCGTGATCGAGGTCAGCTCTCACCGCGAGCACCTCGAACAGGAAGAGCGGCGTCTGGAAGCCGTGGTCGAGCGGCTGCTGGATCAGGTCGAGAGCGGCACGTCGGTGGGGCTCCGGTTGAAGCAACGCCAAGCCGAGCTTGATGCCGTCCGCGTGAAGCTCGCCGAACCGGTGGCGGTTGACCTCGATGAAGACCAGTTCAAGACCGCGCTCGCGAAGAATGCCGAGTGGTTGCGCTGGCACGGGCCTGTGATCAACGCCAACGACGTGGCGCAGACCCGGGCGGCCATGCGACCACTCGGGATCGGTAAGATCACGATCACGCCGACGGAGACGGGCTGATCCTTCTCGGGCGACGGCAACCTGGCCGGTCTGGTAGAGGGTGTCATGAGGTCGTCTCGCCGCTCCCCCCGACGCCCCCCACCAGTTAGCCGGGCCGGACGTTTCACCGACCGGTTGCGCCGGCCAAAGCCGGCGCTCGAAATGCGGCACGAGCTTATCGTGGTCATGCATCCTGTGCGGCTGCCCTGCAAAGCAGCAGGCTCGCAGGACGTGCCGGGTCGCTGAGCACCTGGGCTCGAGGCACCCTGCTAAGCGGTTGATTTCCTGCACGCGGGGCCTGGCACCGCGCTTGCCACGGGTTGGAGTCATGGCGAGTGTCGGGCCGAAGTCCGACCCACGCTGGAGGGTCGCGATTCTCGACGATCACGAGCGCTCGCGCGCGGCGCTCCGCGCCGCCATCTGGGCGGCGAGGGGCGAGGTGGTCGGCGAGGTGGCGCGGTGTGCCGACGCGCTCGCGCTCGTGCGGCGGGCGAGCCCCGACGTCGCCGTCTTTGCCGTCGGTCTGCCGGACGGAGACGGTGTCGAGGCGGCGCGACAGGTGATCGCTACGGGCTGTCCCGTGGTGCTCTTCACGAGCCACACGCGGCAGGAGCTGGTCGATCGGGCGCGCTCGGCCGGCGTGATGTCCTACCTTCTCAAACCGCTCCGCTCGGCGGAGCTGGCACCCGTGCTCGACCTGGCCGTTGCCCGGTTCCGCGAGACGCTCGCGTTGCGCCGGTCGCTCGAAGATCGGAAGGTGATCGAGCGGGCGAAGGGACGACTGATGGCGCGGTACCAGCTTTCCGAAGACGAGGCGTTCCATCGGCTTCGCCGCGCCGCGATGGATAGCCGCCGTCCGATGGTCGACATCGCGAGGGCGCTGCTCGTGTCGGAGTCAGTCGCGTCCGATGTGCCTACGCATTGAGCACCAGCATCTGTCGGCGTCGTCGTAACATCCTGTAAACAAATAGCCAGACCCTCCGGTATGGCCCTTGCTCTCGCAGGGAAGAGCCGCGGCCAGCGATGCCCGCGGACGACGCGCCAACGATGCCGCGATCGAGACCAACCACGTCAGTCGAAAGGAGACGGTATGGCAGAGTACTCACGTCGCGGCTTCCTCAAGGGCTCGCTCGCGGCCGGGACCGCGCTGGGCGCCGGTCTCGGATTTCCCAACGTTCTGAAGGCGCAGGAGACGGTCAAGATCGGCGTCTTGCACTCGCTCTCGGGCACGATGGCCATCAGCGAGGTGTCGCTGCGGGACGTCGTGCTGATGGCCGTCGAGGAGATCAACGCCAAGGGCGGCGTGATGGGCAAGAAGATCTCGCCGGTCGTCGTCGATCCGGCGTCGAACTGGGATCTCTTTGCCGAGAAGGCCAAGCAGCTCCTGCTGCAGGACAAAGTGGCCGTGGTCTTCGGCTGCTGGACGTCGGTCAGCCGGAAGTCGGTCCTGCCGGTCTTCGAGAACAACAACGGCCTGCTCTTCTACCCGGTCCAGTACGAGGGCGAGGAGTGCTCGAAGAACGTCTTCTACACGGGCGCGACGCCGAACCAGCAGCTGATTCCCGGCGCCGAGTACCTGATGTCGAAGGAAGGCGGCGCCTACAAGAAGTTCTACCTGCTCGGGACCGATTACGTGTTCCCGCGCACGGCCAACAAGATCCTGCGCGCCTTCCTGCTCGCCAAGGGCGTGCCGGCCGCCAACATCGAAGAAGAATACACGCCGTTCAACCACCAGGATTACCAGACGATCGTCGGCAAGATCAAACGATTCGCGTCGGGCGGCAGCGCGTGCGTGCTCTCGACGATCAACGGCGACTCGAACGTGCCCTTCTACAAGGAGTTCGGCAACCAGGGTCTGCGCTCCGAGAACGCGCCCATCATGGCCTACAGCGTGGCCGAGGACGAGCTGCGCGGCATGGACGCGTCGGCCCTCGTCGGCCACCTCGCCGCCTGGAATTATTTTCAGTCGGTGGAGAACGCGAACAACAAGAAGTTCGTCCAGGCGTTCAAAGCGTACGCGAAGAAAACCAACCTCCCCGGCGGCGACAGGCGCGTCACCGACGACCCGATGGAGGCGGCCTACTTCGGCGTCTACATCTGGAAGCAGGCGGTGGAGAAGGCCAAGAGCTTCGATGTCGACGGCGTGCGCAAGGCCGTCTACGGCCAGACGTTCGCGGCGCCCAGCGGCACCATCAGGATGCACGAGTACAACCACCACACCTACCGGCCGGTGCTCATCGGCGAGATCATGAAGGACGGCCAGTTCAAGATCGTCTCCCGCACCAAGGGCCTCGTCGAGCCGGAGCCGTGGAGCAAGTACACGAGCCCGGACAAGGGCTGCGACTGGGTCAAGCATCAGGGCACGTATCAGAAGAAGGCGTGAGATACCGTCTCGTCGTTCTCCTTTCGCTGGTCGCGTGGCTCGCCGCGGCAGCGGCGGGCCACGCGGCGACGACCGCGCCGTCCCCCGAGGTGACACAGGCGCTGGCGGACCTCGTCGGGGAGGACGCCGACCGCCGCGAGGCGGCCGTCACCGTCCTCGGTCAGGCGCGCGATCCCAAGTGGCTCCAGTTCCTGCGGGCGTTGCGCGATGGGGGTGTCTACGCGCGTACGCGCGCGGGCACGACCGAGCTGGTCGTGGGCGGGACGAAAGCCACGCGCGGCGACCAGGACGTGATCGACATCGTGGGCGCGTACGACCGGGAGCCGCTCGGCACGGTGCCGCTGGCGGAGCTCAAGGAGGTGCCGGCCGACCGGCGGCTGCGGCTCACGATCAAGTCGTTCGTCGACGCCGACGAGACGCGGGCGCAGCTGGCGGATCCGGACCCTGCCGTCCGTCGAGGCGCCGCCGTGAAGCTCGGAAACCAGGCCGAGATCGCCGCCGTCGCGACGGTCGAGGCAGCGCTCCAGAAGGAAACGGATCGGTGGGTCCGCCACGCCCTCACCGAGGCGCTCGGCTTGATCCGGCTGGCGCACGGCAGCCGCGAGCAGCGCGTCGCAGCGGCGCGTACGCTCGGCGAGATCCACTCGGGCAGTGCGCGCGAGGCGTTGGGGCGGCTCGCGGCCGACCCGGGCGCGTCACCGGCCGAGCGCCACGCCGCCACGCAGGCGATCCGCCGGCTCGAGCGCTGGAGCCTCTTGACGACGACCGTCGAGACGGTCTTCCAGGGCGCCTCGCTCGCCTCGATCCTGCTCCTCATGGCGCTCGGCCTGGCCATCGTGTTCGGCCTCATGGGCGTGATCAACATGGCCCACGGCGAGCTGATGGCGCTGGGCGCGTACGCGACGTTCGTGGTGCAGAACTGGTTCCGCGCGACGTGGCCCGACCGCTTCGACCTCTACTTCGGCGTCGCGCTGCCCGTCTCCTTCCTGGTGGCGGCGGCGGTGGGGTTGGTCCTCGAGCGCGGGGTCATCCGGTTCCTGTACGGGCGGCCGCTCGAGACGCTGCTGCTCACGTGGGGCGCGTCGCTGATCATCCAGCAGGGGCTGCGGCTCTGGTTCGGCGCCGCGAACGTGGATGTGAGCTCGCCCTCCTGGCTCTCGGGGGGCGTGCCGGTCATGGTCGACGTGACGCTTCCGTACAACCGGGTGTTCATCATCGGCCTGGCGACCGTGTCGGTCGCGGCGACGTACTGGCTCCTGTTCCGCACCAGCGCGGGGCTCCGGATCCGCGCCGTCACCCAGAACCGGGCGATGAGCTCGTGTCTGGGCGTGCGCGCCGGCGTGGTGGACGCGACGACGTTTGCCTTCGGCGCCGGCCTCGCGGGACTCGCGGGGTGCGCGCTCACGCAGATCGGCAACGTCGGGCCGTCGCTCGGGCAGAACTACATCGTGGACTCGTTCATGGTGGTCGTGACCGGCGGAGTCGGGAAGCTCGCCGGGACGATCCTCGCAGCGGCGGGACTCGGCGGGCTCACGAAGGGGATCGAGCCGGCCTTCGGGGCCGTGTTCGGCAAGGTCGCGATCCTCGTCGGCGTCATCTTGTTCCTCCAGCGGCGGCCGGCCGGGCTGTTCGCGACGCGGGGCCGGAATGCCGAAGCGTGAGGCGCTCGCGGTCGGGCTCGCCGCGGTGGTCCTCGTGGTCGTCCTGCCGCTGTGCAACGCGCTGCCGGCCGACGCTCCGTTCGCGGTCTCGAACTTCACGCTCAACCTGTTCGGCAAGTTCCTGACCTATGCGATCCTGGCGCTCGGACTCGACCTGCTCTGGGGCTACGCGGGCGTGCTTTCGCTCGGGCACGGCGTGTTCTTCGGCCTCGGGGCCTACGCGATGGGCATGCACCTCATGCTCGAGATCGGCGCGAAGAGTGTCTACCAGAGTGCCTTGCCCGACTTCATGGTGTGGAACCAGGTCACCGCGCTCCCGCTCTTCTGGAAGCCGTTCCACAGTGTCGTCTTCACGCTGGCGGCGATCGTGCTCGTCCCCGCGCTGTTCGGGCTGGCGTTCGGCTACCTCGCGTTCCGGAGCCGCATCCGCGGCGTGTACTTCTCGATCATCACGCAGGCGCTGGCCCTCAGCGCCTGGCTCGTGTTCAACCGGAACGAGATGAACCTCGGCGGCACCAACGGCCTCGCCGACTTCAAGACGGTCTTCGGTTTCCCGCTCAATCGACCCGGCACGCAGCGCGGGCTCTACGCGGTCACGGCGTTGACGCTCGTCGGCGCCTACCTGCTCTGTCGCTGGATCACGCTCACGCGGGCCGGCAAGGTGCTCGTCGCCATCCGCGACAGCGAGACGCGTGTGCTCTTTTCCGGCTACTCGCCGGCGGCGTACAAGCTCTTCGTGTTCGTCGTGTCCGCGATGCTGGCGGGGCTCGCGGGCGCCCTCTACGCGCCGCAGGTGGGCATCGTCACGCCGGCCAAGATCGGCGTGCTCCCGTCGATCGAGATGGTGGTGTGGGTCGCGGCTGGCGGCCGGGGCACGCTCTACGGCGCCGTCATCGGCGCCTTCGGCGTCAACTGGATCCAGAGCTGGCTCACGACCAGCTACCCGGACCTTTGGCTTCTCTTCCTCGGCGGGCTCTTCATGGGCGCCGTCCTGTTCTTTCCCGACGGCGTCGTCGGCGCCCTGGGCCGGCTCCTGGCGCGCGCCCGTCGCGTCGTGACGCGGCGACGGGAGCGGGCGACGCGTGACGCGCCGCTCCTGTCTCAGGCCACCCGCGGCTCGATCCGGCCATCGAGCTCCGATGAATAGCAGCATCATCTATCTCGAAGACGTGACCGTGAACTACGACGGCTTCAAAGCGTTGAGCCATCTGAACTTCTTCATGGATCGCCGCGAGCTGCGCGTGGTGATCGGTCCGAACGGCGCCGGCAAGACCACGCTCCTCGACGTCGTCTCCGGGCGGGTGAAGCCCGAGACTGGGCGCGTCATCTTCGGCCACGAAACCGACCTCCTGCCGCTGCGCGAGAACGACATTGCGCGCCTGGGTGTCGGGCGGAAGTTCCAGACGCCGTCCGTCTTCGTGAATCTCACCGTCTGGGACAACGTGGAGCTCTCCCTCCGCCGGGCGTCGAAAGGCGTCTTCGCCGCGCTCCGCCGTCGTGACCCGGAGGAGGAGCGCGAGCGCATTGCCCGGGCGCTCGAGACGGTCCAGCTCGCTGCCAAGGCGGGCTCCCTGGCCGGTACCCTGGCGCACGGCGAGAAGCAATGGCTCGAGATCGGGATGGTGATCGCGCAGGATCCCGAGCTGCTCCTCGTGGACGAGCCGGTCGCGGGCATGACCGACGAGGAGACTGCGCGGACCGGCGGGCTGCTCGAGACGATCGCCGCCGATCGGTCGGTCCTCGTCATCGAGCACGACATGGAGTTCGTCCGGCAGATCGCTCGCAAGGTGACGGTCCTGCACCAGGGGACGGTTCTCTGCGAGGGGCCGGTGGAGCAAGTCCAGAGCGATCCGCGCGTCCTCGAGGTCTATCTCGGGCGGCGGCGCGAGGGGGCTGATGCTGTCCATTAGCGGGCTCGACGTCGCCTACGGCGAGTCCCAGGTGCTCTGGGGGGTGGACCTCGAGGTCGGCGTGGGCGAGCTCGTGTGCTTGATGGGGCGCAATGGTGTGGGCAAGACGACGCTCCTCAAGACCGCCATTGGGCTCCTGCCGGCTCGGCGCGGGAAGGTGAGCTTCGACGGCGCCGAGATCACCGGGTGGTCGCCAGACCGTCGGGCGCGCGCCGGCATCGGCTACGTCCCGCAGGGGCGCGAGATTTTCCCCCATCTGACCGTGGAGGAGAACCTTCGCATGGCACTCCTCGGCTGCGGGCGCGCCGCCGCGCTGGACGAGCCGCTCGAGCTGTTCCCGGCGCTCGCGCCGCTCCTGGCACGCAAGGGCGGCGTCCTGTCGGGCGGCGAGCAGCAGATGCTCGCGATCGGACGCGCGCTCCTGACGAAGCCGAAGCTCCTCATGCTCGACGAGCCGACCGAGGGCATCCAGCCGTCGATCATCCTCGAGATCGAGGGCGCACTGAGACGGATAAAGCGCGAGCTCGGCCTGGCCGTCCTGCTGGTCGAGCAGTACCTTGACTTCGCCGAGCGACTCGCCGACAAGTACGTGATCATGGCCAAGGGCGCCGTGGTTGCCTCGGGCTCCACCGGCGAGTTGAGAGTGGAGATGGTCCGACAACACCTGGCGGTCTGACCCCATTCGTCTGGAGGTTCAACGATGCACCTCACCCCGCGTGAGCAGGAGAAGTTGCTCATCTTCACCGCGGCGGAAGTCGCGCGCCGGCGCCGCGGACGCGGCCTCAAGCTCAACCACCCCGAAGCGCTGGCGTTCATCACGGCCGAGATCCTCGAGGGTATCCGTGACGGGCGAAGCGTCTCGGAGCTGATGGAGGCCGGGCTCGGCGTCCTCGGCCGCGACGACGTGATGGAGGGTGTGCCCGAGATGCTCGAGGAGGTGCAGGTCGAGGGCACCTTTCCCGACGGCACCAAGCTCGTCACCATTCACCATCCCATCCGCTAGTGTCCTGTCCTCGACATCATGGTCAAGACTTCGCCGGACGTGGAGCCGGAGGCGCCGGGCGTGTGCGGTAGGGGGCGACTGGACCACGCGGCACGCGCTCGCTGCTCCTTTGCGGCTGGGCTCCATCTGGGCGCGTGGCGCCCGACGCCGCTTGGCGGGAACGGGTCCGGCCGCCCCCTACCGC
>JAHFDK010000483.1 GCA_023249095.1 Candidatus Rokuibacteriota bacterium | reverse complement strand
GCAGGTGACTCTGCGCAAGAGACGAGAGGGGATGCCGTGGGCGGGTGCTGCCCGCCCACGCCCCCCGACGATCTCAGCTTGTCTGACCCACGGGACGGGATCAACCCATGGCTCACAACGCGGGTTCACGAGGACGAGCTGACCCTGGCGTTCATGGATGTCGGTCAGGTGAATCCGGGTCACGTGATCGTGGCCATCAGGCCGCACCTCGAAACCCTCGTGGACTTGAGCCCCGACCAGGCAGCCGCGGCCTTCCGAACTGTGAACCGGGTGGCCCGGGCCCTCGAGGCGGCGTTCAAACCGGAAGGGCTCACGATCTTGCAGACCAACGGCGCCGGCGGCTGGCAGACCGTCCCGCACTTCCACCTGCACGTGCTGCCCCGGTGCTCGAACGACGGCGTGACCCTCACCTGGCCCCGGAAAAACCCGCCGGCTGACGAGCTGGCCAGGCTCGCAGGTCAGATCCGGGTGGCGCGATGATCTCGGCCGGCCGAGCAACGCTCGAGGACATCGGCCGTGTGACACAGGAGCCAAGGACATGAAGACGAACGCGGGAGTCGGGCTGAGTCACCATCGCAACCCCGAGGTCGCCGGGCGCGAGGCCGCCGAGAAGGCTTTGGAGCGGGCCGGGACTGGCAGGCCGGATTTCGTCTTCGCGTTTGCATCCGTCGGCTACGACCAGGCCTCGCTGCTGGCGGCGGTGCGCAAAGCCACGCACGGCGCGCCGCTCTGCGGCTCGTCAGGCGAGGGGATCATCGCCGGCGCGGAAGCGGACGAATCCAATTTCTCTGTCGCCGTGATGGCGATCAGCTCGGACGAGCTGCGCTTCGAAAGCGCGATCGCGACGGACCTGAAGCGGGATTCCGAGGGCGCCGGCCGCCGTATCGGCGAGGCGTTCCGGCCGAGGATCGGGGGCGATGCGCTGGGCGTCGTGATGCTCGCCGACGGCCTTACGCTGAACTTCGACCGGTTCCTCCACGGCTTCGAGTCGGTGGTGCGACGCGATCGAGCGTTGCCGCTCTTCGGCGGGACCTCGGCGGACAACTGGGAGATGAAGCAGACCTACCAGTACTGCGACGACCAGGTGGTCTCCGACAGCGTGGCCTGCGCGCTGGTGTCCGGCCGCGCCGGCGTGGCGTGGGCCGTCAATCACGGGTGTCTGCCGATCGGTGTCGAGCGCAAGGTCACGAAGTGCCGCGGCAACGTCATCTACGAGATCGACGGCAAGCCGATCCTGGAGGTTCTCAAGGAGTACCTCGTCGGCGACGAGATCGACAACTGGCACAAGACCGTCGTCAACCTCTGCCTCGGCTTCAAGGCGCCGGGGACGATGAAGGATTATGACGAGTACCTCATCCGATTCATGCCGACGAAGGACGACGCGAGCGGCTCGATCACCATCTCCACGGAGGTCGCCGAAGGCACCAGCGTCTGGATGACCCGCCGGGACTTCGAAAAGATCGCCAGCGGCGTGGACCGCATCTCGCAGGACATTCGCACGGCCACGGCCGGCCGCCCGCCGAAGCTCGTGCTCCAGTTCGATTGCGCGGGGCGCGGGAAGGTCGTCCTGCGCGATCATCAGAAGACCGAGCTCCAGAAGCGACTGCGCGGAGGGTTCGGCGACGACGTTCCGTGGATGGGGCTCTATACCTACGGCGAGATCGGGCCGGTGGGAACGCAGAACGCGTTTCACAACTACACGGCTGTCGTACTCGCGCTCTACTGAGTCGCGGCGCACGGCAGCGCCCCATGAGCGAAGCGGAGCGGCTTCAGCGGGAGAATCAGCGGCTCGCCGAGGACATCAAGCGCCTCGTGAAGGCCGAGCGACAGCTCTACGAGGTGCAGGAGCATCTCGACGAGCAGATGCGAATCTATCGGCGACTGTACGAGGTCGGCCAGAAATTCAGTGCCACGTTCAGCATCGCGACCGTGGTCGACCTCGCGACGCGTTTTGTCATCTATGACCTCAACTTCGAGCGGTGTCTCCTGTTTCTGCGCCGGCCGGGAGACCCGGAGGTGCAGGTAGCGGGACTGGACGGCTACTATGACGCGGCGGGGGCGGCGCGGATATCCAGGCTGAGCCTGCCACTGGCACGCATGCCGGTGACGCCGCCAGGGTCCGACCCGGCGCTCGTCCTGTGCGACGAGCATTGTGCGGACCGCTCGTTGCGTGAGCTGCGTGCCGTCTTCGAAATGGACGAGTACGCGGTCTGCCGGCTCGGAGCGGGCGAGACGGAGTGTCTCGGGTTCCTGGTGGCCGGCAACACTCGAGCGCACTCCCGGTATCACGCGCGGATCGAGGTGGACGCCGAAACCATGCTCGGTCTGGCGAACCTGGTGAGTCAGGCCGCGACGGCGATCAGCAACGCCCGATCGTACGAGGCGCTCGAGGAGGAGCGGAAGCGCCTCGAGGAGAAAGTCCACGAACGGACGCGCCAGCTCCTGGAGGCCAAAGACGGTGCCGAGGCCGCCAATCGAGCGAAGAGCGAGTTCCTCTCGAACATGTCGCACGAGCTCCGGACGCCGCTCAACGCCGTCATCGGCTTCTCCGAGGTTCTCCTGGAGCGCATGTTCGGTGACCTGAACGACAAGCAGGACGAATACCTGCGCGACATCCAGGCGTCCGGTCGGCACCTGCTTTCGCTCATCAACGACATCCTCGATCTGTCGAAGATCGAGGCAGGCCGGATGGAGCTGGAGATCGAAACGTTCGGGCTGTCCCAGGCCCTCGAGAACGCCTTGATCCTCGTGCGCGAGCGCGCGGCGCGACGAGGCATCGACCTGAGCCTCGAGTTGGACGACAGGA
>JAHFDK010000261.1 GCA_023249095.1 Candidatus Rokuibacteriota bacterium | reverse complement strand
TGTCGCCCGCCGCCCCGCTCGGACAGTCGAAGTACGCGACCTTCATCCCACCCCACGCTTACGCGGAAGAGCGCAGCAGGCGCCTCGGCACCGCAAGCGCGCGCGATGCAGCCGATCCTCGCGCCGGGCGGGGCCAGCCGCGGGGGGAGGGATCGTGGGACTCGTTCCCGAAGACGCGGCGACGGGCGCACCGCGCCCAGATGGAGCCCAGCCGCAAAGGAGCAGCGGACGCGTGCCGCGTGGTCCCACGATCCCTCCCCCCGCGGCTGGCCCCGCCCGGCGCGACCTCATCGGATCTTTGCGACGAGATGGTTGATCTGGCTCGCCTGGTGAGCAGCGCCGTAGCCGTTGTCGATGTTGACGACCGACACACCGGGCGCGCACGAGTTCAGCATCGCCAGGAGCGCCGCGATGCCCCCGAACGAGGCGCCGTAGCCGATGCTCGTCGGCACCGCGATGACCGGTCGGTCGAGGAGCCCGCCGATGACGCTGGGCAGGGCACCTTCCATGCCGGCGACGGCGACGATGACGTTGGCCTCGGCGAGCAGGTCATAGTGATCCAGGAGCCGGTGGAGGCCTGCCACGCCGCAGTCGTACACCCGCTCGACTCGATTGCCGAGCGCCTCGGCCACGAGCGCGGCCTCCTCGGCGACGGGAAGATCGGCCGTGCCTGCGGCGGCGACGACGATGAGCCCTGCCCCCCCACCGGGCTCCGGGCGGACGATCAGGAGCCGCGCCTCGGCGTGATAGACATGGGGGAGACCGGCCTCGGCGACGGCGCTGGCGACGGCCGGGTCGGCTCGCGTGGCGAGGACATTGGCGTGGTGGTCGGCGAGGCGCCTCACGATCGCGACCACTTGCGCGGGAGTCTTGCCAGGGCAGAACACGGCCTCGGGAGCACCCCCGCGCAGCGCCCGGTGGTGGTCCACCTTGGCGAACCCGAGATCCTCGTACGGTAGCCCTCGGAGCTTCCTGACCGCGGCGTCGACGTCGATGCGCCCGGCCTGCACGTCTTCGAGCAGGGCTCGAACGGCGTCCCTATCCACCGTTCGCTCTCGGCGGCCGCTTGAGCAGAAGATTCGCGCTTCCGGATTGAAACCCCGCGAGGTCGACGGCGACGTAGACGTAGCCGAGCTCGCGGAGACGCTTCACGATGGCCTCGCGGCGCCCGTCCTCCCAGAGCCGAGCGATCTCGTCGTGAGAAACCTCGATCCGGGCCAGGCGGTCGTGGTGGCGCACGCGGAACTGGCGGAAGCCGAGCGAGCGCACGAACGCCTCGGCGGCATCCACCTGGCGGAGCTTCTCGGCGGTGATCCGGTCACCGTACTGAAAGCGCGAGGAGAGGCACGCGAACGAGGGCTTGTCCCACGTGGGCAGCCCGAGCTCGCGCGAGAGCGTCCGGATCTCCTCCTTCCACAGCTCGGCCTCGATCAGCGGCGCTCTCACGCCCCGCTCCCGCGCGGCTTGCATGCCCGGGCGATGGTCTCCCAGGTCGTCCATGTTCGCGCCGTACACGAGCGCCCGGCACCCCTCGCGCTCGGCGATAGGCGCCAGCCGGGCGAACAGCTCCTCCTTGCAGAAGAAGCAGCGGTTCACCGGGTTCCGGGCGTACTCGGGATTCTGGAGCTCCTCCGTGCGCACGACCAGGTGCCGCATGTCCAGCAGCGCGCCGAGCCGTCTCGCCTCGTCGAGCTCGCTGGCCGGATAGGTTTCGGAATCCGCGGTCACGAGGACCGCGCGCTCGCCCAGAGCGTCCCTCGCGGCGCGCGCGAGAAGCGTCGAGTCGACGCCGCCCGAGAACGCGACCACCACGCTGTCCAGCTCGCGCAGCACCTCCACCAGGCGGTCGTACTTGACCCGTGTCATCCGCTCCATTCCCCCGGTCGCCTCGTCGGCCGACCCGCCTCGGCTCGCATTACGGCTCGACTCGGATCAGCTCGTGGAACGCCGAGTAGCGCTCGGCGATATCGGCGGGCTTGAGTCGCGTCAACCGCTTGAGCGAGAAGTCCTCGACCGTGAACGACGCCATCACCGAGCCGTAGACGATCGCCCGCCGCATCGCGGCCGCGTCGACCCGGTCCTGGGCGGCGAGGTAGCCCATGAACCCGCCCGCGAACGTGTCGCCGGCGCCCGTCGGATCATAGACCGATTCCAGCGGGTACGCCGGAACGAAGAACAGCGTGCCTTCGGTCATCAGGAGCGCGCCGTACTCGCCGCGCTTGACGACCACGGTCCGCGGCCCCATCGCGGCGATCGCCCGCGCGGCGCGGATGAGGTTCGGCTCGCTCGCCAGCTGCCGTGCCTCGCCATCGTTGATCGTCACGACGTCCACTTCGCCGAGGACGTGCCGCAGCGCGTCGCGCTTGCCCTGGATCCAGAAGTTCATGGTGTCGAGCGCCACGAGTCGTGGACGCTCCCTCATCTGACGGAGCACGTCGAGCTGAAGCTCGGGATCGATGTTCGCGAGGAACAGGTACGGCACGCGGCCCAGCCCATCGCCGAGCACCGGTCGGAACTCGGCGAAGACGTTGAGCTGGGTCTCGAGGGTCTTCGCCTCGTTCAGGTCGTAGCCGTACTCGCCCGTCCACCGGAACGTGCGCCCCTTGGAGGCCTGCAGCCCGCCGATGTCCACGCCACGGTCCTCGAGAAGTCTCAGATGCGACTCGGGGAAGTCCTCGCCCACGGTCGCGACCAGGCGTACCTGGGTGAAGAAGCTCGCCGAGTAGGAGAAGTATGTCGCCGAGCCGCCGAGCGCCTCGCGGACCTTGCCGAAGGGTGTCTCGACGCTGTCCAGGGCGACGGAGCCGACGACCAGGAGGTCAGCCACGGGGTTTTTGTCGCGGGGGCCGTGAGGCCGGCTTGGACCGAGGGTGGCCTGAGACAGGTGCGGGCCGGCTCCGGTCGCCCGGAAAGTACTTGTCGAGCAAGAGTCCCAGCTTTCGGCGGGTCGCGGGTGGGAAGGTCTTGGGATTCGTGATCACGGCGTTCCGGAGGAGGCCCGGGCACTGGCACTCGCGCGGCGGCGCGATCGCCGGGATCACTCGCCGCAGCACGTCCTTGGCCGTCGCGACGTTCTTCAGGAGGTTCTGGATGACCGTCTCGACCGACACGGTCTCGTGGGTCTCGTGCCAGACGTCATAGTCCGTGGCGAGGGCGAGCGTCGCGTAGCACAGCTCCGCCTCCCTCGCGAGCTTGGCCTCGGGCATGTTGGTCATCCCGATCACGTCGACGCCCCATCCGCGATAGATGCGCGATTCGGCCTTGGTCGAGAACTGCGGCCCCTCGATGCAGATGTAGGTCCCGCCCCGGTGGACGGTCGCGCCCGTCTGGTTCGCCGCCTTCTCGAGCGCCGTGGCGAGGTCGGGACACACGGGCTCGGCCATCCCAACGTGGGCGACGATGCCGGCGCCGAAGAAGGATGACACGCGGTGTCGGGTCGCGTCGAAGAACTGATCCGGGATCACCAGATCGAGCGGTCGGATCGCTTCCTTCATGCTGCCCACGGCCGAGATCGAGATCACCCACTGGGCACCCAGGAATCGGAGTCCCCAGATGTTGGCGCGGAAGTTCAGCTCGCTCGGTGTCACACGATGGCCCCGACCGTGGCGCGGAAGAAAGATTACGCGCCGACCGGCGAACCGGCCCACGCAGTAGGCGTCGGATGGGGAACCGAACGGCGTGCGGACTGTATGCCACTTGACGTCGGTCAGGCCCTCGAGCTCGTAGAGCCCGCTGCCGCCGATGACCCCGATCGCCGGATCGCTCCGGGGTTTCACCCGGCGGCTCGCACGGTCCCTGCCATCTCGAGCTCTCCGGCGGCGCGGTCCCCCCGCGCCCCGGTCACCCGGACGCGAGCGAGGTTTCGCATGAGCCGTTCCGGGCCCGGGAAGACCACTTCGACGTAGTTGCCGGTGAGCCCGACGAGCGAGCCCGTCGTCCGGTCGCGTGTTTCCAGCACGAGCACGTCCTCGAGGCTCCCGATGAGCCGCCGCCGGAACTCGTCGCTCTTCGCCTGGCCTATGTCGCGCAGCGCCCGGCTCCTGCGTGTGATCGTGCGTGGGTCGAGCTGCGCCCCGCGCCGGGCGGCCTCGGTCCCCTTTCGCGCCGAGTATGGGAAGACGTGCAGGTAGGAGAACGGGAGCTCTTTGACGCACGATACCGTGTCCGCGAAGTCCTCGTCCGTCTCGCCGGGGAAGCCAGCGATGACGTCGGCGCCGAGCCCGAGCCCGGGGCGCGCCGCGGCCAAGCGCTCGACCAGAACCCGATACATTCGCGTGTCGTACGGCCGTCGCATCAACCTGAGCACGCGCGCGCTGCCGCTCTGCAGGGGAATGTGGAAATGGGGAGCCACCACGGGCGACGACGTCACGATCTCGACCAGCTCTGGGGTGAAGTACGCGGGGAGCAGCGAGGAGAGCCGAACCCAGCGGAGCCCGGGAATCTCGACGAGCAATCGCAGCAGAGCAGCAAGGCTCGTGCGGGGAACGAGGTCCGCACCGTAATGACCCAGGTCCACGCCGGTGAGCACGACTTCGGGGTGCCCGGCTCCGACGAGAAGACGGGCCTGGTCGAGAACCACCTTCGGCTCGAGGCTCCGGCTGGGACCCCGCGCAAGCGGCACCACGCAGAACGCGCACCGGTGCTGGCAGCCGTCCTGGACCTTCAGGAACGCGCGCGAGCGACCGTGCAGCCTGGCGACCGGCGCCACCTCGACCGTCCGGGCTCGCGCGATGTCGGAAACATACGTCTTACCCGCGACAAACCGGTCGAGGAGATCGGGAAGACGATCCTTGTCCCCGTTGCCGACGACCAAGTCGACCTCGCCCATGGCGGCGACATCACCCGGGCTCGTCTGAGCCCAGCATCCGGTGACGACCAGTTGCGCGCCGGGGCTCACACGGGCCGCGCGGCGGATCATCTGGCGGTCGGAGAACTCGGCGCGCGCCGTGACCGTGCACGTGTTGACGACGACCACGTCCGCGGGCTCGTCGAAGTCCACGGTTCTGAACCCGCGGGCCTCGAGCAAGGTCTGGAGCTGCTGCGTGTCCACCTGGTTCAGGCGGCACCCCAGCGTCGCGAACGAGACGGTTCGCGCGGTGGTCAACTCAACTGCTCGCACTCAGGCTCGTGACCGCCGGTGACTCTCTGAGCTGACCGCATGCGGCGCCGATGTCCTCGCCCTTGCTCCACCGGACCGTCGTCGTGATCCCGGCGTCCAGCAGGATCGACTGGAACGCGAGGATCCGGGCCAGCGGCGGACGGCGGAAGCGCGCCCCCTCCCAGTCGTTGAACGGGATCAGGTTGACCTTGGCCTTGACACCGCGGAGAAGGCGCGCGAGGCGTTGCGCGTCGTCGGACGTATCGTTGACGTCCTCCAGCATGACGTACTCGAAGAATACCCGCTGGCGCGCGGCCAGTGGATAGCGCTTGACGGCGGCGAGCAGCGCGGCGAGATCGAAGGACCGGTTCACCGGCATGAGCCGCGACCGCACCTCGTCGGTGGTCGCGTGCAGCGAGATCGCCAGGTTGACCTTGAGATCCTCGCGGCCGAGCTTGTCGATGCCGGGGACGAGGCCGACCGTGGACACGGTGATGCGGCGCGGCGAGTATCCGACACCGAGCTTCGCGTCGGTGAGGATCCGGAGCGTCGTGACCAGCGCCGCATAGTTCGCGAGCGGCTCGCCCATGCCCATGAAGACGATGTGGGTGGCGCGCCGGCTTTCCTTGTCGAGCAGACGGTTGGCGGCGAGGATCTGCCCCACGATCTCGGCCGCGGTCAGGTTTCGCTCCAGCCCCATCACACCGGTCAGGCAAAAGCCGCACGCGAAGCCGCAACCCACCTGGGTGGACACGCACAGCGTGGTCCGGTCGTCATCGGGCATCAGCACCGAGCTGATGCGGCTCCCGCCGTGAAGCACGAAGACCAGCTTCTGGCTTCCATCCTGCGAGGGGGTCAACCGTTCAGGCTCGGGGACCTCGACGACAACCCGCTCGCCGAGGCGCGCGCGGAAGTCCTTCGGCAAATCGGTCATGGCCTCGAGGTCGAAGACCGACTTCCGAAAGATCCACGTCGCCAGCTGGCGACCGCGATAACGCGAGGCCCCCAGCTCGACGGCGAGGTCCTCGAGATCGGAAGGCAGGACACCGACGAGATTCACGCGCGACATCGCGGAAGAAGGATATCACGGCCATCACAGTGAAGGATGCTGCCGGGGCTGTAAGAGCGCGTCGATCTGCCGAGGCAGACCGAAGAGACGCAGCCGGTCGCCTTCTCGCAGCACCGTGTCCGCCGTAGGGTTGAGCACCTCCTCGCCGGTCGCGCGCGTGACGCGGACCACGGTGACGCCGAAGCGCTCACGCGTTCGCGCTTCGCCCAGGGATTGGCCCACGAGGTTACCGCCTTTCAGGACGATCTGGCGGATTTGCGGCAGCCCCGCGCCGGGGCCTTCACGGTCGGCGTCAACGCTCTCCATCGCGCCTCGATAGCGGTTGAGATAGGCCAGCACTCGGTCTCGTGGCAGCGAGAGCCGCTCGAGGGCGTGACGAATCAGGGTCGACGCCGCCTCCTGCTCCGGCTGGATCACCTCGGCGGCGCCGGCCTCCATCAGCCGGGCGCGCCAGGCGACATCGTGCACTCGCGCGAGAATCTGGACGGTCGGGTTGAACGCGCGGATGCGCTGCACGGCCAGGCGCGCGCGGTCGTTCTCGGGGATCGCCAGGATGACCAGCGCGGCGCGGTCGGCCTGGGCGGCGGCGAGAATGACCCGCTGGGCGGCGTCGCCGAACACGGCGGGCACGTTGCGCGCGCGGAGACTCTTGACGATGTCGGGGTCGGTCTCGACCGCGACATAGGGAACGCCGAACGTCTCCAGCGCCTCGCCGATGGCGCTTCCGACACGGCCGAATCCACAAAGGACGACGTGGCCCTCCAGCATGTGCGCGGAGCGGAGACCCAACGTCAGAGCCGCCGTGCCGTCGAGCCGCGCCGGCCCGATCCAGCTCGGGACGAGCCGGACGAGGACGGCGTTGACCAGGATCGTCACCAGGGACGCGGCGAGCGTCGCGTTGTACAGGTCCTGGCCCACGTGGCCGGCCTGACGCGCTGCCTGGACCAGGATGAAGGAGAACTCTCCGATCTGCGTGAGGCCCACGCCGACCAGGAGGGCCGTCGACAGCGGTTGCCGGAAGATCAGGGTGACCGTCGTCCAGATCGCCCAGTTGCCGATCACGATGAGCCCGACCAGCACGCCGAGCAGGTTGAGGTTCGTGACGACCACACGCGGGTCGATGAGAACCCCGAGCGTCACGAAGAAGAGCGCGATGAACGCGTCGCGCAGGGACAGCAGGCGCGCGAGCATCTCGTGGGCGTAGTCCGACTCGTTGATGAGGAGCCCCGCCAGGAACGCGCCCAGCGCAAGCGAGAGACCGGCGGCCTGCGTCAACGCGGCCGCGCCGAGGCCGATGGCGAGCGCCACGAGCAGAAAGAGCTCGTCGCTCCGTGTCCGCGCGACGCGGGCCAGGATCGGGGGCAGGATGCGGCGGGTGAGATAGAAGAACGGCACGAGGATCACCGCCGCCGTCAGGAGCGCTTTCGCGACGGCGAAGACCCGCTCGCCTTGCAGGGCCCCGAGGGCCGGCATCAGGATGATCAGGACCACCACGGCGAGGTCCTCGACGAGCGAGATTCCGATCATGATCCGGCCGTGACGCGTGTGGAGCTCGCCACGGTCGAGCAGCAGCCGGGCCAGCACCATCGTGCTGGTGACGGACACGACCATGCCGACGACCGCTCCCTGCAACGAGCTCCAGCCGAGCACGGTGGCGGTGGCCAGCCCCAGCCCGATGGACAGGACGATACCGAGCGGTCCGCCAATGACCGCGATCCACCTCACACCCATGAGGTCCTTGAGGGAGAACTCGATCCCGAGCGAGAACATCAGGAGGACGACCCCGATCTCCGCGAAGCGCTCGAACGTGGGAACGTCCGAGACCGACGGCCCCGGCGTCAACGGGCTCACGAGGAGCCCGCCCAGGACGTAGCCCAGGATCAGCGGCTGGCGGGCGAGCCGGGCAAGCGCTCCGCCCACCACCGCGGCGAGGAAGACGTACGCGAGGTCCCTGAAGAGGGCGGGTTCGGTGATCATCTATGAACGCAGGACGACGTAGAGGTCGAGCAGGTTCGTCCTGGTGGGACCCGAGACGAGCAGATCGCCGCTCGCCCCGAGAAATCGATAGGCGTCGTTGTCCTTCAGGGCCTGTCGGGCATCGGCTCCGGCGGCGGCGCCCCGCCCAACGCTCCCCGCGTCGACGATCGCTCCGGCGGCATCGGTCGGGCCATCGGTGCCGTCGGTTCCTGCGGCGAGGATCGTGATGCGGTCCGTCGGCAGGAGCTCGAGCGCCGCGGAGAGAGCGAACTCCTGGCACCGGCCCCCCTTTCCGCGCCCCGTCACCGTCACGGTGGTCTCCCCGCCCGCGATCAGGCACGCCGGGGGTACGAGCCGGCGCGCGCGGGCCACGAGGTCGCGCGCGACGTCCCGCGCCTCGCCCTGGAGCTCACGGGTCGCCAGATGGGGCCGGTAGCCGAGACGGCCCGCCGTTGCGACGGCCGCGTCGGTGATCAAACCGTTGTTGCCGATCACGAT
>JAHFDK010000006.1 GCA_023249095.1 Candidatus Rokuibacteriota bacterium | reverse complement strand
GTGCCGAACATCAACGAGCCGGCGTTCGACGAGCCGCGCGACCACCCGGGCTTCCGAGCGCTGCGGGCACGGGTCGGCAAGCACGCAGGTGCCGAGCGCCTCGGCGCGAGCATCTGGGAAGTGCCACCGGGCGAGGCGGCGTACCCCTACCACCTCCATCTCGGCGAGGAGGAGCTCGTCGTCGTGCTGGCCGGCCGCCCGAGCCTGCGCTCACCTGATGGCTGGCGCGAGCTGGAGGAAGGCGAGATGGTCGCGTTCCTGCGCGGCGACGGGGGCGCGCACCAGATCGTCAATCGCACCGAGGAGACCGTCCGCTTCCTGGCGATCAGCACGAACGGCGACCCGGACATCGTCCTCTATCCCGACTCGGGCAAGGTGGGCGCCGCGGAGCGGCAACCGAGCGGCAGCGGCTTCCGCAAGTTCTTCCGCGTAGCCGACGCCGTCGACTACTACGACGGCGAACAACCTCCCTCAGGCTAGAGCACCGTCGCGCACCCTCGCGTCCCGTCGCCCGCTCCCCGGAGCTTCGTGCACTTTCCACCCGTGACGGTGGGTTTCTGCACGAACCTCGCTGCCTACATTCCCGGACGCTCGCCCAGGTGGTGGGGCTAGCCAGGGAGGAGGCCGAGCTGGCCCAGGAAGTCCATCTGGTCGAAGAACAGGTGCTCGGACTTCAGGGTGTCGCCGTCGGTGACATAGACGGCCGCCCACCGGAGCTCAACGGCCCTTCCCGTCGGCGCGACATCACCGTTGGGGGTGTGGAGCACGCCATCGTGGGTTCCCGCGATCGTCCCTTCGGCCGCTGCGGACGACCCGTCGGTGAGGAGCCGCTTGATCTCGAGCCGGAGGTCCGGGAACGCTTCTTGGAACACGCCCAGGAAGCCGATGACCTCGTCACGACCGTTGGCCTGGCCACCCGGCGCCAGCAGCTCGGCATCGGCGGCCCACGGGTCGGCGGCGCTGTCACGGTCGTTGACTGCGGCGATGTGCTTGAGGATCACGTCTCTGGCGTCGGGCATCAGCTCTCCGGTTGTCGTTGGCGACGCGCATCCTCTCAAAAACCCGGACGGTCGTGTAGGAGGAAACAGAGACGGTCGGTCTGGGCACGTTCCCGAACGCTCGCCCAGGCGAGCTTCGCCTCTCAGGCTTTCGCCGACGCAATCACTTCGCCGACGCTGCGCTCCGTCTCACCCGCAAGCAGCGGCCTGATGTTCTCTCGCATCCACGGCCCGCCGACCTCGCGCGCGACGCGATCCGCGTCTTCCGCCGTGCGGAACTCAAAGATCAGGATCAGGTGCCTCTCATCCACCTTCGCGACAAGAGCCGCGAGCGCTCCCGCATCGACGACAAGCTGCATGCCCTCCGACGCTGCCCTCGCGGTCGCGTCGGTCACCGGGTCACGCAGGCGGAGGTGGTTGATGACGACATGCACGAGCTCAAACCTATCGTGGCCCGCGTTGCCCTGCTCGGGCGACATTCCCGCACTCTCGCCCATCGCGGGGTCGATTCCTCACAGCCCAGCTCGAGAGTTCGAGGGTTCGACTTACGGGGCTGCAAGAAGCGGCGAGTTGCTACTTCGAGGTAAGAATCGACAGATGATGTCCGGTGACGACTACGGCGGCGAGGGCGTCGACAATCCCGGCCCGTTTGTTGTGTCCCACACATGTGCGGTGTGCCGCGGGCAGGGTTGCTCAGCGTGCGGCGGGACTGGTGTGGCGCGGTTCTTCCACGGCACCAAGGCGGAGCTGAACACCGGAGATCTGATTGAGCCGGGCCACAGGGCCAACTTCGGCAGGCTCGATCGGGGTACGACCTACGTCTACCTGACCGGCACGCTGGACGCAGCTACCTGGGGGGCGGAGTTGGCGCTCGGCAAGGGGCGCGGCAGGATCTACATCGTGGAGCCGCTCGGCTTGATCGAGGACGATCCAAATCTGACGGACAAGAAGTTCCCCGGCAATCCGACGAAGTCATATCGCTCTCGAGAGCCACTGCGCGTCATCGGCGAGGTCGTCGACTGGCAAGGTCACTCCCCTGAGGAGCTGACCGCAATGAAGGAAGGTCTTGAGCGGCTCAGGCAGCAAGGCGTTGAGCCAATCGACTGACAGTCGGAGGAGGCCCCGGCAGGGCCGTCCCGGCCCCACATCACCACCCCACGGAATTGGATAGTCAGCGGAACTCCGAAGCGGCGCGGGTGTGCTCGCCGCGCACGAGACGGATCTGTCGCGCTGTCAAGCGACATTCCCGCACACTCACTCGGGCACCTCAAGGCCATGTGCGTTGACCCGCGTTGCCCATGCGGAGTCGGACGGTAGATCCGAGCTACGCTCGATCGGTGACCGAGTCGCCCACAGTCGAGATCCTGTACTTCGAGGGATGCCCGAACCATGAGGCAGCCCGCGAGCTCGTCGAGCGGATAGCAACGGAAGAAGGGATCGTGCCCGCAGTCCGGCTCGTGGAGGTGACCTCGATCGACGAAGCCGAAGCACAGCGTTTCCTCGGCTCGCCGAGCATCCGCGTCAACGGCCACGACGTCGAGCCCGGCGCAGACGAGCGCGACACCTTCGTGCTCGCTTGTCGCGTCCATCGCACTCCGTCACGTTCGAGCGGTCGACCCGCGGCCGAGTGGGTACGCGCCGCGCTCCGCGGACCCTAGCTCGGGTCGTCCTTCAAGAGACATTTCTGATCACTCGCGCAGGCTGCTCGGCTGTGTCTTGGCCCAAGGCCACGCTCGCGCTCTCGCCAATCAGAACAGCGTCATGTCTTGCCGACGACGCCTGAAGTGATCGCGCAGCGCGAGAGCGACGCCGACGA
>JAHFDK010000002.1 GCA_023249095.1 Candidatus Rokuibacteriota bacterium | reverse complement strand
ACCGCTGGATCATCGACGTGCGGCCGTGGGGACGAATCACGTCGATCCCGATGGGCCCCGAGTCCAGGCGCCTGAAGATCCGCACCGAGGAGCTCGCGAACGAGATCCTCGGGATGATCCGCAGCGACGTCATCAAGGGTGCCACCGTTGAGACGGCGCTGGCCTACTACCTGCCGCGACCCAGGAGCACGGTCGCCGTCAAGCTCGCGAACTGGCTGGAGCGGATGCGCGACCTGGTCGACGCGGGGGAGCGGAGGCACCTTCTCGACGTACCTTTCGCGGCTACGATCGAACGGACTCCTCGAGGAGAAGGGATCGGAGATCCGCGCGGCCGCGGTCCTGTTCGAGGCGTAGAGCTGGACTCCCCGGAGCACTAGCTCACCAGAGCATGACCTGCTCCGTCGGGGAGCCCTAGAACGCCACTCCCTGCACCGTGTAGCTGGCTGAGGTGCCGGAGTTCCAGAGGATCTGGACGCGAAATCGCGCGGGTAGTGGCCGGCTCACGATCGCGATCAGCTCAGACGACAGGGCACTGGTGCCGACGCCGATCATGTAGCGGTAGGTGCCGGTCGCGGTGATCGCGGTCGCGGTGTGCATCGAGTACCACGTGCCGTCGGGATCCTGCGCCTCCAGCCGGTAGGTGATGTTGCAGGTCGTGCACGCGGAGACAACGACCGTGAAGACCCCGTACAGCTTGCCGTTCGGTTCGAAGACGACCGAGCTCTGTGTCGTGCTCACCAGCGTCGCGGAGAGCATTAGGTGGTCCGTCTGGTCGTTCTGCGTGAGCAGTGGGTCGTTGAAGATCTGCTGCGAGGCGCCGGCGGAGGGCGCGAGCGCGAGAACGAGGAGCGCGAGAAGAAGTAGGATCTTGTGCATGGTCACTCTCCTGATTTCCGCATCGTCTCCCAGGTCGCGTAGCGGCCCTCGAGCATCGCGATGCGGTCGGTGTGGTCGTCGAGGCGGGGAAACACCTTCTCTCCGATCGTCTGCTGCACCTTGTCCACGCTGTGCTGGAGCGCGCGGACCTGGAGCGCGAGGTAGAACAGCGCGCCGGCAATCATCAGGCCGCTGATGCCGCCGCTCTCGACGATGCGCAGGAAGACGGGATCGAGATTCACAAGGCTCCTCGTAGCGTCCAGGCACGCTCGAAGTGCGACATGCCCATCATCCGCACCCCGAGGTAGTAGGCTTCGGCTCGCTTGCGACGGAGTGCTCTGAGCCACCAGGATCCAGCGGCGATCAGCTCGAGCATCCCGTCTCGGAACTCGAGGTCGGCCGCCAAGCGATCGAGCTCGTCGCCCCCGACGAAGTACCGGGCGTCGTGACGGTCGGCCGGCAGCGGCGGGTAGCGGTCATCTCCGTTGGCGATCCAGAGTCCCCAGAGCGTGTCGGGGACGTTGGTCGCGCCGTTGCTCCGGAATCCCGAGGCGAGGAGCGAATCCCACTCCTCGCGGGTCGGAAAGGTCATCCGATCCGCGCCAGAAGCCCAAGCAGGAGCTTGCCGAGGAAGGTCGTCGGCGGACGCTCGACGATCTGGCTGCGCGCCACGTCGCCGACCGTCGCCATGATCGCCGACGTCACCATGCCGGCGAGCGGGGCTGCGATCGGGGCCAGCGGCGCGAGCTCCGGCGGGAGCACCGAGGCCAGACCGACCTTCGCGAGCTCGGCCACGATGAGCGCGCCACCGCCGGAGACGGCGCCGTTGATCGGCCGCTGCGATGTCGGGACCGGGCTCTGCGGAATCGAGGTCGGCTGCATCATGGGTCTCCTTCGGGTGTGCGGCGCGGAGTGGTCTTCGGCCGCTTGATGACGTGCGTGGGACCGGCGCGGAGATGCCGACCTGCTCGACGACCGCGCGTGATGATCCGGTAGAGCGACGAGCTCATCTCGAGCTCGAGCGCCTGCTCCGACGTCAGGGGTACGCGCCGTCCTTCGTCGGGGCGCCGGGCATCATCTGGTCCCAGGCATCCGGCTCGCAGGCCGGGCGCTCGGCGAGACGAGCTCGCGCCCAGGTCCGTCGGCCCGCGCTCGTCCCCTCGAGCACGATCCACCACAGCGTCGCTCGCTCAGCGGGGCGCAGACAGGCTTGGGGCCCCGAGGGGAAACGTGTAGCAGTCGGAGACCGCCGGGCTCCGGATGTCGCCGCGCGCGGCGTTGGCGACGAGGCAGACGACTTCGCCTCGCCCCTCGAACTGCGAGGCCGCGATCGGCCTGGGCTGGCCAAGCTGCAGCGGCCCGATCATCACCTGCGCAGCTCCGATCGCAGGTCCGGTCGAGCTCCCTCGGGTGTAGACGTACTCGACGGAGACACCGGCGTCGTTGTCCCAGGCGGCGTTGGGCTCGACGTACCAGTCGAGCGCGAAGGCTGGTGAGGCGACGAGCGCGAGGGTCGCGAGCGTGAGGAAGCGGATCATGGTGTGCTCCTCGAAACGTAGGCGGTGAGCCGGACTAGACGCACGATCCAGCCCTCGATGTGCTGCAGGTTCATTCGCTCTCGCGGCTTCTCGGGCTCGTCGACCAAGTCGGATACGAATCGCGCTCGGGTCTCGATCAGCTTCACGGCGACCGTCTCGGGCCCTCGGCCGGCCATGTAAAGTCGCAGCGCCGCGAACGTCCGCGGCCCGAGTCGGCCGTCGACCGTCGCGCCAACGGTCCTCTGGAGGATCCGCGCGGCGGCCACGACGCCGGAGTTGAACGCGCAGTCGAAGTGCGCGATCGCGACCGCGTCTGGGAGCTGGTCGCACTTCGCTTGGTTCCAGTACTCGCGGTAGATCTCGATCGCCTGCTCGCGCGTCAGGCTCGCGATGTCGAGCTGCGGGTAGGCACGCTGGGAGACGCCCCAGCGGGTCGCTCCCCCGGTGTCACTGGCGAGGTCGTTGTACCCGCCATCAGGATCGCCGCCGGTTTCCTCGCGGAGCGTAAATGAACTAGCGCGAGTGAAGCTGACTGCGCGATCGAACGCTGTCTCGACAGGCACGGGCTACCAGCGCGCTCCGCAGCTCAGTAGCACGCGCTCGCCCCGTACTCGTGCGCGCCCACGTCCCAGCCGTCCGCGTTCCCGGGTCGGCAGAGCCTCATCGCGTCGTCGTAGACCCATCGGTCGAGATCGGTGCCGGGCACGAAGTCGTAGCCCGCGCCGATCGGGGCCGATCCAACAGCAAGCTTGAAGTCGTCTGGATCGGTTAGCCCGAGACCCGGCACCGAACCCACGAATGGATTCGGCGTGGTGATCTTGAGATTTCCGCTCTGCGTGAACGAGCCGGAGTGGGCAAGCGACCCGGTATGATTCGGCGCGACGAGCAGGTTGTTGTAGGCGTAGCAGCCACTCGGACAGCCATCCCCGTTGCCAGAGATCAGCTCCATGTTGAACGTGTTGGAAATCGAGTGGTCGAAATAGACCGTGTTGTTGAGCAGATGGATGTTGCCAGAACCAGCACTACCCACCTGACGCTGCGTTGGGTTGCCCGTCACGAGGATGAGCTGCGTCCCGCCAGTGAAAGCGTCCTGCATGTCGTAGATCTCGTTGCGGATCGTGATGTCGCTGCCGAGCAGATCGTAAACGCCGTTTTTGCTCCCGGCGGTGCCCGTAGGCCAGTCGTAGAAGTTCCGCTCGAAGATCAGATCATGGACCGGGACGACGCCGCCGTACTCGTTGAGGTTGTTCGGGTCAGTGATGATGTTGTAGCCACAGTTCGCAGTGACGTTGCAGTTGCAGCCAGAGTCCGCGCACACGCGAGTCGTGTAGGGGCTGTCGGCGCGCTGCTCGAAGTAGTTGTCCTGCACGATGATGTACATGCCACTCGATTCGGTCGGCGTGCCCGCATCGAAGCCGCTCGGGCAGCAGGTGTAGTAGTTGTAGTCGTCCTGCCGGATCTGGAGCACCTCTCGGCCTGGGCTCGTGTCCGTGAAATCCACGTGCCCGATCAGATAGTGCTGCATGTGGTGAGAGCGGAAGTGAGACGTGTCAGTTCCGGTTCCCACGTCGTTCGGGTCGTAGCTGAAATGGCCGCCCATCCACACCGTGTAGTCGCTTCCCGCCCAAGCCCCGTAGCCAGGGATTGCAGAGTCCGACCCATCGCATTCGACCTCGACGAGCGCGTGAAGCCGCGAGTAGTGGTCGAATGCGGGTTGACCGGGACAGACGGAATGATTCGGCGCGTTCTTCGCGTTGTAGAAGCAGTTCTCCTCTTCCCAGCATGAAGCGTTTGCTTCGTACGACCGGACCCCAAAAAAGGTGTCGTTGTCGTCGTCGGGGTGCATGATCAGGCAGGCGTCGTTCGAGTTGCAGTTGGTGTACTGGAGCGCTGTGTACGTCCAGTTGCCGCCCGCGTAGAGGTTCGCGCCGTTCATGTCGAGGATCGGGCGTGGGTTGGCGCCGCTCCCGAACGCTTCGACGATGCCCGGCGATCCGCTTGCTCGCTGCATCGTGATCGTGGTTGAGGCAGCGAACGTGTCTCCGCGCCGGAACAGTACGCGCCGCTGGCCTGAATCCGCGTTCGCGCAGTCCTCCGATCCACCCTTGCAACCATCTCCGGAGAGAAGCGCAAGATCAAGGTCTGCCGTCGCTGTGCAGTTATCCGCTTCCGCGCCATCGCAGGTGCCGTCGCTGTTCGTGTCGAGCGGGCAGCCCTGAAACGTGCCGGCGGTGGTCGCGAAGCAGAACGTGTTCGCATCCGAGAAGTAGGTCGTCCGGTCTCCGACCACGACCTCGCGCGTCGTCTGCGCGCTCTCCCCTGCTGGGTTCGTGACCGTGAGCGTGACGGTGTACGTGCCGGGGTTCTCGTAGAGGTGCCCGGCAATCCCGCCGATGTCGTAGTTCTTCGACTGCGGCGTGCCCGTCGCTGCAGCAGCTCCCGTGCTCCACGTCCCGCTGTTCGGGTCGTCGAAGTTCCACTCGAAGTGGAGGGAGTGGAACTCGCGGGTGAACGCGGAGTCGGTCGTCTCCGTCGTGGTGTACGGCACCGTCGAAAGCGCGCCCATGCCGATCGCGTCGAAGTGAACGGCGCAGGGCGCGAGGCAGGTTGAGCCTTGGATCTTGCGGGCGGTGAAGCTCGGAGAGATGCTCGTCGCTCCGCCGCCCGCGTACTGCGAGTGCCCCGGCCCGAAGCTCGGCCAGACGTTCGCGACCAGTGGCGCAGCGAGGCAGAGCGCGATGAAGGCCGCTCGGATCATCTCGGCACGCGCCAGTTCAGGGTGACAGCGCCTGGCGTGATCCCGCTCGCCGTCGGATTGCAGACCTTGAAGTTCGCGTTGTTCGCCGTCGGGTACGGGTAGATGCTGAGCGCGCCCGTCGTGACCGGCGCGTAGCCTGTGACTCCAGAGATGTCCGCGTTCGGGGTCCACTCGATCGCGTCAGTCGTGAGCACTCCGGTTGCGGCGACCGTGACCACCGTGGCACAGGCTCCTGAGCCGATCAGGCTGGTGCCGAGGGCGGCAGTCCCCGACGCTACCGTATAGCCGTTCAGTGGCTCCCACGCAGACCCGCTGTAACGACAAATCGAGCGAGCAGAGCCGCCCGCGCTCGCGCAGGCACCAGGGTATGCGTCGTCAGTGATGACTACGAGCTCGCCGGTCGCGGGCGTGGACGGGAAATAGGTGTTCGACTCCAGTCCGAACTTCCCTGGCTTGATGAAGCCCTGGTTGGCGTTCGTGCCATCGCTCACGATTGGTAACGCGCAGGCGTAGCTCGTGAGCATACCTCCGAGGCAGCGGGTCGCATCCGAGCGCACGCCAGAGACAAAGTTACCGGCGTAGTGATTCGTCGAGATCAGCGAGCTCGTGCCGCAGAAGCCATCCGTGTTCGGGTCCGCCATCTCAAACGTGTTTGCGATGAACGAGTTACGACCACCGGACGCTGGAGAGTTCGCGTGCGTTGCGATGTTGATCCCGCACGCTCCGCCGGACTCCTGGAAGTTCCGACAGGTGTTGCCAGCGATGGTGTTGTAGTTGTTCCCATCGGCGCCTGACGTTGAGAGCACCGTCCCGTCGAACCACATGCACTTTCCGGGGCTCGCATTACAGGTGTTGCCGCTGCCGCAGTCCTGCCAGTTCGCACATCCCTGCGTCGAATCGTTGGAACAGACCCCGCCCTCGATCGTGTTCCCGGAGATCGTCGCGGCGTTGTAGCCCTGGATCATGATGCCGGTAAAGTTCGCAGAGCGGATGCCCTTGCAGTGATTCCCTGAGATGACCGCTCCCGAATTGATCCGCGCCTGCGCCGTCTCGGGAGCGCCGTGTACCGTCTGATCCTGCTGCAGGATCAGGCAAGAGCTGTAGCGGCCTGCGTTCACGAGGCCATTCATCGAGAGATCGATCACGTTGTTCGCGATCACGTAGCCCGTGCCGCCGAAGATCGTCATGCCTCGAACGGTGCCCGTCGGAGAGGTGTCCTCCGCCAGCACGAAGCGGATGTCGTTGTCGCTGTACTCGCAGTTGTTGCAGATCAGCGAGTGAATCGCTGCGGAATTACCCATCTGGAATCGGTTGTGAGAGATGTGCACGCGCTGCGGAACGTTCGCGGGTGTCTCGTCCGGGTATGGCTCGATGCGGACGCCGAACGCATTGGGAGCCGTGGAGTCCGTGGTCGCGGCCTGAGTCGAGACGACGTTGATGTGTTCGACGGTCACGTCCTGGGCGCTGCCCATCACGTTGATGACCATCCCGTAGCCGAGCGTGCAACCCGTCACGCAGGTGTCGTCGTGGATGGCCTTGAAGTCCGAGAATCGGACGTTGGTCGAGCCGGGCTCGACGGTCATCATCTCGTCGAAAAGAGTCGCACCCGGCGTCTCACCTGGGTGCGTGTTCTGAAAGCTGATGACAGAGCTGTCGCCGTAGCCCCGAATCCAGATATTGTCGCCACCGTTCGTCTCGAATCCGTGTTCCGAATCCCAGAGGTTGCGGGCGGCGAAGGTGTAGGTCGTGTTCGCGCGAAGCTGCAGGATGCAGTTGCCAGCAGGGCTGCCGGAGCAGCGCGAGAGCGCTTCCTGGAGCCCCGCGGTCGTCGTCCCAGCCTCTGCGGGATCGACATCGATGATCTCGAGATCCTCGAGCAGATTGCGCAAGCCCTCAGCTGACAGGGAACCGCCGCTCGGTGACCCTCCCGCGATCGGACCATCGGCCGCGCGACAAAGCGGCGGCAATCCGACGGTGAGCAGGCACAGGAGTCCGATCAGGACGATGAGTCGTCCTCGAATTGAGCGCATGGGGAGCCTCCGTTACGGGGACGGGACGGTGAGAGACGGCGTGCGGGCGGCGACGCGGCCCGAGCCGTCGTAGGAGAGGACGTAGTAGTAGGTCCACTCCGCGCCGGTAAAGAGCCGCGTGCAGTCGACGTCGACCTTCACGTAGTTCGGATTTCCGGCCGCGATGACCGTCGACGTGATCCCGCGCGACGGGATCGCGATCGTCGGGTAGACCGGCGTCTCGCGCGCGCAGATGTAGCTCGGAGGGTGAGGTCCGATCGTGCCGCCGACGCTCTCGGAGACCTTGATCGCGTTCGCCGCGTCGTCGCGGAAGACGAGCGTGTAGTGCTTCTCGGTCGGATCTCCGATCGCCGGGTACGCGATGCCCGACGCTGCCGCGATGTTCACGCGGTAGCAGTCCGTCGTCCCCATCCGCTTCATCGACCCGTTCGGGATCGTCGCGAGGATTGGGGTTGGCGTGGTCGCGCTGGTGTCGTCGTAGACGTCGACGACGACGGAGCCCGCCGTCCCGGTGAGGCCGCACGCCTTCGCGTACTGCGCCGCCAGGCGCTCGGCGTGGGCGTCGACTGGCAGCGCGAGCCAGGCCGAGAGGAGTGCGAGAGCGATGATCGCAAGCCGCATGAGCGTCTCCTAGGTCTTGATGATCGCGGTGACCGCGAGCGAGGGCTGCATGTTCGCGTGCGCGTTGCCGCTGCCGGTGGCGTTGGTCGGCACGACGTCTGTCGTTCCGCCGGACGTTGCAGCTCCAGAGACTTCCACGGTCGACGTGCCTGGCCCTGTAGACCGCGTCGGAACCGTATGCGTGTGCGACGGCATCTCGGCCGTGCTCAAGACGTGGGTCTCGGCTCCGTAGTTCGTGCCGAGCACCCGATTGGTGAGCCCCGAGCCCGTACCGACGCCGATGCGCGCGCGACCGCGAGAGTCCGGCACGTTGAACGTCGTCGCGCCGTCTCCGACGCCATACGTCGTTGCGATCACCGCGAACAGCGCCGCGTAGGTCGTACGGCTGACCGCTGCTCCGTTGCAGAGCAGATAACCCGCAGGAGCCGCCGCGCCTCCGAAGTCCGAGATGACGCCGGTCGGGACCTGCGCGTACGACTGGATCGCCTGCAGGAGCTGCGTCAGGTCTCCCGCGCTCGGCGTGAGCCCGGCCGCAACGATGACGGCGGCGATCTCTCGCTGCGGGTCTTCGATCGCCTGCGCGGGGACCGGGCTGCCGTCGATTCCGGCGCCAGGATTCGCGTCGATGTACGGGTCGCCGGGCGCGCCGCCGACCGGGGGCGTGTAGATCATGGGGCTCCTTCGTAGGAGAAGAGAAGCCTCGACTGAGCCGGCTTCGCTCTCTCCAAGATGCACTCGAGGTCCTCGGCGCGATCGAGCTCGCCGAGGAGGTCGCCGCACTGGCTGACGCCGGCGCGGAAGTACGTGACGCGGGGATCCGGGACGTGGACCCGCCAGTAGTGCC
>JAHFDK010000482.1 GCA_023249095.1 Candidatus Rokuibacteriota bacterium | reverse complement strand
GGGGGGGGGAGGCGGAACGCGAGAACCGGCCGCTGCCGCGTTCCGATCGTGCAGGCGGGCGGGAGTGCTGAGAACGGGTGTTCCGTCAAGAGAGGGCCTTTGTCCTGTCTATGCTCTCCAGCACGCCAACTCCGGCTCTCGCTCCCCGCAGTCTGCCAGTTCAGCTCGTGATGAAGGCGAGCAGGTCCGCATTGACCACCTCGGCATGCGTCGTGCACATGCCGTGCGGGAACTTCTCGTACACTTTCAGGGTGGCCTTCCTGAGGAGCTTCGCGGACAGTGGCGCGGAATCGGCAATCGGGACGATCTGGTCGTCGTCGCCATGCATGACGAGCGTCGGCACGTCGATGATCTTCAGGTCCTCGGTGAAGTCGGTCTCCGAGAAGGCCCTGATGCCGTCGTAATGCGCTTTCGCGCCGCCCATCATGCCCTGACGCCACCAGTTCTCGATCACGCCCTGGGACACCTTCGCGCCTGGCCGGTTGTAGCTGTAAAAGGGGCCGGTCGCGAGATCCCGATAGAACTGCGCG
Organism: Candidatus Rokuibacteriota bacterium; assembly: GCA_023249095.1. Taxonomy (GTDB): domain Bacteria; phylum Methylomirabilota; class Methylomirabilia; order Rokubacteriales; family CSP1-6; genus AR31. The sequence continues at coordinate 2,301 of JAHFDK010000482.1, read as the reverse complement.
CGGTTGGCGGCGAGTTGTTGCCGGAGGCCGTCAAATACCTCGATCGGCAAGCCACCCGGATTGGCCGGTGTCTTCAGCATGATGGGGGGCACGGCGCCGATGAGCACGAGCTTGGCGACACGGCCCTTGCCGTGGCGCGCGACATAGTGGGTCGCTTCGCCGCCGCCGGTCGAATGGCCAATGTGGATGGCGTTGCGCACATCGAGATGCGCGACGACCTCTGCGGCGTCCGCGGCGTAGTGGTCCATGTCGTGACCATCGCTGACCTGGGTGGAGCGGCCATGGCCCCGGCGGTCATGCGCGATGACGCGATATCCCTTCTCCACGAAGTAGAGCATCTGGGTATCCCAGTCGTCGGCGCTCAGTGGCCAGCCATGATGGAAGACGATGGGCCGCGCGTTTCTGGGGCCCCAGTCCTTGTAGTAGATCGTCGCACCATCCTTCACTGTGATCGTGCTCATCTCCGTGCCTCCTGCTTGCTTAGTCTTCTTTCACCGGCGTGAGGATGGGGGCCCCCTTGGCCTTCAGCAGCACCACGACGAACCTGGCCGGCGCCGTGTTGCTGGCGTTGCGCCCCACGACGTGAACATCGGTAGGACCCTCGTAGAATGTCTGCCCTGCCTTGAGCGTGACGGCAGGTTTGCCCTTCAACTGCATGACGATCTGGCCTTCGAGCACGTAGACGAACGCATGGGCGTCGTGCCGATGGGCGATGTCTCGTGCGCCCGGCGGATACGACACCTCAATCATGCGACTCTCCTTGCCCGGGTAGTCCGCGAGGTCGATCGCGAACAGCTCCTTCACGTCTGCCGCTTCGGCCGGGACGGCCGCGAGCATCAGGAGTGCCGCCACGTAAGCGCGGAAGTACAAGTGGGATTTCTTCATGTTGTTCCTTTCAGGATCCCTGGGCGTACCTCGGATGCCGGATCAGGCTCTTGCCTGTGAGCGCCGGAGCCATTCGTCGAAACCGATGCGGCCGAGGCGCGCTTCGCCCAACGGCACGAGCGAGCGCTCCTCGACCCGGCCGCCGAAGTATCGGGCCTCGGGGTCACTCACGACCTTACGCGGGTCGCCGACCGCCCTCAGATAGCGGGCCACGATTTCGTTGAACGGCGCTCGTTCCGGGCCGGCAATCTCGACGATGCCGTTTCGCGGCGCCGCGAGCGCCACCTCGGCGGTGATGGCCGCAACGTCGTCCGCCGCGATGGGCTGGAACAGGCCGGGCGAGAGCCTGACCGTGCTTCCATCCGCACTTGAAGCGGCGATGCCGCCGAGGAATTCCAGGAACTGCGTCGAGCGGATGATGGTGTAGGGGATGCCGGACTTCTCGATCAGTCTCTCTTGGGCGACCTTGGCGCGGAAATAGCCATTCTCGGGCGTCCGGTCCGTTCCGACGATGGAGACCGCGACATGGTGCCGGACGCCGGCTGCGGCCTCCGCCGCGAGAAGGTTGCGGCCGGAGGTCTCGAAGAATTCCAGCACCGCTCTGTCTTCAAATGAGGGGGAATTGGCGAGGTCGATCACCACCTGCGTGCCGGCCATGGCCTCTTTGAGGCCCTCGCCGGTGATGGTGTTGACGCCGGTATTGGGCGAGGCGGCGACGACCTCGTGGCCGCCCTGGCGCAGAATGGCGACGGTCTTCGAGCCGATCAGGCCGGTGCCGCCGATCACGACGATCTTCATTCCGAACCTCCTAGTTCGTCGCCCGCAAGCCGAGGTTTGTAACGGTTGTGTAGCAAGCCGCGGTCAGCGAGTGTGATTCACCACAAGGGAGACGGAGAGCGTTTTCCACAGCAGGACCCTGTCGGTGACGCCAGGCGATCAAGCCACATTCACCTAAGTTTTAGGGCTCAGACATGTCAGGTCTACTCCCGGGATCCCGGCCTGTCAAATCGAAGGACCAGAAAGCGATGGGCTCTCCCTTTTGTCGAGGTCGCCCGCGCTGACCACAAGAGCGTTCGCCGCTCTCGCCTAACGGTGCCCTTAGGTCAGGGACTGAATCCCATGGCAGAAGCGAACTCGTCTTGTTTGAAGCCGCCAGACTCCACGCAGACTTCACCCAGGAATTACCCAGGCAGTTGCTCCCAACCAGGGCCAACGAGCCCCAAAGCCGACGACGTAAGAAGCGCCGATTTACGAGCATTTCTTCGTGGCGCGTTGGTTTACGTACCCAATTGAAAAGGGCTCATAACCCAAAGGTCGCTGGTTCAAATCCAGCCCCCGCAACCATGAACGACGAGGGGTTAGCGGACGCAGCAGCCGCTAACCCCTTTCGTTTACCCAGACTTCACCCAGGAATTG
>JAHFDK010000260.1 GCA_023249095.1 Candidatus Rokuibacteriota bacterium | reverse complement strand
ATTCCGTCCGAGGTCATGAAGCCGGTGAGGACCTGGGCCCCCGCGTAGTCACCATAGTCACTACATGCCCACGCAAGTAGCTGAAATCTCGGCATTCCGCTCCAAAACCGTGGAAGTTGGGTTAGCCGACGGCTCCTCTGTCAACCTTTTTCACAGTTTCTGCACTCACTTTCCATTTTGTAGCAAGCAATTTTTAAGTTCCCTCGGCTCTACGGGGTTCTCCGCAAAAGAAGACCATATTTTATCATGGCTTCAACCACCGTTCTCGGCATTGGCATGAGTCTTGCTGCGGCAGCCCCTCCAAGGATTCGAGTTCGTGACCGGCTACCAGGCCGTCCATCGCGCGCGCGCGCGCGCAGCCTCCCCCAGTGGGTACCATGCGTGGCGCAAGCGGCCCCTGGCGGCGCGGACGCGCGCCGACGTCGAGTTGACCGCGCACATCGACGCCATTCACCATGCTTCGCGAGGCACCTACGGCGCGCCGCGGGTGCAGGCGGAACTCGCCGCCTTGGGGATCCTCGTCGGGCGCAAGCGGGTAGCCCGGCTCATGCGAGCCTTCGACGTGTGCGGCGTCAGTCGACGCAAGCGGCCCCGGACCACGCTCCGGGACCAAGCGCACCGGCCGGCGCCGGATCTCGTGGCCCGCGACTTCGCAGCGGCCGGCCCCGATCGGTTGTGGGTGGCTGACATCACGTACATCCCGACCTGGGCCGGGTTTCTGTACCTCGCCGTCGTGGTCGACGCCTGGAGTCGGCGCGTGATCGGCTGGGCGATGGAATCGCATCTACGCACCGCGCTCGTCCTGGCCGCGCTGGACATGGCCGTCGAGCAGCGTCAGCCCGCCGACGTCATCCATCACTCGGACCAGGGCTGCCAATACACGTCGATCGCCTTCGGGCTCCGCTGTCGCGAGGCCGGCGTCCGGCCCTCGATCGGCTCGTTGGGCGATGCCTACGACAACGCGCTCTGCGAGAGCTTCTTCACGACGCTCGAGTGCGAGTTGCTCGATCGGCAGCGGTTCCCGACCCCGGCCGGGGCGCGGCTCGCCGTCTTCGATTTCATCGAGGGCTGGTACAATCCGCGGCGCCGCCATTCCGCGCTCGACTACCTGTCGCCCATGATGTACGAGCGGTCCCGCGCGCCTGGCGATCACCCAGTGACCTCAGGATCGACGATCGAGCCCCGGAGGGCTATCTTGGTATCCCCTTCGGGGGTGGTGCAGTGACGATGTCGAAAGCAGTTCACCCTCCACCAAACCGGGGCAACTCCATGGTCCGTAGCGGGAATCTCGGCTAAGTCGAGCTGTAACCATGACCAACACACCCCAGCGCGAAGATCATCGTGATTTCTAACGGAAGGACTGCTAGCAGCACCGGCGGTTTTCCGGGCGACAAAATCTCTGACACCTTCGCGAGGCGACTTCGAGAGGCGCGCCTAAAGTGCCAACAGGTGCTTTTTCTGCTTCGACATGCCACTTGCGAGTCGTCCGGCGGGAGACTTCATGGCGATGAAGAAGCCAGGCGTTCGTCCGTGTACAGCGGTGCCGGGTCGACCCGCGGCTGCCGCGGTTCAGCGCTTCCGCTGCTTCGTGAGATAGCGCTCACGTGGAACGGGCGGTGCGCAGGGCTCCGGGGTTGTTGGCGCGAGACGGTTGGCGAGCGGTGCTTCACGGTGTTTGGACATCCGCGCCGCGCGTCCGCTGCACTACACGCGCTATCGACATGAGAGGTGACCCATGAACCGGACGGCAGTGGTGACGGGTGGAGCGGGATTCATTGGCTCGCATCTCGTCGACAGTCTTGCGGGCGATGGATACAAGGTCACGGTGTACGACGCGCTTATGCGGCCTGGCAGTGAGTACAACGTGAAATGGCTCCGTGACCGGTATCCGCATGATCGGATCACGTTTGTTCAAGGCGATGTTCGAAACGCGAAGGCCGTGGACCTAGTTGTGCGAGACGCGGATCTCATCTATCACCTGGCTGCCCAGGTTGCAGTGACGTCGTCCGTCGAGGACCCGCTTAGTGACTTCGAGATCAATGCCCTCGGGACCTTGAATGTGTTGGAAGCTGCCCGACGAGGGGGTCGTCGACCGATCCTTTTGTTCACGTCGACAAACAAGGTCTACGGGGGGCTGGAGGAGGTTGGCACGCTCGAAGGGAAGACGCGCTATTCCTATCGTGACCTCCCGGATGGGGTTTCCGAAGCGCAGCCGCTCGACTTTCACTCCCCCTACGGGTGCTCGAAGGGCACCGCGGACCAGTACGTCCGAGATTACCGTCGAATTTATGGATTGCGGACTGTCGTATTTCGCATGAGCTGCATCTATGGCGCACGGCAGTTCGGCACAGAAGACCAGGGTTGGGTGGCGCACTTCATCATATCGGCAGTTACGGGGAGGCCGATCAAGATCTATGGCGATGGCAAGCAAGTGCGCGACTTGCTCTACGTGACGGACCTCGTGCGAGCATTCCGGCTTGCCGTTGAACGCATTGATACGACCGCGGGTCAAGTATTCAACATTGGCGGGGGGCCATCGAACGCGCTTTCGGTATGGCAGGAGTTCGGTCCCCTGCTTGCCGAGTTGAAGGGCGAGAAGCTGGATGTCAGCTTCAGCGACTGGCGGCCAGGAGATCAGCCGTGCTACGTGAGCGATATCCGAAAGGCGGCCGATTGGTTAGGCTGGAGTCCGCTCGTTGACAGGGAGAACGGTATACGTCGCCTATGGGACTGGGTGGTTTCAAATGAGGGCCTTCTTCGCGCGCTGCGAGATACGCCCCGCCCACTCGCCAAGGCTCACCGTCACCGTCGAAAGGACGCGGATGGTCAAGGGCTCGTCAAGCACCGCCAGTCCGGGGGCGGCACGTCGTGATGCAGTCATATTGGCCCTCCGCCAGATCGTTCACCATATCGCTCCTCGCCGCCCTGGTCGGTGACGCGACTGACGACTCGTCGAGAGCGAGCTCGTGAGGGTTTTGGTGACGGGCGGTGCGGGCTTTATCGGGTCTCACCTGGCGGACCGACTGCTCCGCGACGGCCACGACGTCGTGGTGATCGATAACGAGTCGACCGGACGCCGAGCGAACGTGCCACTTGGCGTCCGCTACCTCAAGGGAGACGTACGCGACATCGGTGAGTTGGAGCGGGCGTTCACGGGCGGTCTCGATGCCGTGTGTCACATTGCCGGGCAGGTCTCCCTAGCGCTTTCCTTTCATGATCCGGTGGTCGACCTGCGGACGAACACCGAGGCGACGGTGAAGGTCCTCCAGCTCTGCGTGAAGCATCGCGTCGGCCGGCTCCTGTATGCCAGCTCCATGACCGCCTATGGTCGTACCGAGACGCTCCCGATCCCGGAGACGACTCCTTGCCAGCCTATCTCCTATTACGGGATCACCAAGTATGCGGCCGAGCGGTATGTACATACAACGGCCGAGCGCATCGATCTCGGCTTCGATTTCCACGTCACCTCCTTTCGGATGAACAACGTCTACGGCCCCCGGCAGGCACTCGACAATCCTTACCAGGGCGTCCTCGGCATTTTCCTCGGTAATCTCTTGCGCGGCGAGGCGATAACGATCTTCGGCGATGGCGAACAATCACGGGACTTCGTCTACATCGACGATGTCGTCGACGCCTGGAGTCGTGCCCTCGCCACCACGGCCACCTACGATCGAGTCTTCAACCTCGGCAGCGGCTGCCGGCTCTCGATCAACCGACTCGCGGATCACGTTCTGGCGGCATTCGGCCGTTCGCGAACGGCCGCCATGGTTAGGTACGTGCCGGCCCGTTCTGGCGAGCAACGCGAGGTCGAGGCCGATATTTCGACGGTGCGACAGGCGCTGGGCTGGCAGCCGACGACATCGTTCGAGACCGGGCTTGCTAGGACCTGCCGCTGGGCAAGAGGCGCCGCCTGACACACCTCGTCCGCGTTCCATGAATGGCGGTGTTCGGGCACGTCTTGCGTGAGACTTCTCTTCGTCTCAGCGCCTCCGACGACGTCCGATTCGGTGGTCTACACGATGCGATGGAGGTCCTGTATGAAGCTATTGCTTGTGTCGAAATTGGCGATGGCAGCCCGCGCCATTGCCACGATCAGCAAGTATGTCGAGATCGGGCGGGCGGGCGGTCACGAGGTCGCCGTCTTCGGCGAGAAGCAGCTAGAGCTGCCGTCACTGGAATACACGTTAGATGTCAAGAAATTCGATTTTGCGGTGTTCGTCGTCTACATGCCGTTCGATTTTCCGGATCTGCCCTATCTCGCAACGCTTCTCGATGGTGTGCCGAAGGACCGCCGTGTCGTGATCGACTGCGTGGGTCGCTACAACGAAACCGTGCGTGTAGAGCACGATTTCAACCATCTCGAGAGAATGGAGGGGCATCAGGGGTGGGAGTGGGTTGAGGCATTCCAGGCCGTCGCCGGGCGAGTGCTGCAGCCGACCTTAACGCCGCTGCGGCCCGACGTGACGCCGTTCTTGCTCCACGGGTTCGCCCCGGGATCGGTCGCGTATCGGTATCGTTCGGCGGCGGAGGCGGCCGCCTCGTGGGCCGGCCAGAGAGGTCAGCAGAAGAAGTACGAGATCGCCTACGTCGGGAACAACTGGCAGCGCTGGACACAAATGAAGCGGTTCCTGGAAGGCCTGGAACCCATGCGACGTGATCTGGGACGGATCTGCCTGGTCGGATGGGACTGGGCAAAGCGGCCAGACTGGGCCGAGCACTTGGGAATCCGGGGCGCCGATGTCGATCCTGAACTCCTCCGCCGTCTCGATGTCGAAACACGGGAGCCGATCCCATTCACCGACGTTCACGAGTTCCTCGGCCAAGCGCGCTTCAGCCCGATTATCCACCGCCCGCTGTTCAACCATCTCGGTCTCGTCACCAATCGAACGTTCGACACGTTTGCGTGCGACACGGTACCGCTGCTTCTGTTACCGGAGGAGCTCATCGACCGGTTCTATGGACCTGACGCACGGCAACTGGCGGTCGGCGACGACGTCGCACGTCATCTCGCCGAGGTGGAGCGCCGGCCCGAGCGATACTGGGAGGCCGTCTTACGGGTGCGCCAACATCTAGCGATCCATCATTCGTATGAACGACGCTTTGACGAGTTACTCGAGATCTTGAAAGCATGATCACGACGCGACGCGGCGGTGGGCGCGCGGTTGCGAGCAGCGGTTGAGAATCCTGTTCCTCGCCGACCGCCGCGTCGATGCGGGGAGCATCCAAGCGCTCGCAAACTATACCCGCGTCGGCGACAAGCTCGGGCACACAATCGCGGTGTACGGTAGTGCCGATCCACGGTTCACCGATATGCATTTCTCTACCGACGTGGCCACGTTCGACTATCTTGTCCTGGTGTTCGAGTCGAAGCTGCATTGGATGAGCGGGCTTCAGCTGGCGCGAATTCTTTCGTCGGTGCCGCGGAGCCGACGAGTGATTCTCGATGCCGACGGGATGTACAACAGCGCCATGGTTCTGGATGGATACGATCGTAATCATGCCAGTAAGGGTAAGCGGGCCGAGTGGCTGGAATACTATGCGCAACTTGCTGATCGGGTATTTCAGCCGACGTTGTCTCCCCGGGAGCCGGGTGTCGAGTCGGTACTGTTCTACGGGTACGATCCGTGGGCGACGAAGGCGGATGGAGCCTCAGGGGAGAAGGTCTTCGACATCCTCCACATGGCCCACAACTGGTGGCGCTGGCGAGAGCTGAGCGGCCGACTCTTGCCGGCGCTGGAACCGATCCGCTCCCAAGTCGGTCCGATCGCCTTTGTCGGGCTGTGGTGGGACGGGGCACCGGGGTGGGCGCTGAATCTGGGCCTCGAGGAGGCGTTTTCCGTCGACACGGCATGGTTGCGCCGGCTGGCAATCGAAGTGCGACCACCGGTTCCATTCTCGGACGTCATCCCCACGATGAGCACGGCCCGAGTGAACGTCATGACCCAGCGCCCGCTCTTCCGGCATCTCGGCTTCGTCACTTCGAAGTATTTTGAGATCTTCACGGCCGATACGATTCCGCTGGTGATGCTAGATGCGGATCACGCGGCATCCATCTACGGTCCGAGGGGGCGTGCGCTCGCGCTTGGCGACTGCCTCGGCGAGACCCTTCTCGACGTGCTGGCGCAGCCAGAGAAGTATCGGGAAATCGTGAAGGAGGTGCGCCGGCATCTGACCGAGCACCATTCCTATCAGCGTCGCTTGCTGGAGCTGGTCCGTGTCCTCGAGGGCTGATGGGTCGAGGTCCGACCAGGCCTGCGCCGTATGAGGCTCATGTTCGTGTACTGGGCCTTCGAGGACCAAGGCAGCGGCCTCGTGATTCAAGGCTATTCGGAGGCGGCGCGGGCGCTAGGTCATGAAGTCGTCGTCTATGGGAGACCGAATCCCAAGATCCCCCTGAACTACTCGGTGGACGTCGGCTCGGCCGACGCCGTTGTGTTCATCTTCGAGTGGACGACCGACTTGTGGCGGGCCGACGCCCTCGACCTCTTGCGTCTGGTGAGCAAGATCCCGAGGAGACGGCGCGTCATTTTGGACGGCGACGGCAACTACAACGATGTGGTGAAGGTCGGGGGCGATTACAACCATCGGGATGAAGGGGCCAGCCGCCGGTGGATCGACATCTGTGACGCCCTGTCCGCCAAGATATGTCAGCCGACGCTGCATCCACGTCGCAAGAGCGTCCGGCCGTTCCTGTTCTACTCCTACAACCCGGAGTGGGCAGTCGAGCTCGACTTTCGTGCCAAGGAGTACGGCATGCTCTACGTCGGCCACAGCAAGTTCCGCTGGCGGCCGATGCACGGGCTTCTCCAGGCGATCGAACCGATTCGCGACGAGATTGGCCGGATCGGACTGGTGGGTTACGGCTGGGCGTCATTGCCACCGTGGGCAGCACCCATGAACCTCGAAGACGCCTACTACAGCGACGTCGCGTACCTGACCAAGCTGGGGGCAGAAGCGCTGGATCCGGTCCCATTCGAGCGTGTGATCGAGTGGATGAGCAAGGCCCTGCTCAATCCGGTAATCAGCCGACCGACCTTCAGTGCGATGCGCTTCGTGACACCGCGGTTCTTCGAAACTCCGGCAGCGAACACGATCCCAGTGTTCGGACTGGACGGAGCGCACGTCGAGGAGATCTACGGCCGGGCCGCGAGGGAGCTCGTGTTGGGCGAAGAGCCTTCGAAGAGGCTGCTCGACATGGTGCGCAAACCGGAACACTACACCGAGGTCGTGAAGAGCATCCGGCAACACCTCGCGCAACACCACACCCAAACTGTCCGCTTGCGGGAACTGATCGAGATCGTGGAGAGCTGAGGCGTGGCACGGGACGGCGTCGAACGCGGGAGGCGAAACCTTGGTGGGCCCTCTGGTGAGGAGAAGAGCGAGCCGCCATGCGTTTGATATTCGTCCACTACGTATATGAAGACCGGGGAAGCGCGCAGGACCTCCACAATTACTGCGAGGTGGCCAAGGCCCTCGGGCATAAGGTCATCATCTACGGGCCACCCGACGCTGGCTCCTTCAACTATTCCTTGTCGGTGGACGATGCCGATGCGGTCATTTTCATCATCGAGTGGACCACGGCACTGCAGCACGGAGATCAAATCGACTGGGCGCGGCTCGTCGGGAGTATCCCCCGCCACCGGCGTGTCGTCATCGATTGCGATGGCAAGTACAACGACGCGATCAGCGTCGTCGGTGACTACAATCACCCGGACGCGGTCCAAAGCCGTGCCTGGACCGCCATCTGTGACAGCCTGTCGGACAAGATCTACCAGCCGACCCTCCATCCACTCCGGCCGAACGTTCAGACGTTCTTCTTCCACGCATATAATCCCGCCTGGGAGACGCCGCTGGACTTCGCCGCAAAGGAGTACGGGATGTTCTACGTGGGCAACAACTGGTTCCGGTGGGGGCCGATGCGGCGGGTGCTGGAGAGCGTCGAACAGATCCGGACCCATGTAGGCCGAATCGGGCTGATCGGATACGGCTGGGACTCGTCGCCGCCGTGGGCGAATCCGACGATCATCGAAGCCGCATATCAGTCCGACCCTGGATACCTCAAGCGACTGAACGTGGAGGTGCGACCATCGATCAGGTTCGATCAGGTCATCGAGGCCATGGGGCTGGGGATGTTTACCCCGGTCATCTACCGGCCGCTATTCGACCATCTACAGCTTGTGACCTGCCGGACGTTCGAGACCGTCGCAGCCAATACGATCCCCGTGTTTGGCCTTGATGCGAAGTTCGTCGAGGAGATCTACGGGGCGGCGGCCTTGGAGCTCGTGTTGCCCACGGAGCGGCCGGAGGCCAAGGCCCTCGATATTCTTCAGCGCCCGGAACACTACGCCGAAATCGTGAGAGGGTTGCGGCAGCACCTGGCCGAGCATCATTCTTACGCGGCGAGACTGCGGCAACTCATCGAGATCGTCAACAGCTGACAGTCCTAAGCCTGGCGCGAGTGAGGCTCCAATGAGCGTGATAGAGATCGAGCCCGGCACGACGGCGATGACGGCAGGGCTGATGCGGCTGCAGTACGGAGTGAACGAGGCCCACGGCTGGCGGCACTTTGCCCTGGGGCCAGGGCGAGAGCGGATCAAGGGCCGCCTCCGCGAGATCGGCACTCGCGTGATCGGTATCTCGGTCTCCGACGCTGGGACCCCAAATCCAATGAAGTAGTGGCGGCAGTTCGCAGCCTGC